>CAXSFX010000069.1:0-18210 GCA_964236655.1 uncultured Acidobacteriaceae bacterium | reverse complement strand
TCATTCACAAAAATCACTGCATCCTCAAACGAGCGCATCTCCCGGCTCGACACCCGCCCCCGAAACATGCAGCTGCCCAGTACGGAAGGCACCTTGCCCATCCGCATGCTCACCTGCATGTACCGGCGTAAAAATAATTCGGTGTATCGCCGGTAAAATGCCAGCGAGCTAAGAGGTACCTCCACTGTATTCTTCGCCATGCTGTTCCCGGTGCTGCCTCCCGCACTGCTTCTGGTCCACGCCACCTGCTGCAACCGCGCCGCCCCCGCCGCACTCACAGTGCACCTCCGGTTGCCTGCGCTGCCTGCGTTGCAGCTGCCATACCGGGCAACACTACCCCGGCAAACCCGTTTCCACGTTCCTTCTTGGGCCGTCCAGGTCGCAGCCGTGTCTTCGGATCAGGAAAATGTTGCAGGACGTCCGTGCATGGCGCACAGTACACGCCCGCAGTTGCCTGTTTGCGGATCCACAACGTCCCGCAGCCTTCACATACCTTCAAGGTCACACATTGATACGTCATTTCATTCTCCAGGTGGTTCTCGGATTGCTTGCCTGCTGCATCTGTTCCCCGCATTGCCTCGTCACGCCCCAACGGGCCCGGCCATCCTGATCTGTCCCCAGGCTGTTCCTAAATTGCCTGGAAATCCTTCCAGGTCCTTCAGGTCCTTCAGGTCCTTGACGCCTCAATGCCCCACCTGCAACTCCCTGCCTCGGCAGCCCTTGCAGACGCGGCTTCGCTCCGCAGCCGGAAGGCCGCTTTGCATCGAGCCGCTCCAGCGGGAGCGTCGTTTCAAAGAAAACAGGTGAAAGTAACCCAACCCTATCCCTCCAAATTTCGCCGCGCAATCCATCGCGCCCTCCCGCTGGTCACCTCCTTCGTTCCCCCAATCGCACACACTTGCTGCTATCAGCTAAATCCGTAGGCGACACTTGCCATTGGGCAATACCCTCGGATCGGAGCTCATAGCTCTTTGGCATATGCAGCTACATGAACTTTTCCCAACTGCATGAACGGTTGCGATTGGAACTGCTCCGCAGAATTGAGCGGGAGGTGCTCACTGCTTCACTACTCGCAAGCAAGACCGGCTTGCAGCAGCCGCACATCTCAAACTTCCTTCGCAACAAACGCCGCCTCAGCATCCCCGCTCTCGACCGCGTCCTTGCCGCGCTTGAGCTCAGCGTTGCTGACCTCGTTCCCTCGCGTTCACTCGCCATTCACCCAATGCCCACGGGCATTCCGCTCGTTTCACAGGCAGTAGCAATTCACGACGATCGCATCAGCCCAGCCTCGATTATTGAGGACATCCCTCTCCCCAAAAGCATCGACAACAAACTCCGCACGGACCATGGCGCGCGCCGCCCCACTCGCGAGCGCTTCGTCGCTATTACCCTTTCGTCCGCGCAAGCCCGCCCCATGGACCCCGTTCTACGCGCCAATTCCATCCTTGTTCTTGATCGCCATTCCACCATTCCAGATAGTCCGCGCAGTCCAACCCGTTCTATCTACGCCGTGCACCTTCACGGCGAGCTCCACTTTTTTTATCTGGCTTATGAGCGCAATTTCCTCATCCTTCGCCCCCATTTCATTGACTATCCTGTACAACTGCTCGCCGTACCTCTTCGTATCTCTCCAGCTGATCTCATTACCGGACGTATTTGCACGATAATTGCCCTGCCGTAACTGCTTTGCTTTAACTACTCTGGACCTGTTCTTGACTTAGCAATTGAAAACGAAAATCATTCTTGGGTAAATAGCAATTACACAGTCTCCGACTAGAATTTGTAAATGCAACTTGATCGTGAGAAGAATGTTTATTTATTACATAAGACAAATTTGTTTGAGAAAACAAGGCTATTCGTACAAGCCGTTTGTGCATTCACATCCACCTACGAAACGTAGTAACTTCAGCTCGCTCCAATCGTACTGAGCGCAGCAAACGACCCACCGCCACAAGCAGTCCGCAGGCAAACTTTGCTAGCATCGCTACGGAGGCTTTTTATGCCACAAGATTCAGCACCATCTCCCACCGGCAACAGCCACGCACGCCGCGACCAGGACATCGCCCTGGACCTGCTCAAATTCGTCGCCGGGAGCACCAACATTCTGCGCACCGCGTCGCCCTCTACCGGCTTCACCGCAGGCGGCACAGCCAAACCCGAAGACCAGGTCACCCAACTGCTCGAACTCTACACCCGCTGCCTCGACACCGTCCAAGGCAGCTAACCTACACCCCTATTTCGCCTCAACACACACACGAGGGCTCTACTCCGTGACCATACACATCGCCGTCTGCGGTGCCGGAGCCTTCGGCCGCAACCACATCCGCATCTACCGTGAGCTCGCCGCCTCCGGCATCCATCTCGCCGCCATAGTAGATCCCGACCCAACCACCTTGGCCGAATACACTACTCCCAACCCTGCCAATCACAGCAACTTCAATCACCCCACTCCCAGTCACCAGACCTCAAGTCACCAAGCCTCCGCTCACTCCACCCTCACTCACCAAGCTTCAAGTCACTCCACTCCTAATCACCCCGCCCCCCAGGAAAGTGTCATCCTGAGCGAAGCGAAGGATCTGCTTTCCCCTCCGGTCCCGTCGCCACCAACCGCCACCGAACCACCCGCAATCTTCCCCACGGTAGAAGCCCTACTGGCCGCTATCGCAGCAGGCCAACTCCACATCGACGCCGCCAGCGTCTGCGTTCCAACTTCCGCCCATTACGCTGTAGCCGCACAGCTCCTCCAGGCCGGCATCCACGTCCTCGTAGAAAAACCCATAGCTGCAACACTCGCGGAAGCCGACGCCCTCATAGCCCTTGCCAAGGCAAACAAGCGCACCCTCATGGTCGGTCACCTTGAGCGCTTCAACCCAGCCGTGCAGGCCCTCGCCCCGCTTCTGCGAGGCCCCATGTTCTTCGAGGCGCATCGCCTCTCCATCTTCTCCCCGCGCTCCCTTGACACGGACGTGGTCCTCGACCTCATGATCCATGACCTCGACATCGTCCTCCACCTGGCACAATCCCCCGTCACGCAAGTCCATGCCGTGGGCCTTCCCATCCTGTCCCAAAAGACCGACATCGCCAACGTCCGCGTCGAGTTCGCCTCCGGCTGCGTCGCCAACTTCACCGCCTCCCGCGTCTCCACCGAACGCATCCGCAAACTCCGCTTCTTCCAGCCCCACCAGTACATCTCCGTCGACTACGCCCGTCAGGACCTGCTGGTCATAGAAGTTCAACATCCATCCGCACCCGCAACTGCTGTAAACCCACTTCTAACCTCAAGCCTCCGAACTGTCACGGAAGATGGCACCCCACCCCCCGCCTCTCCAGAAAACAGCGGCATCCGGGAGCCGCACAAACCGGCCCCTGTACCTCCCAGTCTCCCAACTCTCGCACCTGTACCTCCCGGTCTCCCAACTCTGGGTATGCACAAACCCCCGATCACCCCCGGCGAACCTCTCCGCCTAGAAATCGAAGCCTTCCTCCAAGCCATCCAAACCGACGCCCCCCCACAAGTCACAGCCCACCAGGCCCGCAACGCCCTGGCCCTGGCCCTCCAAATTCAACAAGCCATCAAGCAACACGCCCAACACCCCGCCCTCCAAGCTTTCTCAAATCAGCCGAATAGTTAACCCCGCAACAGGTGCTGTGCAGAAGGAAAGTGGCAAAACCTGTGCTTCCTTAGATAAAAATACGCTTGACGTACCGCATACAAGTTGCGATTATGAGTGAGTGATTCTCTCCTGCCGTGACAAGCGCACCAGCGATTTTGCTGCGGGGAAAAAGGTTAAAGCTCTATCCGGCATCGAGCGTGCAGCCCGTCTCAAGCTCGACCGCATGGAGGCCGCCGTGAACATCCAGGACTTGATGGCTCTTCCCGGCAATCGCTTCGAGACCCTGAGGGGCGATCGTAAGGGTCAGTACAGCATCCGTATCAATGATCAATGGCGCGTCTGCTTTGAGTGGACCGCAGGCGCAACCGGTCCATCGAATATCGAAATCGTGGACTATCACTAAAGAAAGGAATTGGACATGACTCCTATCCACCCCGGCGAACACCTTGCCGAAGAGTTAGCTGAACTCCACATGAGTGCTGCCGCCCTCGCCCGCCTGCTGCAAGTCCCCACCAATCGCATCACCCAAATCCTCAACGGTCGCCGCTCCCTTACCGCTGACACCGCCCTTCGTTTAGCTCACTTCTTCGATACCACCCCACAATTTTGGCTCAACCTCCAATCCCTCCATGACCTGCGCCAGGCTCAGGAAAAAGAAGGTAGAACAATTAGCGGTTTGCCCACTGTAGACTCATACCAAATGGCGCCTGTATAAATATCATTTAAAGCTTATTTGATGATTCACTAGCAATGCCGATGCTATACACTGTGGCCGCAAAAAAGTTATAAATAAGAAGGTAGCTCTACTTTATGCCTGCAGATCAAAAGTTGTTTTTTGCGCTTCAGACAAGCTGATATGCGTTCCGTAGGCTTAGCTGTGGATTACTGGCATCTTAATAAAGACGGTAAATGGGCTGAAACGGTGCAGCAGTTAGCCACTCGCTACGGGTTAAGAAATGTTGATGTTATTGTCAAGGTGCGTGAAATTGCTAAGGCATACGATAGATCAGTTCAATGTGCTCGATGTTTTAAGCATCGCGAGCTTTCCTCGCGGAGCACATTCACAAAGATGTACGGAACATTTCATTGCTCTGAGTGTACAAATACCATAAAGGTCGAGCGTTGGGCTAAGCAGGAAGAGGTAAAAGAAAACGCGCGCAAGGTTCATGAGTCTCTTCTTGCAAATTTTATGTCTCGTAGTGTGGTTATTGACTATGGCGCATTAGACTTCATAGATGCAGTACTTGTCTATGCAATCATGCTTGCCTCAGATGAAGCTTGTGAGACAGGCGAGTTTTCTGATGCTCTTGGGCTTAATCTGACTCGAACACATGAATTGTCTGCTGCTCTTATAAAACGATTGTACGAGCGCAATATTCTTTTGTTGTCTCATGCTACCCCGGCCGGGTCTGTCCAGATTCAATCAGATGGAAGCGCACAGTACCAAATTCATTTGGCAAAGTGGCGATTCGCGAATGACATACTTGGTAGAGACTTCACTAAGATATTTTCTGACCTCAGAGCCATGTTAAAGGAAAGCAAGCGTGAGTCAAACACTTTATATGAAATAGAAAATTTATGGTGGTTGCTTGCTATGGATGATTTGAAGGGTTTTCTCGACGAGGAAATTGCTACGTATACTTTTGCTAGAGGGAGCGTAGGACCTAAGACTGATGAGGCCTTTCGTTTTGCTCTAAGTAGATTGTCGGTTCCTCAAACTCGGAACCAGCTGCATTATGTAGTTGGCCAAGCTGCGCAGTACTCAGTAAAACGTGGAATCAATGGGTGGCAAGCACGAAATTCTATTCCAAAGAACTTCATGCAACAAGTTGACTTTGTCCTTGCGAAAGGCTCCAAGTTGTATGAACAGCTTAAAGATTGGCAAACAGAAACAATTCTCTGGAAAGTCTTGTTCGACAGCATTTTGGAGACTGGACATACAGGTTTCCGCAATACAAATGGGCTAACGTTGCAATCAGGGTTAGAAGAATAAGTAGCTGCAATTAAAAAATGTTAGAAATATGCCGTTCTATATATGTTTTTCACCTGTTTGTATAAGCTTAGTAGCAGCTTTACTTGGTAGCTATAGAGCTGCCTCTAAATTCCAGCCATTATTACACCCGCTCGACCGCCCCCTCCGCCCGCCTCCGCTCATACAACGGAAACGCCTCCGCCAACTCCAACACCTGCCCCTTCACCCGCCTCAGCACGCTAGCATCCCCACGAGCCTCCAACGCCTCCGCAATCCACCCCGCCACAACCCGCATCTCCCCCTCACCCATCCCGCGAGTCGTCAACGCAGGCGTTCCAATTCGAATTCCCGAAGGCTTCATCGGCGGGTTCGTATCAAATGGAATCGCGTTCTTATTCACTGTAATCCCCGCCTCCCCCAGCGCCGCTTCCGCCTCCGAGCCCAGCATCCCCTTCTCAAACACATCCACCAGCACCAAATGCGTATCCGTCCCCCCGCTGATCAACCGGAACCCGCGCGCCGTCAGCTCCTCACTCAGCACCCACGCATTTCGCACCACTTGCGCCGCATACTCGCGGAACTCCGGCTGCAGTGCCTCACCAAATGCCACCGCCTTGGCGGCAACAATGTGCATCAGCGGCCCACCCTGCTGCCCCGGAAACACACACCGATCCACCCTTTTGCCAAGCTCCACAACCTGCTCCGCACTTGCCGGCGAAGCCCCGCTCAAGGCAGGAGCCGCAAACCCATGCTCCCCAACTCGCTCCGCACCCGCACCGCGCTCACCGACCCCGCGCTCCCCAACCAAGATCAGCCCCGATCGAGGCCCGCGCAACGTCTTGTGCGTCGTCGTTGTCACCACATCCGCATGGGGCACCGGCGAAGGATGCGCCCCGCCCGCCACCAATCCCGCAAAATGCGCCATATCAATCAGCAGCTTCGCGCCCACACTGTCCGCGATCACCCGCATGCGCGCAAAATCCCACGTTCGCGGGTACGCACTCCCGCCCCCGATCAGCAGCTTGGGCCGCTCCCGCTCCGCCACACGCTGCAACTCGTCATAGTCAATCGTTTCGGTCCCGCGCGACACCCCGTAGCTCGCCACCCGGTACAACTTGCCTGAAAAACTCAGCTTGTGCCCATGCGTCAGGTGCCCGCCATGCGCCAGGTCCAGGCCCAGGATGCAATCCCCCGGCTCCAGCAGCGCCATCATCACGGCCGCGTTTGCCTGTGAGCCTGAGTGCGGCTGCACATTCACATACGCCGCCCCAAATAGCCGCTTGGCACGCTCCCGCGCTAACTCTTCCACCACATCCACTACTTCACAGCCGCCGTAGTATCGCTTGCCTGGATACCCTTCGGCATACTTGTTGGTCAGCACAGACCCCGCTGCCTCCAGCACCGCCTCCGAAGTAAAGTTCTCTGAGGCAATCATCTCCAGCCCCTCATGCTGCCGCGCGCCCTCTCGGGCAATTGCCTCCGCAACTTCAGGGTCCTGCTGTGCCAATGTGCGTGGTATCTGATTAAAGCTCATCTTCAAATTGTACCGGGATGCTCAGTGCCTCCCATGCGCATGCACATCAGCCGTTGCACTAAAGCCCTCACCGAAAACTGCAACCATGCCTCTAAAAGTTCATACCTGAAAACTGCAAATCACCTCCTGAAGCTGGGCTCAACGGAGCCGGGCCGTCTCCGGCATGCATTTCTAATCCAAACCGTTCACACAGATTTCACAAAGATGTAACAACTCCAGGGAATCCACACATGTATCTACCTCCATAGAGGTAAGTCATGAAATTTGATGGATGCAAAATAGCAACTGCTGCGATCACAGTCTCCCTTGCAGCTTCAACACACGGCATAGCGCAGGCCACACCGGCCGTAGGTTCAGGCCCGGTCAAGCACGTGCTGCTGCTGAGCATTGACGGCATGCACGCAGTTGATTACCTGAATTGTTCGCAGGGCGTTAGCGGTGTCAACGGTGGCCAGCCGTATTGCCCCAACATGGCGACTCTGGGTCAAACAGGCGTGAACTATGTGGGAGCCTCAACATCAAAGCCTTCCGACTCCTTCCCCGGTCTCATGACCCTGGTAACCGGCGCAACGCCCAAGAGCATGGGCGTTTACTACGACGTAGCGTATGACCGTGCGCTCGACGCGCCGACGATTACAACCGGCAACGGCGTAGCAGGCGGGCCATGCACCGCATTCGGCATCCCGACCGGCACCACCACCGAGTACGAAGAGGGCATCGACCTCGACAAAACCAAGCTGAACGGCGGCGCTCCCGGAGCCGCACTGACCGACGGCGGTATCGCCTCCATTGACCCAAAGAAGCTGCCGCGAGACCCCGCAGCAGGCTGCGCGCCGGTCTACCCCTGGAACTTTGTTCGCACCAATACCGTGTACAACCTCATTCATGCAGCAGGCGGTTACACGGCATGGGCCGATAAGCACCCTGCATATTCGTCGATCGGCGGCCCCGGCGGCGTCAGCGTAAGTGATTACTACTCGCCTGAAATCAACTCGACAGTCATCCCCCTGCCCGGTGTCAAGACCTCCGAAGGCGTCTCCTGCGCCGCCATCCGTGACACAGGTGCCGACCTGACGTCATGGACCAACAGCTTCCAGAACATCCAGTGCTACGACCAGTTGAAGGTCAATGCCATCCTCAACCAGATCAACGGCAAAACTCACCTGGGCACCGCTGCTGCGCCGGTGCCCACCCTGTTCGGTATGAACTTCCAGGTGGTCAGTGTCGGTCAAAAGTTGATTGAGACAAGCGTAGGCTCCGGCGGTTACACCAACGCAGCAGGCGTACCTTCCGCCGAATTGTTGAAAGAAATCGAGTACACGGATGCTGCCATCGGCGACATGGTGAACGCGCTGAAGGATACGGGCAATTACAACAACACACTTATCATTGTCACGGCCAAGCACGGGCAATCACCGATTGATCCGGCACTTTATCAGCGTAACGGCACAACAACCCCGGCAACACTTCTGCAAAATGAACTGCCCCTTTCAGAGTCACCCGCGAACCCGACAGGCATTGGGCCGACTGAAGACGATCTTTCTATGCTGTGGCTGAAAAAAGGTTCAAGTGTGAGCACGGCTGTAAAAACGCTGGAAGACAATGCAGCGGCAATCGGCCTGGGACAGATTTTCTACGGACCAAGTCTCGCCTTGAATTACAACGTCAGTGGCCTGCAGCCTGGGCAAGACTCACGCACGCCCGACATCATCGTAACGCCGAACGTAGGCGTAACATACTCCAACAGCAAGAAGAAGCAGGAAGAGCACGGCGGCTTTTCGCATGATGACACCAATGTCATGCTGCTCTTGGCGAACCCGCTTTTGGTAGCCAGAACACTTGCTGTTCCCACAACAACCGCGCAGGTAGCACCGACAATCCTGATAGCACTAGGCTTGGACCCGAATGCCTTGCAGGGCGTACAGCAAGAAGGTACAGCCATTCTGCCGGGCCTGATTGTAAAGTAAATCTAACCGCAGGCACTGCGAAAGGGGCCGTACTATGGCCCCTTTTCGCATTTCTTATTTCCGATCTTCAGTAAACCGGTATCGAAGCTCCCCATAAATCTGCCGCGGATCACTTGCATGAAACCCGCCGAAAGTCAGCGAGTTGTCGAGCAGCACGTGCCGGTTCCCTACGTTTGTCGCTGTCACAGATACAGTGGTGCTCTCCCCAAAACCCCTGCTTAGGGCCAGATCAAAGGTTGTGTGCTGCGGCAGGTAGTTGCCGGGATAGAGCGCATTCGGACTGCCGTTAGTAAAGCCGGAGCCGTAATACATATTCGTAGATGCAAATGTATGCAGCGGCAACGTGGAGCTGTAACCCACATTCAATGTGTTCCGCTGGTCATGGTCCAGCGGCGTGTACCCGGGAGCGACGTCGCATTGCGCCGAACTCACAGGGAAGCAAACCAGGCCGCCATTGACGGCACCCCTCTGCCTTGCCAGTTGGTTTGAGTAAGCCAGGTGCGCCTGTCCACCATGGGGCAGTACGGGCGAGCGCAGCGTAGTTTCCCAAGCCTGCACCAAGGCTCCATCGATTGTCACAGGCAGGTACGTGCTCGACTCGCCGATATTCGAGTGATCCAGAAAATTGTTGGCGCGAGTTTGAAAGGTATCCACATCAAGCACCCAACCGTACAGCGGCTTGGGCAAGGGGATTTGTACGCCGAATTGGTGCTCCTCATCGCGCTCCCCATGCAACGGCTGCAAGGTAGTATTTTGCGACTCGGCATACGTCACCAGCGGCCTGCCGACCGTAAGTAGCGGTGGCGGCTGGTAAAAGCGCCCATAAAAACCGCGAAAAACCCAGTGCAGCCGAGGAACTTCCAGGGCTAGCCCGATGCGCGGCGCGGCATAGTTTTCAGCGATGTCGGCGCGGAACTGCGAGGCACGCAACCCGCCGATCACCGTGACTCCGGGAGCGATTCTGTAGCTGTCCGATACCCACTCCTCCACCAATCCACCGTTGGTAGTTTCTGAAAGAGTGAAGGGAGCAAAACTGCCGTCATTGAAGCTGTTCGCAAATAGGTTACTGTCATGCTGCCCAAACGAATATAAACCGCCTTGCAGACTGTTCCGTTTCACTTCTGTGCCGATAGAAGCTTGGAGACCGCCGTAGTCCGACGAGCGGTCAGAAGTCGTAGCAACCGGCTGGTCAGCAGGGTTGGGAGTGTAGTCGGCAGCATTATGGTGAAAAAACGGCGACACCTGCAGCAGGGTGCCGGCTGAGAAAGTATGTGCCCAGGTAAATGCAGCGAATCCATCCGTCTCAGCTTGCGTGTCGCGCAGGCCGCTGGAGTTGTAGACCTGGTTCTCAAGACTGTTCGGATTAGGGTCATACGGAATCTGAAAAAAATCATGGCGTAGCTGCCCCGCAAAACGAAACTGGTCGCGCGCAGATTGGTTAAATAGCAAGGAAACAAACCCGCCAAACCCGCTGCTGGCATCGTGCAAAACCTTGCCTGTGGGTGCCGACAAACCATAGCCGCTGCGGCTGCCTTGGAGGCTCCCGTAGTAGGCAAAGCGGCCTGTGTGGCTTCCGAAGCTGAGCTGGTCATCGGTCTGCGCAAACGAGCCTGCGGTAAGCACAAGCTCGGCATCCCGATTGCGACTGAAGCCATTCTTTGGCGCAACGTCGAAGACACCGTATGTCCGATCCCCCAAGTCAGCCGAGTAGCTGCCGCGGCTGGTCTGGAGATAGTCAATGTCCTTGGGATCGATCTGGGGGCCAAGATTGGTGGCAATATTCGTATTTGGAATCTCGACCCCGTCGATAAGCCAGGAAACCTGGTGACCGCCGCGAATGTGCAGCTGGTCATGCGTAATATAAGCGCCGGGAACAAACTCTGTAATCAGCGCAAGCGAGCCGGTCTGGTCCGCTCCCGGCGTATCTGCAATCTGCCGCGCCGTCACAAGCGTAGTCGGCGTCGCGGAGTCTGTGTTTGCCCCTGTGTCACGGACGATTGTTTCCTGGGCTACACCGGCAAGCGGAAGCTCAAAGTGCAGCACCGGCGTTGTGCCGGGCTGGATCGTGACACGCTGAACCTGCTGCAGAAAGCCCGGCTGGGACACGGACAGAATGTAGTCACCGAGTGGTACAGCGGCAAAGTGGAAGCTGCCTTCCGGGGTGCTGCGCGTGCTCTGCGCATTCTGGCTGCCCGCAGGTTGCAGCGTAATGAGAGCGTCGGCAAGCGGGCGATGCCGTGGATCATGCACAATGCCCTGCACACCGCCGTAAATGGAAGCATGCATGCTGGACGTAATACCGAGCACAAAAATTAGAGAAAAGTAGCGTACGGAAAGCATGAAAATCCTTCACATATCTTCGTCGAGGCGGGGGACAACTCACCATCAATCCATGCAAGTCAAACAAGGCCTTTCGGTCGTGACATAACATGAAGACTGTGTTCCTCCATTGCTCCTGGAGGATGCTAGGGGAACACTGATGGTTTAGGAAATGCCTTGTAAGGACGAAAACACTGGCGGTCCACGCTTCTGGCGCGAGCGCCCGCGTGCAATGCAAAGCCGCGATTGTGTTTGTGCGATCCCATGGGGATGAGCAAGCACTGCGGAGAACAGGCCGCGAAACGGTGCCTTGGGCCTGAAATAACTCCCGCTTGCCGGCAGCAGTGCCACGCTACGAAAGGGACACGTTTGGACCGGGCTGCTCCATCGCCTGTCCTGCGCAGACAATTTTGACGGAGCCGCTACAGGCATTGCGCAATGATGAGCTCCATCGCGGCGGCAGCAGGCCGGAAGCTCCGCATCCTTCACCGTTCCACCGGCAAATGCCAACAGCGGTGTAAGCAACGGCAGCGCAAACAGCACCAGCAGCAGTATGGAAAAGAAACGTCGCACGCTGCCCTCATTGAAGCGCATCTTCAGCTTGTCGGCAAGGTGCGGCTACCCTTAGATTATTCGCTCCGCCGAATATCCCCGCTTACGTCCAATACAAAATCCGGGCCGCAGGTACCTTTTCCGCTAGTGTCTTCTCAAAAAAAGCCCGCATCTCCCCCATCGTGTCTTTGGGATACACGTATTTGAAGCCCCCAAATTTAGTGCGCTTCTCCGCCCGCGTCTTCTCATCCAGATCCAGCGTGGTCTTGGGATACCAGCCCAGCAGCACCTCCTTGGACCCCGGTGTAAACCGGTGCGTAATCAGCTCAGCTGTCAAGTCAATTACGGGAACACCCTCTACCGTATCGGCAATCCCCTGTAGCAGTTCGCCGTACGACTGCTCCCAATCTTCTACCGCCATGATGGGTGCAATCGTGAGCCCGACCGGGTACCCGGCCAAGGCCATTTGACGCAAAGCCTGTAAACGCTGGGTCACACTGGCTGTACCGCCTTCCAGATCGCGCGAAACACTGGCTGCATTGACAGAAAATCTCGCCCGCGTACGACCGTTATGCGCCAGCGGCAGCAGTGGCGCAACCGCTGAAAACTTCGTGGTCCACCGTAGCTGCACGGGCGCATCCCAATCCCCAAAAAAGCGAATGGACTCTTCCAGCGCACCCGTAAGGTGCTCAATACCAAGCGGGTCCGTGTAGCAGGAAGCCTCAAAGGTTGTGCCCTCATGCGCCCGGTTGCGGGAGCGTGAAGTCACATGTCCTGTACCGGCAAAAGGACGTAACCCTTCGAGGATTTCCGGCAGATTGGCATAGGCGCGGGTTACAGGCGGCCCGCTTAGCGAACCGGCCAGATAGCAGTACTGGCAGTGCGCCGGGCAACCCTGCGCTACGTGGAACTGCCAGTCTGCCGAAGGCGGAATCGGCTGCAGCTTGCGCTGACTCGGCGGCGATACCACAATGGCAAACGTAGTCTTGGCCAGCGCATACGCTTTGCCGGGGGAATCCGCAGCAAAGCTGGTCAACCGATTACTCGCAAGCCGCACCACCTCGGCCCCAAAAGACGCAGCCCGGTCCAGCATCAGTCGGCCATGCGGCAGTGCCAGGGCATCCGGCGTAATCAGCACCCGTCGCGGGTGCCATAGCTTTTGCGGCGTTGGTTCCATAGCAAAGCCCGTCTTGGCAGGTACCTGTGGAAGGACGCTACCTTGAGGCTCCGCAAACAGCGGCATGTCCAGCACTGAAAGAGGCATACCGTATTAGAGTCCTACTGGCTCCGCATGGATGCGCCCGCTATGGCGAGCCATAGGCTCGCCATGTATTACCTTGAAGACCAGCTTACCGGTGACCCCCGCCGCCACCGCCGCGTGAGCCGCCGCCGGCAGCAAACCCGCTGCTGCGAACCCCAGCCCCGCCTACACGTACACCGGAGCCAAGACCAGACGATCCGCGGACGCGTCCGTACCCACCATAGCCGCCACCATATCCATAGCCGCCGAAACCGCCGCCAAAGTAGTACGGTGAGTAAAAGCCGAATCCAAACGGATTGAAGAAAGCACCATCCCCGGGCAGCCATGTATAGCTTGACAGCCCGCCGTTCCAGGCCCATCCCGGCGCAAACCCCGCACCTTCCGGATACTGCGACGCCATCTGGTAGTTGGACTCACCCAGGTACGACGACCGCAGGCTACTCCAGTTGTAAAGCGGGTCCTCAGCAGTTTTCTTATCAAAACCTTGCTCTTTGCCCAGGTCGCTGTTTAGCGCAAGCTCGTGGCCGCTCTTTACAACATCCGGCTTCACCTCGCCCGCCGGACTATCCTGCGGCTCCACGGCAGCTTTGCCGTCAAACACGCGCAAAGTGCCGCCGGTTGCGTCAAACGCATAGAAGCCGGTCTTCAGCAGCCGAGTCTGGTCTGCCTTGTCATCCACAAGCAAGTTGTTCTGCTTGTACACCTGGTCCACTTCCACATCGGCACTGCCGCGTTCCACCTCAATTTCGGTGCGGATCAAGTCAGGTGAAATCAGCTTGACTGCACTATTGTCTCCCAGACGAAGAAACACACCGGGTGTCAGCAGCACCTCAGCCCTGCCATTACCCGTTGTGATTTCCTGGCCTGTCTCAAGCGCGGTATTTCCAACCGCAGACGACTTTACAACCTGGCCATCGATAGAAACGTGGCCTTCTACATAATTCAATGTTCCTGGTCTGGCTGGGTTTGCGTTTTGGGCAGATACCACGCCCGTCGCTAACAGAGTCGCCAGGGAAAGCAGCGATAACGCTTTCACCATAGGCATTTTAGTGTTTATCCTCATATGTATAGATGGAAGTTCAAGGAAAAAGTCGCGGTGCAACAAGTTATAGATATGGTATGCAGTGAACAGAGATTTAGGGTGTCCCGAATATGAGCTGTCACTACTGCTGAGGTGCGGCTGAGCGTTGATGGTTCAACGCCGGCAAACGACTAAGAATCTCCTGTTTGGGAGGTCAGCAGACCATCCGTAAGTGGCAAAAACAGTTTTATCCAAAGTTCGGTGAGCATTAGCAAGCCAAGCCGGACGCATGTTGTAGAGATTGGTCAACGTACGCATCTTTAGCTCGGCTTCAGGCGGGAATCGCCATCCGCAGGGAGTGTGGCTCGCCCAACATGTCGCACAGGTCTACGAAGTTGGACTGCGCACTTGCTCGTTAGACAAGGAGTTGATCTTCCAGCGATTGACGAAATCTGGAATAGAGAGAAATATCAGATCTCAAAAATAGGTCAGCACCCGGTAGAGTGCTGCCTAAAAATGGCTCCCGCAATGCCCGGTTATGCACATCCAGGACATCACAAGAGCCATGTAATCTTAAAATCCTCGCACTACAACTTACTTCTTCGCTTTCTCAGCTTTCTTCGGCTTCTCAGCTTTTTCCGGCTTCTCAGCTTTTTCCGGTTTTTCAACTTTCTCCGGCTTCGCAGGCTTTTCAGGTTTTTCTGCAGCCTTCTTCACGGGCGCAATTGCATCTTTGGCGGCTTTGGCGATGCGGAACTTGACTACGGTTTTCGCCTTGATACTGATCGCTTCCCCGGTCTGCGGGTTACGGCCGGTGCGGGCTTTGCGTTCTGCCTTTACCAGGCGGCCAAGCCCTGGTATGACAAAGACGCCATTCTTCTTGGTCTCATTCACGGCGGTCTCGGCGAGCAGGTCAAAGAAGCCGACGGTCTGCTTGCTGGTGAGCTCTAGTTTCTCGGCCATCTGGCGGACGAGGGCGGTTTTGGTAAGGGCTGTTGCCATAGTGTGTAGTTCTCCTTGCGTACAAACTCTTCTGGCTTCCCGGGAGCGCCTCGTGCTGATTCCCTAGCAACGGCGCGGGTTCCGCAAAGCCTATCGGAACTTACCTTCGCGGTTTACCGGCCTCCTTGTCAATAGAAAAGCAGGTTTTATGCCGGTTTTACTGGGTACCTTCGGTTTTCTTAAGGTTTCAGCGGGTTGTATCTACTTCAGTCAGCTTGCACTCGCCACCGCGGCCTAGCTTAGGTTCCCGAGCTGATGAAACAGGTGCAAACCAGGAAGAAATGGTGGATAGCAGTGTAAATTTTGCGCAAGATGAAAACTTTTACTAAAACGAACACTGCAAATATTTCCTAGTAACAAAGCTGCCTCTTACCAACGATCTGTGACCTTTTCAAGCGTAGTTCACGAAAAGCCGCTATGACTTGATCACAGTATGACGCGTGTACGCAGTTCGGTGAAAAAAGATTCTTCTCATGCAAATCGCAGAGCTGCCGATAGAGCAGCCAGCGAGAGAAGGCCAACTGAAAACTGGTAGTTGATTGGCCAAAGGACACCGAGAGCGATGACAAAAATAAAAAAGGCACTGGTAATTGGAGCTCACCCGGACGATTGCGCTTTGGGAGCTGCTGGATTTTCTGTTTTGCTGCGCCGTTCCGGGTGGCATGTCACATTCTTGACCATGACCGATGGTGAACTGGGCGGTGACCCCAAGGTTCGCCTCGATGAAGAGCGCGCAAGCGCAGCAATTTTGGGAGTAGATCTGGATTTTGGGCATCTTCCCGACGGCTCCATGAGCGGGCGGGAGACCGTGGAACTACTTGAGATGAACCTTGAGCTGCACAAGCCCGATCTAATCTTGACCCATGCACCTACCGACTCGCATGCCGACCACAGAGTACTGAGCCAATCGCTTGTATCTGCGGCGCGCCGACATGCCAGCATTCTGTTTTTTGAAGGTCCATCTACACTCGAGTTTTCCGCTTCACTTAAAATCGATATCGCTCCTCATTGGGATGCGAAAGTCAAGAGCCTGCTGGCGCATGCGTCACAACGTGAACGGGTGCGCACGGTAGAGTGGGCTGAAGCTGCCGGCCGGAATCGCGCGTGGCCACACTACCGCGGCATTTGTGAGGCATTCTCGCCGGTTCGCATGGACCTGGATCTCATGGTCAACATTGCCGCAGAGATAGCCTTGCCCGGCAGTGCAGCGGATAGCTCCCGCCGCAGTACCCTTACCGGCTTTGCAGCAAATCCTGTCGCTTGGAGCATTGTCTAATGCGCAACGTAAAGGTGCTGATTGCCGGCGCGGGGCCATGTGGCCTGGGTGCCGCGCTTGAAATGATGGAGAGTGGTGCGGGTGGCGATGCAGATTTTCTAATTGTTGACCCGGGTACGAAGCCTGGCGGCTGGGCTTCATCCACCACAAAAGATGGCTTCACCTTTGATTTTGGCGGCCATGTGATGTTTCCTCACAAGTACTACATGCGCTTTGCGGAGCTGCTCAAGGGGCTGCCGATTCAATGGGCCTCATCGGTGCCGCAACGCGGCGTACAAGTAGAAGGACGCTTTTTGCCCTACCCTGCGCAGCGCAACCTGCAGCGCCTTCCCTTGCGTAAACTGGTGCGCGCACTAGGTAGCGTTGTAATGCACAGACTGCGCACTGCGGAAGAGGGTGTACTGCCGGAGCAGCGAGAGACCGGTGACCTGGGCAGCTACCTGGTAAACCGCTTTGGTTGGTATATCACCAAGCTGCTGATGGAGCCGCTGAACCGCAAGCAGTGGGCGCACGAGCCGGAGCAGCTCACCGATGTGTGGGTGCGGCATCGGTCGGGTTCCACCACGCGCAATGTTGCCGACATGGAAGTTGTGAAGATGTTGCGCAACCTGCTGCTGGGTAAAGATGATCCGGGCTGGACCCCTGAGACGCGGGTCACCTACCCGGCGCAAGGCGGTTCCGGTGCAATCTGGTCTGCAGTAGCCAAGGCCGTACCGCCAGAAAAGATGTTGCTTGGCGTGCGTGTGTGCTCGGTATCGCTTCAGGAGAAAACAGCTCTGCTGAGCAATGGGGAAACTATAGCCTGGGAGCACCTTGTCTCGACTATGCCGCTTGATACGCTGTTGCGTTCTGTTCAAGACAATACGGAGCTGACAAGCAAAGCCGATCGCTTTGTGCGGGCGCGCTCTCGGCTGTTCGGCTTCGGCATCAAAGGTACTATTCCCGTCCGTTATGCCGGGCTGCATTCCTGCCAGGTTACAGACACAGACGTACCCTTCTGGCGCATGAACTTCCCAATGAATGTCAGCACGGGTAATGGACCGGATGGCTGCTTTTCCATGTTGTGCGAGGTTAGCGAGTCAGCCACGCAGCCAGCTAAGGCGGCGGAAGAGCTTCGTGCTGAAGTGGAAGAAAGCTTGTACCGTATGGGACTGGTAGGCCGCCCCGGACAGGAGCTGGTATCCCGCTGGGAGTACACCATTGAGCATGGCTACCCAGTTCCCTTTTTAGGACGCGATGCCCTGCTTGCCGAGGTGCAGCCGGTGCTTGAAGAAGCAGGGGTGTACAGCCGGGGGCGCTTCGGCACCTGGAGATATGAAATCTCGAACCAGGATCATGCCTTTATGCAAGGGGTTGAGGTAGTGCGACGCATCCTGTTCCGCCTGCCCGAAGAAACCTATGGCAATGCAGTAAATGTCAATGAAGCTACCCTGCAGGAAGTACTAAGTATTGGGGATGGAGTACGGGGCAACTTGGGGAGCCAGGTACAAATCTCCGCAAGGTAGTCAGAGTGCTGCCTAGCCGTAAGGTCCTTGCATTTGATGGTGTCTCTTGTCTAAGAGATAGACAGGCGGCACTACGGGTCAAATTTTATATAGCAGCGTCATAGCAATAGAAACGGCCCGCACACCCTACAAGACAAGAGTGTCAAAAACCCTCAGAGTCTTGGCGCAACATTACGGGATCAAGGGA
>CAXSFX010000068.1:0-18416 GCA_964236655.1 uncultured Acidobacteriaceae bacterium | reverse complement strand
GGTTTTGTCACAGCCTCTTACACGTACAGCCGGTCCATGGATGATTCGCAAATTTACCCAACCAACGCCATTGATCGTTACCTGAGTCGGTCGAACTGGGATGTGCCGCACCGGTTTTCGCTGGGTTACAGCTATGAGCTTCCGGGTTTTGGCCGCTCCGGATTGCTTGAGCGCATCACCAAGGGCTACACACTGGCAGGCACCACAATCCTGCAGCAGGGTGGCCGCTTCAGCGTCTTCACCAATGCCGCGTTCCAGCCTACCTTTGACGGGACAGGTGCCATCAACGGCCTGCAGCCATCAAGCGGAGACTTCAACGGCGACGGTTACAACTATGACTTTCCAAATGTCAGCAATGCCAATCTGAAGTACAGTCGCAGCCAGTATCTCGCCGGCGTGTTCCCCAGCTGTGGAGGCACCGCGTTCGGCACTGCAAGCACTCCGTGCGGTCAGTTCTCCCTGCCGACACCCGGCACCGAGGGCAATGAGGTCCCGAACGGTTTTCGCAACCCCGGCTACGCGGACTGGGACCTGGACGTGAAGAAGACCACGAAGATCAATGAACGCTTTAACCTGGAGCTTCGTGTAGACCTGTTTAACGTTTTCAACCGGGTCAACCTGCAGGGCGTGGACGGTAATGCAAATGACGGCACGTTCGGGCAGTCCACACAGCAATTTGCGCCGCGTAATGAGGACCTGGGAGCGCGGCTGAATTTTTAATCGGAAGAATGTTCTAGCGCGGTAGCATCAAGCTCAAGTAGCCTAATGCCGCCGCGCTCGGTCTTCCATGCCGGCTTGATCCGAATGCGCCGACTTATACTTTCCATGCTTCCTCGTCATATCTGCATTGCTTTGGCAACAGCCTTGCCGTGGCTGATGGGCGCGAGCCTTGCGCAGGCTCCCGCCACGCTCGACACCATTGCATTGGAACTGCGGCAGCACCAGCCGCAGGCAGCCATGCGGGACGCGCGAGCTGCTCTCCGGGCAATGCCGGGCGACCCGCGTTTGTGGACCCTGGAAGCGCTTGCCGCCAGAGAGTTGAATGATCCGCGCACCGCACTGATTGCTTTCCGGTCCGCGCTGCACCTCGCCCCCGACTACCTGCCTGCGCTTGAGGGGGCGGCACAGCTAACCTATGGCAGTGAGCCCGCGCAGTCCCTCCTGTATCTTGGGCGCATCCTGCATCAGCTGCCGGGCGATCCGGTCGCTAACAGCATGGCCGGTATGCTCGACTATCGCCGCAGCGACTGGGAAGCCGCCGTTGCGCACTTCAGCAAAAGCAACTCCGGCCCAAGCTCCCAAGAGAACATGCAGCAGGGCACCCTGGAGGCTTACGCCGGCGCACTCGCGCGGCTTGGCCGAGATGCCGAGGCGGAACCGCTCTTCCGCAAGCTGGTCGACAATTGGCCGGATGACCGGCAGGCACGCTACAACCTGGCCGTGCTCCAGTTGCGCGGCGACCGGCCGGCGAGCGCTGTTGAAACCCTGCAGCCGCTCGTCATCGCTGATACGCACAACATATACGATCCGCAAGCGCTCTCACTGGCCGCCTCAGCCAGCGAAGCAGCCGGAGATACGCCGCGCGCGGTAGCCCTGCTGCGCACGGCGATTGGGCAGAATCCGAAAGACCCTCAAAATTACCTTGATTTTGCCGCCATCAGCTTCGACCATGCCTCTTACGCCGCAGGCATCACCATGCTCGATGCGGGCCTCACCCAGCTGCCGCGCTCGGCTCCACTCTGGGCTGCGCGTGGAGTGCTCTCCATGCAGATTTCGCAGATAGAACAAGCAGAGGGGGACTTTGCCACGGCCAACCGCCTGGACCCCTCGCAGTCTTTCGGTCTGGAAGCTCAGGGCTTGACGGAGATTCAGCGGCACAACCTACCAGCTGCCCTGGCCAAGGTACGTGCGAGCCTGCAAACAGATCCCCGCAGTGCCTACCTGAACTACCTGGCCGCAGAAATTTTGAAGGAGCAGGGCGCGGCTCCCGGCAGTCCCCAGGCGCAAACCGCCATTGACTATGCGCAACGCGCGGTGCAGCTCGACCCGAAGTTGCTGCCGGCAAGAAACCTGCTCGGCTCGCTCTACCAGCAGGCCGGTAACCTGCCGCTTGCTGAAGAGCAGTGCCGCGATGCGCTCCACCAGGACCCCTCCGATGAGGAGGCTATTTTCCGCCTGATTCTTGTACTGCGCCGGTCGGGAGAAAAGTCCGGGGACAAGCAGGCAGAAATCTCCTCGTTAGTCGCAAACCTGGGCAAGCTGCGCGCAGAAGAACATAAAAACCAGGTGAAAGCAGACCGCTACCGCCTTGAAATTCCAGCCTCAGCCGACCCGCATTAAGCCAGGTTCACATAGGTGCTGTAGCGCTGCTCGCCGATTGCAGTGAATGGCCGAAACCGCACGCCACCGCCATCGGAGCGTACCAGCCAGTCGCTGCCGGCCACTTTCTCCGCGTCCAGCAGGTCACGCTCCCGCAGCGGGCTAGCTGACTCCCCCATGCGGAACAGTACCAGCGGGCCGCGCAGCAGGGCGACCGTGCCCGGTGTTTCCGTATCGACCTGCTGCAGGCGAAACCGCATAGGCAGCGACAGCTCCACGCGATCGTGCCTGCCCCACACCCGGCGCAGAGCCGCGAACGTTTCTCCGCGCACCGCACCCCCATAAGGCTCACCGTTGACCGTGATGCGCGTATCGTCGCCAGCCCAGGCAGGGATGCGCAGGTGGAGCGTAAAGTTTCTGCGGCTGTCGCTTGCCACGGTAAGCTGCACAAGCCCATCTGCTGGATAGTTGTGGGCCTGGTTGATTGTGACGACGGCATGCCGCGTTTTCCAGCGCAGGGTTGACGGCACATACAGATTCACAAATACGTTGTCGTTATCGTCATCATGGAAATACGTGCTGATATGGAAGTCCGCAGCCACCTGCGGCAGCGTGCCGGAGCAGCAGGGCCACTTGTCCCGCGCCACCCCTTTGCTACCGGCAAAGTTGTAATCCGAGTAATAAAACGCATCGCCGTTTTCCGCCAGCTGTTTTGAGCCCAGCACGGTGTTGTAGAGCACCGTCTCCATACTGTCTCCGTAGCGCGCATCTCGTGTAATCCGCAGCAGGTTACGCGTCAGCTTAAAGTGGCCGTACGACCCGCAGGGGGTCTCAAAGCTGCTGTGGGTGGTCGTCAAACTTTTTGCCAGCGCGCCCTCACCGGGCTTGACGAAACGCTCATCCGGCCCCCAGCCGCCGGTGGCAAAGCTCTGCTCCTGTACAAAGTGGAAGCCATTGACTGCGGCCTTCAAATATTTGGGGTCATTGAGCGCGAAGTACGCTTGCAGGCTTGAATTGAGGCAGTTGAGATGGCTGAAAGCATGCAGCCCCGGCAGCACGTTTTCACCCTCGGCAAGCGGCATCAGGAAATCTTCGTTTAACAAAAACCGTGAGCCGAGTTCACGGTACCGCCGGTCGCCGAATCGCTCCGCAGCCAGGAAGTAGTTCTCCGGCAGCGTGTAAGCCTCGTCATAGGTGTACGTGGCATCCTTGTGCGATCGCGCGGCCTGCTCCGCGCGTGAGAGGGCCTTCTCCGGCAGGTGCGGCAGCGCCGCGGCAGTCATACTGCGCATCACCGCCGGTGCCTCCTCATTGCCCGTAAACTGGTAGGCGTCGATGAAGCCGCAGTTCAGTTTTTCAAGCGTGTAGGCGGGGAAGCGGTTGTTCTCAAAGAAGGCTCCGGTTGCATCAGGAACAGCGCCGTAGCCGCGCACCATGCCGGCCACCTTGCTGCGCGTCGCCTCATCACCGGTAATGGCGTAGTACCGCGACAGGGCCGAAAGCCACTGCCCAAAGCTGTGCCCAGGCGCGTATGCCTGGGCGTCGTACCACCCGCCCATATCGGCTCCGGGCGCCGCGACGCCGGCACGCATGCGGAACGGCTTGAGCAGCCTGTCGTTACTCAGGCCCATTAGTACGCCGTGTGTCTGCTCAAGCGTGGCATCTTCAGCGCCGGGCAAAAACACGACATCGCCATAGCCAAACTCTTTCAAGGGAGTACGCACGGAAAGCGGCGTCTCGCCTGCCAGCATGCTTCCAGTCCACTCTGTGCCTACACCGGCAATGGCAGCCATGGCCGAGGACCGCAGAAAGCTTCTCCGCGTCCAGAAATCCTTTGATAATGTCCCTGACGATGTCCAGCGATTGGAGCTGTGCATGATGCCTCCGCACCCTCTTGGTCCATGATGCCGCAGTATGCGACTGCTTGATTTCTAGAGTTACTGCCGGTTTCCCCAAAGCTTTTCTAAAAGCTCTCGATGTTTGCTCGCTCAGCAATCTTGAAATTTCCCGGCATCAATCCCTGGTCTTGCGAATCCTCGAAACGTTTCGATATAAATGTACTCCTAAGTGCCTACAAGCTGCCCCGTTTGCTCCATGCAGGTCTGGACCCGGACGGCCACGTCTACCGAACAACCGGCAACGCGCGATGCTCTTGCCGATTCCTAACCAGTACCGGGAGGACCGGCAATGCCCCTTGCACCTGACGCTGAAATTGACACCGGCGAACTGCGGCATGCACTCGACGCACCTTTCACGCTCACCCCGGAGCATCTCGCGTTTTATCGAAGCAGGGGCTACATCAAGTTCAAGTCCGTGCTCTCGCCTGCAATGCTTGAGCACTATCGCAGGCACATCCACGCGCGCGTTGCCGAGCTTTCCTCAGGCGCGCTGCCCCTGGAGCAGCGGACGACCTACGGCAAGGCTTTTCTGCAAATCATGAACCTTTGGACGCAGTCGCCTGAGGTCAAGGAGTTCGTCTTCGGCAAACGCCTGGCGCGGATCGCGGCAGAGCTGATGGGTGTCTCCGGCGTACGGGTGTACCACGACCAGGCGCTCTACAAGGAGCCGGGCGGAGGCATCACTCCCTGGCATGCAGACCAGTATTATTGGCCCGTGGACAGCGACAAAACCATCACCGCCTGGGTGCCGCTGCAGGACACGCCGCCGCCGATGGGGCCGCTTGCTTTCTGCGGGGGAAGCCATCAATTTAAACTGGGCCGCGACCTTGAGATCAGTGAAGAAAGTGAAGCGACGCTTAAAGAAGCATTGAGCAGCCTACCTATGGACGACAGCGCCTTCGCGCTCGGCGATGTGAGTTTCCACGCGGGCTGGACGTTTCATCGTGCCGGGGCAAATACCACGGGGCTTCCTCGTGAAGTGATGACGATGATCTACATGGACGAGAACATCCATCTGGCAGAGCCCAGGAACAAAAATCATGTCATGGACATTGAGCGCTGGGCTCCCGGCTTGCATACCGGCGATGTACTCGGTTCGCCACTGAATCCGGTGCTGTACTCAAGCGGCGACAATGAAGGGTAGGCGGCGATGAGCGAGACGCGTGCGGCAGTGGGCAATAGGGAGAGCTCAAAAAATAGTATCCGCGTCTACTATGGGTTATTGCGGTTTGTAACCCGGCGCGCAAGCGGAATGTTCACCACAACTTGCGCGCTCTTCATTTAGTTAAAAATGACCTCCCTTTTAAACATTGATTACAAAACGGGAAGGTTCAGTTTTTGTCCCACCTGGATCTTGTCGGGATTTTCCATGCCGTTTGCTTTTGCAATTTCCTCGTACTTATTGGCATTTCCGTAGAACAGCTTGCTTATCTTACTGAGGTTATCTCCCGGAGCAATGGTATATTCCTGCTCCTGGCCGCCCGTGTTGGTAATTTCATGCTTAAGGTCGGCATACTGGGGGTCTACCTGCTTGATAGCATCCCAGACGCGGTTCAACTCAACCACGGATGTTACTTGTGCGACGAGGTGGTATTGCTCACCTACCAGCTCTGAACCTACAAACTTCGCCCCGTAAGGCTCAAACTGCTTTACCACATCGACTACAGGTGCGTATTTCTCTTGCAGTACCTTGAAATCTGCCATGAATTGATGCTCCTTTAGAGGGTACGAGTAGTTACTGAATGTACAACCTTGTAACTACTCTGAATCTTGTAATTTGATTGTGACCGCAGAATGCACACGGGGTTCAATGTGCATTCTGTAAAACTTCAGCAACTTCCGGTCGCACGCGCTGTTTAGAAAAACCTGCCTAGAACCTGT
Organism: uncultured Acidobacteriaceae bacterium; assembly: GCA_964236655.1. Taxonomy (GTDB): domain Bacteria; phylum Acidobacteriota; class Terriglobia; order Terriglobales; family Acidobacteriaceae; genus EB88. The sequence continues at coordinate 12,318 of CAXSFX010000068.1, read as the reverse complement.
GAAGCCATGCCGCCGAAGCCGCTTTGCGGAGCGGCCTGTTGCCCGCCCTGTGTGAAGTGAGAGATGACCATGGGCAGCATGGCCGCCATGGCCATTTTCGCCACTTCTGGAGAAACTCCCGCCTTCTGCGCAACATTGTCAATCAAGCCGGTATTTCCCAGTCCTTGTTGGATCTGCTCCGGGCTGGCTGCGGTCTGCTGGCCTGACGACCAGTTCTGAACATGCTGATCCATGCCGTTGCTTTTGAAGTTTTCGAGAACGCCCGCCAGGCCGCCGGGGTGCTCGTCCAGTGCCTGCATCATGCCGTGCGCAACCTGGGGGTTGGCATTATTGCCTTGCTGCCCGGCGAAACCTTCAACCATATCTAAAAGTCCCATTGTGTCTCCCTTTGTAAGTTCTTCTTTACTGTAATTCACCCTGTCTGCGGCATGGCACGGTAAACGTGCCTCCGGTTTCAGAAATGCGCATAAGAGGGAAGCGAAACCCTGCTCGCGGCGTTGTATCGACCCGCGAACTTCGAAGGCTTTCATTGCCGGAAACATGTGCATGGAGGAGCGAGAGCTTTGCAAAGGTAGGGTTTGGGCCTAAGCCTTTCACTTTTTCACTACAGCCGCAGGTGGGTAGGTGGCTCCGCTGGGTTCCACGCTAATAACCTGACCGCCTTGTTCAAGAGGCCCGATTTCACGAACAAGGCCGGGTACCTCGCCTTCAAGGATCCAGATAAAGACGTCCTTGGGTTGCTGGCCGACTATGGGAGCCACAACGCCTACGACGCCGCCGAGTTCAGGATGGACACGGAAGACTGTAGCTTTACGGCGGACCCCGAGGACGGGCGAGAAGAGTTCTTCGCCCGCAACCTCAACGGAAAGCTGGATCAAGCGCCCCTTGCCGGTAGGGGCAACCAGGCCGAGCTTGAAAGGGCGGGACTTGGGAGAGGCGCTAAGAAGCATGGTGCCGGTGAAGCCGTTTGAGACATCCGGCGGAAGGTCGATATGGTTTGTTTCAACCTTCTCCTTACCGTCCTTGCTGACAGTACGGATGCTGACGTTGCCGCTTTCCTCGACGAGGACGTCTGAATTCTTGGAGAAAAAGGGGCCGTGCTGGATGTGGTGATCGCTGATGAGGTGGTAAGCGGCACCTTGAGAAAACATGGCTGCGTCATCATCAATGGAGCCATCGTGAAAGTGATACGTGAGGCGAGATTTCACGCGGTCCCCATGAACGATTTGGAGGAGCTCGCCATATCCGAGAACGGCACCGGATTCTGCACGGAGGACAAGAAAGGCGTGGGTGGTGCCCTGCACGTGATGAACCGGAACCGGTTGCGGTTGCTGGGCGATTGAACATGCGGGAAGAAGGGCTGCGCAAACAAATACGCCTGGACAGAAGATGGCGAGTGATGCATGGAGTGTGCGGCGGACGTTCATGGGCACCCCTGGAAATCTACTTAAAAGATGAGAGTATGCCCGCCGGTGTTGTTCTGAGATAGACCCGGCACAAAGAATAGATTACGCAACAAATTCACGGGTAACTTTACGGGTAACGGAGAGGTGATGAACAGCAAATAAGGTAAATACAATTTCGCTGCCTGTTTTGACATTGTTCCCTACAGTTGACGGTCGCGGAGGGGGAACAACAGTGCTTCTAGCAGCCGCTCGGGGTGCTCTTCAAAATCTGCCGGTGCCCAGGCCATCTTTGCCGTCATTTGCTGCGCGATGCGCAGGGCCATCCTGTGGCGTACTTCAAGAGACAGGTCAAGATTGCGTGCGAAAAAAGTCTCTAAAACATGCGCATCCGCAGGTCCGAGGCGAGCAATGGCATCGTAAGGGATTGCATGCGAGCCCGGTGGAGGCTGCATGGAAACGGCACTGGAGAAAATTGACGAAGCCGGTGCATCCGGCAACAGGGTACGGCTTGTATTGGTGCGGAGCGGCTCAGGCATGAGGTTGCCGGCGTGCACGACCAGGGTGCCTGCCAGCAGGTCGCCGAGGCGCTTGCCTTGCCTGTTGAGCAGCATGGTAACAACGCCCATGAGGTAGAGCGACGGTAGAAAATCAATGATGCGGAGCAGGTTGCGAGCCATCGATTCGAACAGGGTAATGGGGCGGCCGCTGTCTCCCAGGACGCGAATCTTCAGCAGCCGCTTGCCCGGTGTTTGCCCGTTCCAAAAGGCCTCAAACAAGGTGAAGTAACCCCAAAACAGGACAAACTGCACCAGGATGATGCCGGCCAGTACCCACTTCTTCGCAGCACCGCTCCAGTCGAATGCATGTGCGCCTCGACCCAGGGAAGGAATGGCGGTGAACAGCAAAGCGGCAAGTAGAAAGAGAACAAGGGCAACCGCGAACTGCAGCAGCGAGTCGGCAAAAACAGCGAGCAGCCGGGAGCCGACACCCGATAGCTGCATCTGCAAGTCCACCTGTTCCGGGGTCTCAATGGTAAGCTGATCGGCGTCCTGCATTTCACTCCTCCCGGAACTTGCCATGCTGCCGAATCGATGGATCGCACTACGACAGGACAGCTGGAGCCGCCTGGCTTCACTGCTCGATCAAGCCGAGCAGGGAGGGCTGCGCAAGCTCCCGGCGCACGACCTGCGCACCCTTGGTATTCTCTATCGGCAAATTGCCGCGGATCTTTCCGCGGTACGCGCGGAAGGTGCTGCGCACCGGACGCTTGAAGCATACCTGAACCGGCTGCTGGGGCGTGCGCACACGGCTGTGTACCGGGGCGCGGCGGGCCGGGTGAGCGCGCGAGGCACACTGCAATTTTTGCTGCGGGACTACCCCCGGTTGTTTCGCCGGACTCTGCCTTACTTCGCAGCTTCGCTGCTGCTGTTTACCATGGCAGCCCTGCTGGGGGTGCTGTGCACAGAAGCGCGCCCGGCCTTTGCGCGGGCATCCCTTGGGCCGGCGATGATGGATACCATTGAGCACCATAAAATGTGGACCGAATCCATTTTGAGCGCGAAGCCGCAAGCCTCCAGCGCCATCCTGACCAACAACATCAGCGTGTGCTTTCTCACCTTTGCCGGCGGCATTACCTTCGGCCTGGGCACGCTGTTCTTACTGTGGAACAACGGTTGGCAAATGGGCATCGTGATCGCGGCGTGTGCGCAGCATGGGTTGGGACTTTCCCTGGCCGGCTTTGTCGCATCGCACGGCGCGCTTGAGCTGCCGAGCATCTTTATCGCCGGGGCGGGGGGATTGCGGCTGGCATCGGGGCTGCTGTTTCCCGGGTATCTGTCTCGTAAGCAGGCCTTGATCGAGGCCGGGGCCGAAGCCGTGCGGCTTGTTGCGGGCACGGTGCCGTTGCTGGTGATAGCGGGATTGCTTGAGGGTTTTCTGTCGCCGACGCATGCGCCTGCGGCACTCAAGTTTTCTGTTTGCGCGGCTCTGCTGTCGCTGCTGGTGTGCTGGCTGTCGCTGGGTGGGCGCTCGCGCGCGGCGATCTAAAGCAGGCCATCTGCCTTGACTTCCAGGTACGTGCGGATGGCGTCGGCGGCAAGTGTGGCGCTCGCGGTACGAACCACCAGAGCACCGCTGCGCTCCAGGTCGGCAACCAGCGCACGGCGGCGCTCTTCCATCTCGCGTGCCGCCGCAATGGCGAACATGGCGTCTGCGTCCTTTGCCTCCGCGTTGCTCAGGGTTGCGAGTTCGGGATGCTCCAGCAGCAGCAATAGCGGCAAATGATGCCGCTTGAGCTCGGCGACAGCTGCTGCAATCTCGGGGCGCGCGGCGGTTTCAGAAACTTCCGTGATCCATACCACCAGGCTGCGGGTGCGCTGCAAAGATTTGAAACGTGCCACCGCACGCAGGTGGTTGGCCTCGCCCCTTTCACTCTGGACCTGTGCCAGCAGGTCTACCAGCAGCCGCAGGTGGCCGGCTCCGCTGCCGGGCAGCAGCTGCTGTCGCACTGTGCGGCCATAGGCCAGCAGGCCCACCTTGTCGCCTACGGCTGATACGGCGCGGGCCAGCAGCAATGCGGCGCTTGCGGCTCCGTCGAGTTGTGTGTGGGTGCCGCTTTGTGTGTGGGTGCTGCCGCCCTGCGTGTGGGTTCCACCGACAATCGTCTGCGAGAGCCGTCCGGCGTCGAGCACCACCCAGACCTGCTGGGATCGCTCCGTTGTGAATTGCCGCGTGATGAGCTTGCCGCGCCTGGCGCTGGCCGTCCAGCTCAGGTCGCGCAGCGCATCGCCGGGCTGGTATTCGCGCAGGCTGCCGAAATCGCGGCCCGCACCCTTGCGGCGCGACCTGCGACGCTCCAGTTCCAGCTGCCTGGCATGCAGTAACGGCAGGTCGCCTTTGCCGTCCGTGCGTACGGCGGAAGGATACACGCGCACTGTTTGCTGCGGGGCGGCAACGATCCACCGTTCCGTTAGCCCCAGCGCGCCGCGCAGCCTGCAAAATACCGACCCCAGCGGGTAGTCGCCGCGTGCAGCCGGAACGGCAAGCCCCTTCAGGGCAGTGCTCTCGCGCGGGAAAACACGCGCTTTCATGAGTACCGGCAAGAGCGAGAGTGCAGGGTGCAGGACATCTGTAAGCACGACAGTGATTGCATTTTTGCCGGTGTGGAGCACCTCAAGCTCAAACGCCGTGGGATGGCCCAGGGCGGGTGTCGCAAGAAATCGGCGCGTGACCGTGAGCGACCGGGGCAGGCTATGCAGCTCTATTGCAGCCGCGACCAGTACAGCCATGTTCCAGAGCAGCAGCAAAAGCCCGGCTACCCCAGTGCGCATATGCAGGAAGACCGGCAGCACGCACACGGAGCCCGCCAGCAATAGCAGCAACGCTCGCGGGCGCAGCGCCCATCCCAGCCGTCTTGCCCGACCCTCGGCTGTCGCGGGGGCGGGATGGAGCAAGTTTGCCGCTGGTACAGTTTGGAAGTGGTCCGTGCCGGGAGCCATTATGCCGGCCATAACTATTGGGGCACGGGAATCGCTGCTAGAACCTCAGCAACGACACGGTCTGCGTCAAGGCCTTCAAGTTCGGCTTCCGGGCGAAGCACAAGCCGGTGCCGCAATACCGGCAGGGCAGCCTCCTTGATGTCGTCCGGCAGCAGAAACGCCCGGCCCTCGCGTGCGGCGCAGCCTTTGGCGACAAGCAGGAGGCTGCTTGCGGCACGGGGTGACGCGCCCAGCAGCAGGGACGGCCACTCACGAGTGCGGCGAGCAATAGCCAGCACATACCCGAACAGCGCAGGCTCCACGGTTACGGCGCGCGCCTCCCGACGTGCTTCCATCAACAGGGCGCGGTCCACCGGCTCTATCGCAACCTCATTGGCAAAGCTGCCGGTGACGCTTGCGTTGTGTCGTTCAAGTACCGTGTGCTCTTCTTCAAGTGACGGATAGCCGACCATGATTTTCAGCAGGAAGCGGTCGAGTTGTGCCTCGGGCAGCGGGTACGTTCCTTCAAACTCCAGCGGGTTTTCCGTGGCAAACACGGTGAACAGATCGTCGAGCCGGTGCGTTTCGCCGTCCGAGGTGACCTGGCGCTCCTCCATGCTTTCAAGCAGCGCCGCCTGGGTGCGCGGGGGCATGCGGTTGATCTCGTCCACCAGCAGGAACTGCGTAAATACCGGGCCGCGATGGAAGCGGAACTCGCCGGTTCGCGGTGAAAAGACATTGGTGCCCAGGATGTCGGCGGGCATCATGTCCGGGGTTCCCTGGACCCGGCTGAAGTCGAGCCCGAGAAAGCGCGCCAGCGTCTTGATAGCCAGTGTTTTGCCTACGCCGGGTACGCCTTCAACCAGCGCATGGCCTCCGCACAATGCGGTCAGTAGCGCCTGGTCGATTAGCGCTGACTGCCCGGCTACAACGCGCCCGATGGCGGCGCGGCCCCGCTCAAAAAGTGCAAGTGCGGCGCTTGTTTCGCGCTCGCTTTCTGTCTCTGTCTGCAATGGGTTCAAGCTGGTATCTCTCCTGAATGTTGACGGATTTGCTGCGGAAGGGCAGCAGCGTGGGCATCGAGCGCTCGCACCAGGGTAAGCGCTTCGCGCATTGTTCTGGTATGCGCCAGGTCGGCGGCACGCTCCAGGTCGAGGCTCAATGCCTGCCAAGGCTGCGCTTCTCCAAAGCGTATTGCAAGCGCCCTGCCGATTGCCGCAGGACCCTCAGCCACCACACTGCTCGGCAGCCCGGCGACCCCGGTGAGTACACGATGAAGCCTGCGTACCGCTGCCTCAACGGGCACTGATGTAGCCCTGGCGCGACTGTAGAGCGCGCCCATGGAAACTGCAAACTCCAGCGGTGAGCTTTGCCTGGGTACCTGCATGGTGCGCAAGGGAGCATGCCGTCGGCTGAAAGAAAACAGCAGCAGCGCGGCCAGCAGCCCGGCCTGCGCCTCAAGCAGAGGCAGGGGCAGCCCGGCCAGGGGATCGGGCGCGTCCTCCTGCATTGTGCCATGCAGGGACTCATCGAACAGGACCATGCGGGGCGAGGGATCAGCTGTCCCATGCGGCTCTTTCGGCACGATACTCGCCAGCAACAGGCGCAGGCTGGGATCATTGCGCAGACCCGCATTGGTAAGCGGCGTTGCGCTGCTCCACCATACCGCCGTTCCAGAACCTACCTGCCACTGCACTGCCACGGCATCCTGCTCGCAGCGCTGGGCTACATGGAAGCGCGCGGAACCTTCATCGCTCCAAACAACGGGAGCAGCCATGGGAAGGGAACCGGCGCGCGCGAGTGCGCTTCGGCCTTCCGACACAGTGAGGCAAGGCCCCTCAAACATGCTTGCGGCGGGCCGCACTTCAGGGTGGCCCAGCAGTGCGGCTCCGTTAGCCCCGGTTGCTAGCACTACCCCGCCATGCTCTAAAAAGGAACGAACCGCTGCTTGCTCTCCCCCTTGGTTTTGCGAGCGAAGTTGCGGCTCCGCCAGGATGAGCGTGGTGCGGGCTGTGCCGGTATTCGGGAGCTCCCGGAGAGGGCGATCCCAGGCACGCGCCCGGTAGCCGAGAGTAGTCAGTACCAGCATCGCGGCGCGGGCTCCCTGCGCCCCAGTGTTGGTGGTTGAGGGTACGGGATCGTCTTCAGCACCGGGTGCCACCACGGCAACGCCGACCGCCAGCAGCAACCCCGCAAGCGAAACCAGTAGTACAGTACGCGCGGCACCATCCAGCCGTGTCTTTCCTTTCGGCGCGGTCATCGGCTGCTTTCGCCAGGCCGGCTTACGCCCAGCGCACCGGCAAGCGAGCACGCCTGCTGATACTCCAGCTGGGAGGCTTCACGCCGCGCGTACCAGACACGCTCAAGGAGGGAAGTGAGCGCACCCAGAGCGTTCCGTTGCGAGCTCGCCGGCTCCAGCAAGCGTAGGTACTCTCGCGGCGTACGGGGTGCCGATGGCCTCCACCGGCCGGTTTGCGACAAGCTTGCAACCGAGGCCCAATACAGCGCATGGATAGCATCGCGCCACTTGCCGGATGAAGCTGCTTCTTCTGCCATCGCTGCCCAGTCCACTTCAGCTTGCCCGCCTTGTGTATGGCGCGGCTGCCAGCCGAGTGGTCCGCCAAGGCTGTCGCGCCGCAGCGCGCGGAACGCAAAAGCAAGCAGACCGGCGATGGCGGCAAACAGAATTGTCCACTCCACAACAAGCCCGATCCATGGCCGGTGCGAACTTGCAAGTGCCGCCTGGAACAGCAACCGGTCGAGCCACGCCCAGAACCGGGCCTTTTGCCGCTGCCAGAAGGAAGGTCCGCTGCCCACCGCGCTGAACTCGCGTCGGCTAAGGATGGCATCGACAGCCCGGCGGCCCCTCAACGTCTGCGCAGTCGCTACAGGAGATGAGTTAAGATCGAGCAGATCGGCTTCGAGCCGTGCCTGGGCTTCGGCCATGGAGCGAGTACGCTCAACGGGCGTTGCCGTGCGTGCGCGATCAACCGTAGTTCGCAGCCAGCCCAGGCGCACGGTGTAGCCGCCCGGTTCTACCAGCAGGTCACTGCCTGCCTTTGCTGGGTCGCAGCCCTGTGCAGCAGTCGAGCAGGCTTTTACCAGTGCCTGTGCCACCCCAAGGCTCGCACGGTAGGTCGCAGGGGTAGCAGCCGGCCAGGCAAAACAGGGGAGTAGCAGCACTGCGAGCAGGAGGCAGTATCCACGCATGCCATGCATGGCGGAGCTAAGCGCTCCCCATAGAGGAAGAGCCGGGCTGCGGGCCAAGGCTTGTGCTATTGGCAGGAGTGGGCAGTACCGCGTCGGAGCCGCGCAGCAGGAAGTCGATGTCAAAGCCTTCGCGGCGTACCCGCTCGTCGAAATAGAAAAGGCAAAGCGCAATGCTGGCTACGGGTGACAGCAGCAGACTGACGGCAAAAGACAGAAGAAGCTGTAATCCAATCGCGAAAATATGCTGAGTGGGAGCTTTTGCGTGCGCTACAAACAGCAGCAGCGGTGCCTGGATAGCGAAAGCGACTCCGTAAAGCACTGCAAGCAGCAGGTACAGCAGAAAAATTCGTCTCTTACGGTCACCCACCAGGTCTTTGGAACGTCGCATAGCCGCGCGAACCGGCAGGCTCTCCATCACGGAAGCAGGAACAGCCAGGCTGTTGCGCAGGTAAGCGATGACGCCGTAAATGATGCTCAGGGCGGCAAGAAAACCGAGAATGCCACCTGCCACCCTATACTTGGCAAAGAAAAGGCCGAAAGCAACGGCTCCCAGCAGGTAGGGGAGCCAGATCAAGCTCCATATCTTCCAAAATTCAATGCCGATGTAGCGCAGGGTGCGAGGCAAAGCTGCGCGAAGTGCAAGACCGGGCTTGCCTGTGCCATGTAAATAAAGTTGTGCAACCAGGCTGGTAGTTGCAGCCTGGCAGATGGCGAAGCCCCCAAACGCAGCTACCAGGTAGAGAAGCACGAACACACCGACAGCAATGGCTGCAGCAGGGCCATGCCCCGCCAGGTTTCCGCGAACCAGCAACTGTGCGCCGCCGGCGAGCAGCCCAAGCGAGGCCGGTACCAGTGCAATCGCAAGAAACAGCGGCACGTGCGCCCGATATAAAAAGAACACGCGATCGAGCAGTTCCCCGGTCGATAGGGGACGAAGTTCCATGGAGGGTGAGGCAACTGAGGGAATGGATTCGGGCTCGATCATCTGCGTTCTTTCACCGGCGCGGGCTGTTGGCGTGATGCGACGAATCTAGCATAGAGCGGCTGCTGAAAGAAGCTTCAACCAACTCGACATCTGCGGCAAACAGTATCTTGGCCCAAGGCGCGATCCCGGACCGCGCCTTCTTTGAGCTCCGTTCCTTCCGTCTAGTAAAACCTGACGTTGGTTCCAATCAGCAGCGGGGAAGAGGAGTGCGGATCGGTTGAAAGAAAGAACAGAATCCCGGTGCTGAAGCCGCCTTGGTACACAACGAAGTGTGAGGAGGTGCCACCTGGAGCAGCAAGGGAAAATGTAAAGCGTTGGCTGGCAGGATCAGGAGGGGTGTAAGTGCCGGTAAGACCGGTGACATTGGTCGCGGCTCCATTGACTATCTGTTGATACTGCACGGTTACCGTACTCTGCCCAAAGGTGAGGGTACCGGCACCGAACAAGGGAGAGGTTGCCGGGCTTTGTTCGCCGCCAAGTGTAAAGGTGTAAGTCGACGGTTGGAAGAAGGGATCTGTAATACCGATTCGGCCAATCGCATTTAGCAGGGTTCCTGCGGTTGAAACAACATTAGCTTCCAAATTCGGAGTAGGTAGCGGAATTTCGCTGTAGAAAGCAAATGTGTAGCTGCCGGCAGAGCTGTTCAGGGTTGCGTAACCTTTTCCGCTGATGTCGAGCTGGTAAGTGCCGGTAATGTCTTTAGCCTGCACATAGCCGGCACCGCTGTTCTTGTCAAGCATGCCGGAGGTGATATGACCTTGGCCGTCGGCGTTGAAGACGCCGGCCATTGCTGCGCTTTCCATGCCGCCCTGCAATGTTTTCTCCTGACCGGTAAGATAGAAAGCGTACTGACCGAGGAGTACAGCGTCAGCACCCTGGTTGGGTCCAAATACTGTAATTTCCCCTTGATCTGCCAAGGCACCAGATAAACCAATAAAGTAGAGACCGACAGCCGGTACCGCTGGAATAGGAATAGTGCCTGTGTGATTGGTTATAGACAGGGTGCCCGAGCTTAGCTGGACGTTCTGCGGCCTGGGACCGTAAATGTTGTAACTCACAGTGAGCGGGTCGGGAAAAGTCGCAGAGGTGGTGACGGTTACAGTAAACGGCTGACCGGTTACAGGCATCGCCGGGTTGCTGGTAAATTGGGTAACTTGAGCGAGCGCGGCGGGCACCTGGAAGGTAGCCCACAATAGAAGAAGCGCGAAAAGCTTTTTGCCGGTCATAAAGAGTCCTTTGCATAAGAACTACGATTTCGGGTAATGGCGAGAAGGCGCGCCGCATGGTTAGGAAATTCGTCAGTTGAAGCGGGCTGCTTCCGACGGCTGACGATCCGGCTTAGTACTGGTCAGCGCGACCGGCGACCAGGCCGCCTGTATACTCCGGTGTTGTCGAAATGAGATACAAGGTCGTACCTCCCCTGAGTTGATACACTGCAAAGCGCTCTTGTGCGCTGGGCTGGGCCGGGTTGATCAGGGTGAGCACAGAACGTCCAGTGATAGCGTCGAACGGAGTGTAAGTGCCGGCAAGCCCTGCGTAGTCGTAACTTGTACCGTTGCCCGCAACCGTACCGTCACTGGTAAGTGTGCCGTCAGGATTAAAGCGGAACTGGGTGGCAGCGGAGAAGGCGGTAGTCGAATACGGCAGCTCACCCGTTAGGCTCGCAAAAAAGCCGCTTCCAAGTCGGGGCAGGATGGTAGATGCCGTCGCTGTACTTCCGATTTGCTGCAGGGTGCCGTTGGCTGAAGCTAGGCCACCTGCATTGGTGGAAAGAACGCCATTGTTAAGCACCAGTGGAGCTTGCGGAAATGGGAAGGATTGCAGAGTGGCACTGAACAGTGGCGTGGCCTGAAGATTGAGCTGCAACGTGCCCTGCGAATAGACGAGGTTCAAGGTGCCGCTGCCATACGCATTGAGTTGGTAGGTGCCGGTAACTGCAACCCCCGCGAGCAAGCCTGCAGGGCTGTTCAAATCCATGATGCCGGCGGTAATGTTGCCCTGACCATCAGCCGTAAAGCTGCCTGCGGCAGCGACTGCCTTGGCACCTGACGGAATGTTGGCAGCCTGGCCGGAAAGCTGAAAGGTGTACTGGCCCTGGAGAGCCGGGGCGTCACCGGCACCTGTGCTGAACACGGTGAGCGGGTAGCATATTACCTGCCCCGGAAAATTACCCGAATAAAAGACCGTAACTTGGTAATTGCCGGCTGGAAGAGGCGGCGTCTTAAAGCTGGCGACCCCATTTACCGGGTATATGTTCACTCCGACATTGATTGAATTTGCGGGTGCCGGTCCGACTATAGAGATACCCACGTCGAGTACCTGGGAACTTACCGGTACGTTGATTGTGACTGCATTGCCGTCAACAGCGGGTGCAGGTGAGTAGGTTTGGGCGCGGCTTGGGAGAATCGAAGGTAGCAAGGAGCCAAGAAGTAAAAACCTGATCAGGCTGAGCTGTAGATTTCCGGGTATGCAGAATCGAGGCATGAGGAAGATCTTTCTTTTGAGTGGAAGCTGCGGAATCCCAAGCTGTGAAGGCAAGCAAACCACCTGCGAAACAGGGATTCGGATTTGCTAGAAGTATGCCACTCAAACCGCTGCGCATGTGTAAATATTTTCATGGCGTCGTATAGTTTCTACTTTCCTTGCGACTCTACCGGTTAGGCTTAGGCTAGCGCAGAACCGGGTGCATGAGCGAACAGCATCCTGAAGCGGCCCAATCCGGGCAACTCCTCATCGACATCGCCGATGAGAGCGCCGGCGGTAACAGTCATACAGGGGGCAGAAGGGTTATCAACTTCTAAGCGTAAGCAGAACTGGATCAGGCCCGACTTACAAACTCCCGCGTCTCTGTAGACACCTTGATCCGCTCGCCTTCCTTGATGAAGAAGGGAACGCGGATCTCTACGCCTGTCTCCAGCCGGGCTGGCTTGGTCACGGCTCCACTGGCTGTGTCGCCGCGTACGCCGGGCTCGGTGTAAGTCACCTCAAGCTCTACTTGCGCGGGCAGCTGCAAGCCAATGGGATTGCCGTTGTACTTGTCGAGCGTGATGATGGCACCTTCCACCATAAAATCAAGCGCGCCCGCCACCATGGCTTCGGGTAGCGAAAGGGTTTCAAAGCTTTCCTGATCGAGGAAGTAGGAGCCGTCGGCGTCGCTGTAGAGGTACGAGGCTTGTACGCTTTGCAGGTCCGGTTCCTTGAATTTGTCCGTGGCCTTGAAGGTCCTGTCGAACACAGCCTG
>CAXSFX010000067.1:0-18704 GCA_964236655.1 uncultured Acidobacteriaceae bacterium | reverse complement strand
GGGCTCATCATTATGAGCCCGGATTGCAGATAAATTAAATCGAATTAACTATCTTTAAACCCCTATCTGTCCAAGCTCAGTGCATAGACTTTGTTGTTTGTTGCCCCAAGCAGCCTATAGCCGGAGCTCCAATAAAGGGTGCCATCGACAATGGCTGGAGCAGAAATGGAAGTCCCGCCACTCGGAAAGGTAAACAGAATCTCCCCGGTTGCGGCATCCAGAGCGAGGAAGTTGCCGGCCTGATCTTCCCCGTACATCACGCCGTTTGCAACGCTGACAGCGCCATAAGTAGCCGCGTAGGCTCCAAGCGGTGGGGTAGGGGCGAACTCTGCTCCATGGACCGCCAATGCTGGAGCCGGAGTTTGCCAAAGAATCTTTCCAGTCGCCGGGTCTAGCGCTGACCAGTACCCGCCATTTGTCTGCTTGCCTGAAACCAGTTTGGTGGAAACATAATCAGTGTTGCTCTCGGGTACATAAATGCGTTTGCCGTCTGTAGCCGTGCCATACTCAATACCGCCATAACGCCCACCGGGGCCGATCTGCGTGGACCAGACGATACTTCCTGTGTCACGATCCATTGCCCAATAAATGCCGCTTTTTTGTCCCGCACCTACCAGGTGCTGCTCAATACCCTTGATCTCCGCTGTAAACAGGTTAGGTGCCGAGCCAAAATCAGTATCCGCGCCGTGTGGTGTAGGGCATGGACTAGTCGGATTCGGAATCACACCTATGCATGTATCGATCGCGGTATCTTGAAATGTGAAGCGCTGCGCCCACTTTATAGCACCGTTATTTATATCAAGTGACAGCACGCTATCAATATGATCCTGTGGATCAAGGCAGGCTTCCAGTTGCCTGCTCGTCTTCGCATTTATCTGGCACGCGGAGACTGCACTAGGCACCGAATAGTTGTTACCGGTGTCAACGTACACAGCCCCTCTACTTGGATCAACTGCAAGGTTGCTTGACCATACTGCTCCTCCTGTATATCCACTCGGAACGGTATAGGTCTGCCATAGAAGCTTGCCATCGCGCTCATTCAAAGCTACGACCGAGCCGCGGAAGTCCACCTGAAATCCTGGCACTACCGTGGCGGCAAACTCCTGATTGGAAGATATGCCGACATAAACACGGCCATGTACAAGCACCGGCGACGACGTGATGAAAGCGTAAGGATCTGTCGTCACAGTCGTCTTCCATACAAGCGCACCTGTTGCTTTTGAAAGAGCAATCAGCGTAGCGGAAGCTTGATCGCCGACCACCACAGTATCCCCATCAAGAGCCGGGCTGACACGCGAGTACGAACCTGCGATCCCCGTAACACTGGGTAGCTTCGTCTGCCAAATCACCTTTCCTGTGTGCGCATCCAGTCGCCACACCGACCCTCCTATATCAGAGGCGTACACTCCGTCTCCTTCCACCGTCGGCGTTCCCTGGACTTCTCCGCCTGCTGCGAAGACCCAACGAGGCGCAAGACCTTGGACCGTGTGAGGATTCAGCTCGTTTTCAAAAGGATTGAAATGGTCGTTCGTTGCTCCGTTTCCGGCGCTGGACCAGCCATGCGCCCCCGTGGTCCAGTCCTCGCCTCCCCGCTGCAGTAAATGCGTCGGCTGCTTCGCATCGCCTTGGGCAAGTAGTCCCGGTGGGACTGCGACGCTGAAAAGGGCGAGTAAACACAAAGTCCCGGTTAGGCCGCTATGGAGCTTTGACCCGCAGACAATGTGTAGCGGCTGTGGAGGCACAGACGAAGCAAGTGTACCGCTTGCAAGAACGGCGCGCTCGTCAGAAAGCTGGTACTTCTCAAGAGAATTGGAAATATGCTGGGACATGGTTGGGTTTCCTTGTGCTTCCGAAATACCGCCTCGCTATGGGTACCCGAGGGTTATGGATGGAGGTTCCCCTTCATCCCAGCCTTATATCTTTAGGCGCAAGCACGTCGCCCCTTGATCGTGTGCAGTCAGATCAATGCCTTGAAGACAGCACCGCAAACGCGCTCCTCAATCACGTCAATGGCTCACGTCAATGGCTCACGTTTCCCCGGCCGCGCGCGCTGCTACGCGCGCCAGGCGATCGACGGCCAAGCGAAACGCCTCCTCTGTTCGGGCTTCATGCTTGAGACCCGAACCGGCAGTTGCCAAAAAAGCCGCAAAGCCGTCTGCATCGTCGAAGGCGATTAAGTCTGCGCCTTCCTGTACGGCCTCACGACCGCGTCTCGCAAGCAGCGTCGCAAAGCCCGCATCCAGCCGAGCCACATGGACCGCAGTCCGCTCGGCATGAAGTTCCATCAGTTCCGCACCATGCGGGGTTGAATGAATCATGTGAAAGAAGCCGAGATCCTTTGCGAGCAGGGTCGCTGCGATGTTCTTCGACAATGCAGCCTTCGGAACCCACGCTGCTTCCGCACACGCCAGTGCTTCATCGACTAACGAGGTTGCCAGCGCTTCGAAGAGAGCGCCCTTGTCTGAAAAGCGAAGGTAGAGGGTCGCCCGTGCGATCTTCGCCTCACGCGCAATGTCGGCCATGCTGGTGCGCTGGAAGCCGTTCCGACCGAAAAGGGTCAGTGCTGCGGCAAAGATACGGTTCAAACCTGCTTGAGACAACTTGGACACAATGTGATAGTAATGTCTAATCCTGCAAGCAGGCAAGGAGAATTTTATGGTCAAGTCTGAACGTGTACTGGTGACGGGTGGATCAGGGTATATCGCAAGCTTCTGTATCGCCCAGCTTCTTCGTGAAGGGGTACAAGTAAGGACGACTGTCCGCAGCCTGAGCCGCGAGGCCGGGGTTCGCGCCGCTGTCGGCAAGCTCGTGGAGGCCGACAACAGGCTTGAGGTCGTAGTTGCTGATCTCAACACGGACAGCGGCTGGCGAGAAGCCTGCTCTGATTGCTCGGGCGTGCTGCACGTCGCATCACCATTTCCAACGCGCAGTCCGAAGAACGATGAGGAACTGGTGCGACCGGCACGCGACGGCGCGCTTCGGGTCCTTACAGCATCCCGGAACGCAGGCGTTAGGCGGGTGGTTATCACCTCGTCCATGGCGGCGGTAGCTTATGGTCACGGTGGACGTTCTCAGCCGTTCACGGAGGCGGATTGGTCTGACCCGGCTGTTCGGACCGACAGCTCTGCCTATGAACGGTCGAAGATGATTGCGGAGCGTGCTGCCTGGGACTGGCACGCTCGTGAGGGCGGCACGCTGGAACTCGTAACAATCTGCCCCGGCGTGGTGCTCGGTCCGGTACTCGGCAATAAGTATTCGGTCTCGATCGATCTGGTCAAGAAGCTGATGGACGGTTCGCTGCCCGGCCTGCCTCGCTTTGGCTGGCCGCTGGTGGATGTGCGCGATATTGCCGACCTGCATGTTCGCGCGCTGCACACCCCCAGAGCCGCCGGCCAACGCTACATTGGGGCCGGCCCGTTCGCCTGGATGAAGGATGTCGCGCGGGTGCTGCGTGAACACGTGCCCGAGATAGCGACAAAGGTGCCCAGGCGCGAGCTGCCGAACTGGCTCGTGCGGTTGTCCTCCCTTGTCGATCCCGTCCTGCGTGACCGGCTGTACGATCTCGACAAGGAACGTCCGCTTTCTGCGGAGAGAGCAAAGTGCGAGCTCGGTTGGACACCCCGAAGCAACGACGAGATGATTATCGATACGGCCCGGAGTCTGCTCGCCGAACGCATCATCAAGCATGCTGCCGCCTGATCGCAGGGTCGCATGAGCGGCTACGGAGCCTGATGCGATTACCGGCATCATGCCAGTTCTCTCCTCAGCTCACCGGCAAGAACAGCACGTGCAAGCGCAGCCCACAAAGGACATATCATGCGAGTTGGCCTGCTCGGTACTTAGCGATTGTGACAGAGTAACGCGGCCCCTTTCAACAAGCGCGTTTGTGAGGACTTATTAAGTCGGAGCACCAGAGGTAACACTTGACATGCCTGCTTATTTCAAATCACTGCTCTAAACTAAATTGAAGAATTCTGTTTGCAGGTTCACGGCTCAATTTCCAATGTTTCTAGAAGCCCAGGAAGAACACCCGAATGAGAAAAATCAAAATCATCGAACATATCTCGCTGGACGGCGTGATCCAGGCTCCCGGCGGCCCGGGCGAAGACGGCGACTATCCCTATGGCGGGTGGGCGGCACCGTACGACGATGCCGCCGGAGGAGAGGCAATCCTCGCGGCACACGGCGAGAACTTCGACCTGCTGCTTGGCCGGCGCACCTACGATATATGGGCAGGCTTTTGGCCGAAGATCAAGGACAACTCGATGGCGGACAGCCTGAACGCGGCGACGAAATATGTTGCGACTCATAGGCCGGAAAGTCTGAAATGGGGGCCGTTTGAGAACCTTGGACCGGACATCGTCGAGCGCATTCGCCGCATCAAGGCGACAGACGGACCGGACCTGGTCATCTGGGGCAGTTCGACGCTGACATCCATCCTGCTCGAACACGGGCTTGCGGATGAGGTTTTACTACTCGTCTATCCAATCCTGTTAGGCAAAGGGAAGCGTTTCTTTTCGGACGGAACCCCGCCGTGCGAGCTCACGCTTGTTAGTACGAAAGCTGCATCCTGCGGCATCATCATCAGCACTTACATACCCGCCGGACCTTTGCGGACCGGGTCCTTCGACGAAGCGGAAGGCCGCGTGATTCAAAGCGGATAACACCCCTGCGTTTAATTGCACGGCTTTCCCACAACAACAATCCTTAACCTGCTAAAAACCGCTATCTCGCCGCTGCCGTTAACTCCACGGACCCTGTAAGCGGCGTCGCCTTTACTGAATCCCCCACATGCACTGTGAACTTACCCGGATCGATCGTCCACTTCTTGCCCGTCGTGTCCCAGTACGCAAATGCCCGTGCATCAAGCGGCACTGATACATGCTTCGTCTCACCGGGCATCAATTCCACACGCTCGAATCCCTTCAACTCGCGCTCCGGTCGTTCTACCTTCGGCTTGTCCTCCCCTATATATATTTGCGCTACATCCGCGCCTTTACGGCTGCCGGTATTTGTTACATCAAAGCTCACTGTTACAGCTGAATCGGATTCCATCGCCTTGGGCGTGACCTGGATATTACTGAACTTAAAGGTCGTATATGACAATCCAAACCCAAATGGAAACAAGGGCTCTACCTTGTTCTTCTCGTAACCGCGATATCCGACAAAAATTCCTTCCTTGTATTCAACCTTTTTGGTTCCGGGCGCGGGATAGTAGTTTGCATATGTAGGATTGTCTTCTGCTTTCTTTTCAAAAGTAGCCGGTAGATGTCCCGAAGGGTTCACGTCCCCGAGCAAAATCTCTGCCAGTGCCCGTCCGCCCTCCTGCCCCGCATACCAGGTCTCCAGAATTGCAGGCGCATCCGCGAACCAGGCCTGGAAGTCCACCCCGCCACCTGAAGTAATATCGACAATCACGTTCTTATTGATCGCATGCAGGTCTGAAATCATCCTGTGCTGCCCGTACGGCAGTCCAAAGGTGCGGTCGCCGCCCTCGCTCTCCTCCGCAGGTAAGTAGCCCGCCATTACCACCACTGCATCCACCTTGGCAGCAAGCTCCTTGGCTCGTTTACTTACCAGTCCCTGCTCTTCATCAGCTATGCCGAACAGCAGCTTGCCCCCGAAAGGCCCGTTCTGCTTGTCTTCCACCACTATCTTATGTGGACTGGCAGTTAGCTCCAGCGTCATATGCGCTTCATAGGATTTAGGAAACTCCCAGTTATCGATAATTTGCTTGCCGTCCACAAATACCCGGTTGCCCGATCCCTCGCCTGAGCCCCCCACAATCAACGCATACTTACCCGCGGCAGGCGGCGTGAAGTACCCCGTAAAGCGCCGCGATGTTGTCTGCGGCTTTGCCGACATGGAAGCCAGTGCCTCTTGTAGTGCCTCCGGATCTGCTACCAGCGATGCAATGTCAAGACCCTTGCCGCTGATGCTCATCACGGTCGCTGTCGCTGCAGGCGTCCCTTCAAAAGTGTCGTTCTTGAAGCTCTCCAGCATCACCCCAGGCTTGCCGCCCTGTGCCTCTGTCATGTATTTCGTTGAGTGCGCTATATCGTTCAGCTCCGGAATAGCCCGGTCGTAGTACACAGTTGCCTGCCCATGCAGCGCGTCTGCGAGCCCCTCTACCGCGCTTACCTGGTGAAACGGCTTTACCCCCGCGCTCCCGCCGCCTACCGGCGTTCCTGGGTATGCGTTCGGTCCCACGACCAAAATGCTCTTGATCCTGGTTTTATCGAGCGGCAAAATTCCGCCCTCGTTCTTGAGCAGCACCGCTGACTCTCGCGCCGAATCAAGCGCCGCCTGCTGGTTCCGTTGGTCCAGGTATGAAATGGAAACGTCTGTTTGCACCCGGTCCAGCCAGCCGAACTCTGCCGCCGTTGTCAGGATGTGCCGAACCTTCTCGTCAATGACCGCCTGCGAAACTTTGCCCGACTGTAATGCGGGTTCGAGGTTCGTCCGGTTCATGAAAGCACCTGTAGGCATTTCAAGGTCCAACCCGCCATTGGCTGCCGCTACACCATCGTAGGTCGCCACCCAATCCGACATAAGCGTGTTCTCAAATCCCCAATCCTTTCGCAGGATGTCGATATTGAAGTGCGCATTCTGTGTGGCGTGTTCCCCATCGATCAGGTTGTACGAGTCCATTACCGCCCCGACATGGCCTTTCTTGACTGCCATCTCGAACGCCGGCAGGTAGATCTCATGCAGTGCTCGCTCCTCCGGAATTGTGTCAGAGTTGTGCCGCAGGAACTCTGAGTTATTGCCGAGATAATGCTTCACTGTCGCACTTACACCCTGCTCCTGCATTCCCAGGATGTAACCGGTTGCAATGTTCCCCGCCAGGAACGGGTCCTCGCCGAAGTACTCGAAGTTGCGCCCATTCCGCGGTGACCGGTAGATATTTACGCCCGGTCCAAGCATGTAGTGCACCCCGCGCGCCCGCGCATCGCGTCCAATGCCTGCGCCTACCCGTGTAGCCAGCCCGCGATCCCAGCTCGCTGCCAGTCCTATGCCGGCGGCATACGTGGTTGAAGGAAAGCCCGCGTTTGACCGCGTACCGAACGGCCCGTCCGACATCTCGAACGCCGGCAAGTTCACCGACGGCACCGCCCGTGTCGCAAACCCTGTCCCGCCGATATAGTCAAGCTTTTGGTCAGGCGTCATCTTGCTGATGATCTCGTTGACGCGCTGCTTTTCAGCAGGCGTAAGTGAGTGAGGAGCTTGTGCCAAAAGAGCTGCGGGTATGGCAAGCAGGAGAACAAAACCGGCAAAACTGCGAAACATCATCAAGTGCATCCTTACATGGGCGAAGCTGGACAGCCGCTATATCCTACCGGCACGCTCATGCTTTTGGAAAGAGCCCTTTGCCGCCATCGAAAGGGTCTGTTGCATTGCCTTGTACCTAAGACCTGTCAATAGGAAGCTCTAATAGAAAATAGAGCTTCTGAGGAAGGCGTACTCCCGCATCATGTTCCATTATTCGTTTTCCAACGGTCGCCACTCGTGCGTAATGTCTAAATTCCTTATTACCGCCAGGTTTTACCGGTCCTCCTATTTGCTGCTCAACTTCTACTTAGGTTCAAAGTTCATAACAGGCTCTAGTAAACACCGGGCATCTGCTTTTGCCTGTGGTGTTACAGCAGGTGCAATTGCCCTGGTGCGACCAGAAGCAGGCTTGTTGGGTTTATTACTTGTCGGCACTTCTAAGTACGCTCATCGCAGCCGGAGAGACGTAATCCGCTTTTCGGTACCATGGCTAATTGGAAGCTTTGGCTTGCTGGCGTGTAATGTAATCACAACCGGTTCGCTCTTCCCTTCTACTCTTCGCGGTCGTTCATGGATGTGGTTCCGTGCTGAGCACGGAGCTCACAGCATCCATTCAATCGGCGGATTTTTCGGTCAGTGGATTCGACGACTGCCTCAACTATTCTCCTTGCAGTTTGCCGCTATTCAGATAAGACTGACTCGTGCCGATTGGTTCTACTCTGCTACGGCTGTGTTACTTGCAACATTGTTTATGATAGGAGCTGTAATAATTTATCGGCAAGCAGGGATGCGCATGAAGCTTTTGCTACTGTGGGTTGCCTTGCACACGACGACATACCTTGTATTATTCCCTGCATCCGGCCACGGCGGTCGATACCAGCCTGGAATATTGCTCTTTGCATTTCCTTTTATTTTTTCCGCTGTTTTGCTGTTGCTTCGTACCATGCTTCCCGGCAGGCTGGTTACTCAACATACATTGATTATTGTTATTGCTGTATGTAGTGGCGCTTCGTCGCTTTACACATGGCGGACAGTTTCCATCCTCGGCATAGCGCACATCAAAGCGACGCACGGCGCTATGGCAGAATTAGTGAAAAGAAACCTGCCCTCGAACATATCTGTTGCGGCATTTGATGTCGGCGACATCTCTTACATCTTAAACCGTCCTATAACCGATCTAGGCGGGCTTATGGACAGTAACTACATCCCTTACCTTGAAACCAACACGGTTCCAGTCTATTTGCAGCACAATGGAATCATATATGTTGTACTGCCTAAATCGGAGAAAGAAAAAGACGATCTCCATCTCCTTCAAACTCAGGGGAAGCAGCTGCTTGCTTCGTTTTGCAGTGCCCTTGAGCCTTGGAGGATTGCATACTCCTTCACTGCAAGTTCATGGAGGTGTCAGGAACTTTACAGACTAAATTTTCCGCGACTCCCATAGGAGCCCGTGTCCACCCTTTGCCAGGGCCACTTCGAGCTGCTTCTACCCAGCCGGCGACTCTCCACAGAAGGTAAGTGTTGCCACCTCATCCGCCTCTTTCAGGCCCGTTCAGGCTCGTCATCGAATACTGACCGAGCGAACCTTTTCGGTTTTGCCTTAAACCATTTGACGAAAACAGGATGCGCTGGGTACCGCTTTGCAACCACTCTTACTTCCCGATGCAGAATGTAGAAAAAATCAGGTGCAAAATGTCAGTGGAAGTGGTAGCCCCGGTCAGGGTGTCAAGTTCGTGCAGCGCGGTGTAAAGGTCGAGTAGCAGGATCTCGTGCGGCAGGTGGCCGCTAGCGGCCTCCTGGGCTGCCTGGACAGCATGTAAGGCGTTTGAGACTGCGGTATGCTGCCGCAGGTTGGTAAGCATGGCTGTATCGGGTGCCGTGCCGTGTTTACCCAGCAGCAGCAACTCCAACGCATGTCGTAAGGGTTCTATCCCGGCACCGGTTTGCGCGGAGCATAGTATCTGCGGCGCGGATGAAGCTTGCTTCCCTAAACCTCCGGTAGCCGGCAGCAAGCTTTCGGTACCGATATGTGTCTTTGTATCGACAAATACAAGCGTACCG
Source organism: uncultured Acidobacteriaceae bacterium (assembly GCA_964236655.1). GTDB lineage: Bacteria > Acidobacteriota > Terriglobia > Terriglobales > Acidobacteriaceae > EB88. Next base: position 9,371 of record CAXSFX010000067.1, on the reverse strand, counting down.
GCTCCGTGGTTCGAGCTGAGTAGGTCAGACTTGTTGAGCGCCACCACTAAGGGCCTGCCTTGCGCCGCATCCAGTAACGCTTCCTCTTCAGCATTCAACGGCTCAGTGCAGTCGAGCACCAGCAGTACCAGGCCTGCATCGGCAAAGGCCTCGCGGGAGCGGGTAATGCCGATCCGTTCGGCTTCGCTTGCGGCCTCGCGCAACCCCGCGGTATCGATCAGCGATACCGGAACACCGCCGATAGAAAGCTGCTCCGCCACTGTGTCGCGCGTGGTGCCGGGCTCAGCGGTCACAATGGCTCGCTCGCGATCCAACAAGCGGTTGAACAGCGAACTTTTACCGGCATTGGGCCGGCCCACAATGGCGAGCGTAACACCTTGTTTCAGCAGCCGACCTCGCGCAAAGCTGCGTTCCAGCTGTTCCAGTACGGCGGCGATGGCCAGCAGTTTGGCGGTAATAGTCGCGTCGCTTGCAACCGGGGTGTCATCTTCGGCAAAGTCGATACCGGCTTCAAGCGTAGCGATAAGCGAGACCAATTCCTGCTTCAAAGGGGTGACTTGCCGCGACAGTACGCCGCCAAGCTGCTGCGCGGCCACCTGCGCCTGCAGCAGGGTTTGCGCCTCGATCAGGTCGCGGACAGCTTCGGCCTGCGTCAGGTCAAGCCTGCCGGAGTGAAACGCGCGCTCGGTAAACTCACCCGGCGCGGCCAGTCTTGCGCCGTTTCGACCGGTCTCGCCTAGCAGCAGGCGCAACACATGCTCCAGCAGCACAGGCGAGCCGTGTGCCGCGATTTCAACCACGTCCTCACCCGTGTAAGAGTGCGGCCCGGGAAAGTATGTAATTAGAGCCTCATCCAGCTTGGTGCCGTCAGGCTCAATCAGATGGCAGTAATGCGCATGCGCGGGCCGCAGCCGGGGCGGCAGGCCACGCTGTAGCGGCAGGGTCAAGGCCAATGCGTCCGGTCCACTGAGGCGCACAATACCGATGCCGCCGCGACCCGGCGGAGTAGCAATGGCTGCGATGGTGTCATGGTCAGGCATGGCGGCGGTTAGCGGCGGCGGTTGCGATCCGGCTCGCGCCGCCCGCGTTCTGCGTAGGGCTTTTCGTTGACAGCAGGCGGCGGCGGTGTGTAGGCGCTGCGGTCATAGCCTGCCGGGAAAACCACAAGCACGCGCTGCGCACCCTCTCCAAATGAAGCTGTTTCCACCTCGGGCAAACTGCGGAAAGCTAGATGCAGCAACCGCCGTTCGCGCGAGTTGGTGGGCGCAAATGCAAAAGGCTGCCCGGAGCGAATCACAGTTTCGGAAGCCGTTTCTGCGCGCAGCCGTAATTCTTGCGCACGCAGGGCTTTATAGTTTTCAGCGTCGAAGGAGACGTTGTCATGTTCTTCACTTTCCAGACGGATCAGCTTGGCGGCTATGTGCTCCATGGCGCGCAGCAGCTCTGCGTTGCGCTCCACTAACAGGGGCGCATCTGGTCCGGAGAGCTCGACGTAAATTTCGCGTGCTTCCAGGCCATCCGGGTCTGCGGCACCCGCGCCTGCAACGATTCGATAGCGCAGGCGCAGGCGTCCGGTGGTGGTCAGCAGTTTTAAAAACTCGACAATTGTCTGGGCAGCGGCTTGGTAGTCAGCAATTGGCACCCGTCCAGTTTACAGACCAGGCAAACCGCAGAGGGCAGGTGTAAAGTCACCATCAATCCAAAAGGGTCATCCTGAGCCTAGCGAAGGATCTGCTTTCGTCCATATCGACGCGAAAAGCAGATCCTTCGTCGCTTCACTCCCTAGGATGACTCCCTCTTTTCACCGAAGAATCGCTCACCGGAGAGTCATTCACCGCAGAATCAGAACGACTAACTTTTTACACGCCCGCGCATGGGTCTTAGGCTTTACGCGCATTCACGATCTTGGCATTCAACACCTTGCCGTTTTTCTTGGCCGCGCGCCGCATGGCCATCTCGCGCATTTCGCGGCCCATGGCAGTCTTGTTCATCGCCAATTGAATCACCACGCCGAGCAGGTTGGAAGCCGCCCAGTACAATGCCAGCCCCGCGCCGATAGACCAGGTCATGAAGCCGAAAACCGCCGGCATGGTAAAGGCCATCATGCGCTGCTGCTGCGGATCGGTACCGGGCTGCGGCGTTAGCCAGCTCACCAGGAACATGGTAAGCACAAAGAAAACCGGCAAGATGTGCAGCGGGTCCGGCGAGCTCAGGTCAGGGACCCAAAGCCAGTGCGCCTGGCGCAGCTCAATTACGTTTGAAAGCATGCGATAAAAGGCAAACAGCAGCGGCCACTGGATGAGCATGGGCAGGCACGAGCCGAACATGTTCACGCCGTTGTCCTTCTGCAGCTTCATCACCTCAGCGTTCTTCTCCTGTTGTTTCGGGTCGGTAGCCTTGTATTTGGCATAGCGTTGCTTGATGGCTTCCATTTGCGGCTGGATACGCTGCATCTTCATGCTGGAGCGCATCATGGCGATGCGGGTGGGTAGCGTCAGCAGGCTTAGCAGCACCGTTAGGATCAGGATGGACCAGCCCCAATTGCTGACAATATGCGTGTGCAGCCAGCGCATCAGTAGGAACATGGGCTTTGAAAGAACGGTCGCAAACCCGAAGGAGACGATCTTGTCCAGACTAGGTCCGCCATTGACACCATGGATAGCCGCAAGCGTGCCGTCAAGTGATTTGGGGCCGACATACAGGCGTGTATCGAGCACGCCGTTGGTAGTGGCTTCCCCTACACCCAGCACCGGTGCCTGGATCGTCTCATGGTCATCCGCCTTCTTCGCGTTCTTCGGAATATCCACTGCGTGCGAAAGTGTGACAAGGCCAGTATCAGCCGGGTGGTCCGGCAGAAAGATGGCCGTGAAGTACAGGTCAGAGACACCGGCCCAGTCATAGTTGCCGTGCAGGGTATTGCCGCCCGAAATTTTCTTGTACTCAATCTGATCGGCTTTACCGTTCAAACTCTGGTCAAAGGTGCTGCCGGCATATTGCGGTAGCGTGGTCTGGTCGCCGAAGCCCGAGGGCCATGCAAGTGCTGCCGTTACCGGTGCGCCGTTCTGCGTAACGGAAACCTTTGCATGAATGATGTAACTGTTGTCGAAGGTGAACGTCTTGGTCACCGACAAGCCGTTGGCGGAGTAGGTGTAGGTGATTGAGCCTGGCGCGGTTAGCGTCGGGGCTGTAGACGAGGGCACATAGAGAGCATTGGCGAGACCGGCATCGAGTGCGGGCTGGTAGGTATAGAGGGACAGCGGGTAGCCGAACTTGGGAGCCGCATGGTGGTTCACCAAGTCGAGCTGCTTGCCTTCCGCGTCCTTGTAGTTGCCGTTCTTCAAAATCCACGAGGTAGCCTGCCCGCCGCGATTGGAAAACGTGATCCTGTACAGCGAATTCTCAACAACGAGCGGCGTAACAGCAGTAGCCTGTACGGCATTGGCGTCCGGCGAGGAGGATGTGCCTGCGGGAAGCGCGGCAGCAGGTGCCATGGGCAGCATTGTCGCCCCATGCTGAGCAGGAGTCGGCAGGGGTGGTGCGTTTTTCTGTTTGAAGTATTGCAGGCCGAGAAATACCAGCAGGAACAGGCCAAAGTACAGGAACACTGAATTGCTGCCGCCCGGGGCACCTGGGCCACCTGCGCCTTGCTGATTTGGATTCTTGAATTCCGCCAAAGTGGTTCTTCCTGGTGTTCTAAAGGTTCTAAGGACTACCGTATGGCTCTATGGTACCTGTGCGTACGGTGGGAGGCAGCCCCCTTGGTAAAAAGCCCTACCGGGTAGGTTTCGGTACGGGGTCCCAGCCGCCGCGCGACAGGGGATTGCACCGCAGCAGCCGCCAGAGAGCCATGGTGCTTCCGCGCATCCAGCCATGCTGAGCCAACGCCAATACTGCATATTCTGAGCAGGTAGGCTGGTAGGGGCATCCGCCTCCGCCCGGTGAAAACGCGTGAAGAACTGGTGAGAGTACCCGTTTGTAAACCTGAAACAGAAAATCAAGAATGCTGTGCCGGGTACTTTGCGCGGTCATGGCAGACTCTATGAGCTTTGCGAAGATTTCTGCGGCTTGCTTGCAGCTTTGCCCCGGCGCGGCGTTCGCGGCAAAGGGGTATTTAACTCTCCAGCCGCCAGTTTGCGGGCGACTGTTGCGAATACAGTTGCCAGCTCCCGCTCCAGTGCTCGAAAAGGCATTGCAGCAACCAGCGGTCGCGGGTGCAGAACCACGTCGGCTTCTACAGGGAGCAAGTGCAGCGATCCACGTGCGACAACACGCACCCGTCGCTTGATGCGATTGCGTAGCACGGCATTGCCTATTGCGCGCGGCACAGTAATGCCGAACCGGGCAGACGAAGCGGAATCCGCGGATGCAGGGCGAGTTCTATAGAAGAAGCTAAGCGACGAGCTCTGGTGTTTGCGACTTGCGCTGTACACGAGGCCATAGTCAGCATGCTTGCAGAGCCGGTGCGGAGAGGGTGTGGTCATAGCAGCCGGCACACTCCTGCTAATCGCGGAAACCGGCGGAGACAGCGATTTTGTGGCGGCCCTTGGCACGGCGGCGTGACAGAACAGCGGCACCGCTTTTGGTCTTCATGCGGGTACGGAAACCATGGGTTTTGGAACGATGACGACGGTTAGGTTGAAACGTGCGCTTCGGCATTGCGGGTGAACTCCTTACTTGATCTGAAGTCCACACTGGGGTGACAAGGTGAGCCCGGGGACGAACTCAAAGTATAGCGCAGCAGCCGCCTTCAGAAAAGAACACTTTAGCTGCAAGCCTCATCAGGGCACGAATAGTACGCTACGTGTGCGCGAAACTCAAGTATTTTCAGGTTCGGTTACCCTTACGCAAACCCCCGCAAACACACGCTGCAGGCACCTTCACCATCTCCTGTGCAACTCGGAAGGATGCACAAACGGGGTAGGAAAACAAGCATCATAGCGCCCAGGAATTGTGCTAGTCTGAGCCTCGCTCGAACGATCCCCGGTTTACTGCAAATCCTGATTTAGGCATTGCCTCTGGCGCTATTCCGCTTCGTTCTATAACTCGTGGCGCATGTTGTTGTATCCAGTCCATCTGCTGCACGGATGGCGGGTGCGTACCGGCTGTTGTTCCCGCAAGCGGGTAGCATTCGGTGAGCTAAAGCCCATGGTTAAAGGTGCGACAGTTTTCAATTCGCTGGTAAGGACTTTCTGGAATGAGCTTTTACTCCGCCGCACCCGTCGCTCCCTTGAACCCCTGGGTTCGCATTCTGGGTGCCCTCCAGAAAAAGATCAACCGGCAGGCTTACGAAACCTGGTTCAAACCCACCCTGTTCAGCCATACCGATGGCAAGGTGCTGGTAGTGCGCGTGCCTACCGTCAAGTTTCAGAGCATCGGCGAGCGATATGCCGACCTCATCGGTGAGGCGCTTGATACATTGCGACTCCCATATGAGCGAGTCGATTTTGTGTCTCCTGAGCCGCAGAATAATCCGCAAAACCATGCTGCGACAGAAGACGGCAGGTTCCCGCCCACCTCTGCACGAAGCAGCACTGAGGGTAGCCATGGAGTGTCAAGTGGAGCTCGTGCCGATGAAGACGGGAATGCCGCGCAAAGCAGGCCCCAGGCAATGGAGAATGCCAACGCCAACGCCCGAGGGAACGCGGGGGCCCCGCAGCAAGGCCGCTTTGACTGGAACTCTGCCGCGCAGCTCAACCCGCGCTACACCTTTGACGCCTTTGTAGGCGGTGCCGGCAACCAGTTTGCGCGAGCGGCCGCTGCTGCTGTAGCAGAGTCACCTGCCAAGTCCTACAACCCATTATTCCTGTACGGCGGGGTGGGCATGGGCAAAACCCACCTGATGCAGGCTATCGGCCATGAGATGAAGCGCCGCCGGCCCAATGCCGCCATCTGCTACGTTTCAAGCGAAAAGTTCACGAACGAGATGATCAACTCGCTGCGTTACGACAAGATGACCAGTTTCCGCGACAAGTATCGCTCGGTGGACCTGCTGCTGATTGACGATATTCAATTTTTGGCGCAGAAGGAGCGCACGCAGGAAGAGTTCTTTCACACGTTCAATACCCTGCATGAGACCGGCAAGCAGATAGTGATCGCCAGTGATCGGCCGCCCAAAGAACTGCCTGAGATTGAAGATCGGCTGCGCTCGCGTTTTGAGTGGGGCCTGATCGCTGACATCCAGCCGCCCGACCTTGAAACCAAGGTAGCGATTTTGCAAAAGAAGGCAGAAACGGAAGAGCTGGAACTGCCGACCGATGTCGCCCTGTTTGTTGCCTCAAACATCCGCACCAATGTGCGCGAGCTTGAAGGCGCGCTGACACGGCTTTTTGCCTGGTGCAAGCTGCACGGCGTTGAAATGTCGCTGACCACAGCGCAGCTCTGCCTCAAGCAATTCATCGATACGCAAGTGCGCAAGATCACCATTGAGGCGATTCAGCGTGCAGTTGCCGACCAGTTCGGCATGCGCGTGACGGAGCTCAAGGCGAAAAATAACTCGCGCGCCATCGTGGTGCCGCGGCAGATTGCGATGTTCCTGGCCAAGCAGATGACTGAAGCCAGCCTGCCGGAGATTGGCCGCCAGTTCGGCAACAAGCACCACACAACGGTGATGCATTCAATCGCAAAGATCGAAGACCAGCGCCGTGCGGACAAGGACCTGAACCGGATGCTGACGCAACTGCAGGAAGAGCTGTCGAGCTAGCAGCAATGCATCTATAGCAAGGCTGAAGCTATCGCTGTCGGATATTGAGCTTGCCTACTGTAAGCTCATCGACTTCAAGCTGACGAATTCGCAGGTGACGCACTTCGCCTTCAAGGACCAGTAGGCGGCCCACCGCTAACGCTCCGATTGCCAGCGCACCTACCGCGACCGCGCCCATGGCAGCCGCACCGACTGCCAGCGCACCAATCGCTAACGCTCCGGAAGCCGCTGCCCCCGCCGCACTCGCACCTACTGTCTCAAACCCGGTTTTCACAGTCTCACTCATCGCATCATCCCTCGGCAGTATCTTACGGCGCACCCGTTGCCGCAGGATGATCCTTGGCACCAGCCGGTAGCCATGCCGGTTTCGGGCCGTCGGCAACCGCAGCAACAAGCCCGTAAAAGAAGGCGTTGAAGTCGCGCGCAGCTTTGAAGTCGACCGGCTGATTCAAGTCGTCCTGCGGTCGGTGGTACTCCACCTGGTACCACTGCCGATAGCGCCGCTCGGCCTCAGTGCCGGGGTCATAGCCGAAGATAAACCCCACGGCGGGCACCTGCGCCTGCATGAACGGCCAATGGTCCGAGCGGTGCAACAACTGGCGCTCGGGCTCGCGGTCGGCACGGATCTCAATGTGCCGTTTCGCCGCTACCGCGCGCACGGCTGAGCCCATCGTCGAGTCATCTACGGCCAGCGTCGTCAAAATTTTCAACGGGAACAGGGGCCTCAACTGGTCCAGGTTGATGTCTGCAACGATATGGTCCAGTGGCACCGTAGGGTGCCGGGTAAACCAGTACGAGCCCAGCAGCCCCTCCTCCTCACCTGTAAATGCGCAAAACAGCACGGAGCGCGCAAAGCCCTTCACAATTCCCCTTTTGGCAACATGCCCTGCCGCCAACTGCTCCAGCAGCGCAACATACCCGGCATCATCGAGCGCGCCGTTGTAGATGGCATCACCGGCCACCGGCTCGCCACGTCCGTAACCGTCCAGGTGGGCTGATACTGCCAGGTATTCATCGGGCAACCGTGTGCCCGGCAGCACGGCCAGCACATTGCTTGCGAAAAAGTCGCGTGTAGTGATGTGCAGTTTGCCCGCAAGCGTGACGGCAAGCGCAAAGCTGGGCATGGCAGCCTGCGTTTTGGCTGCGGCCAGCAGTTCCGGCGCGGTATGCCCGGAGCCGGCCAGCACCGCTGGCAGCGCCTCCCAGTTCAGCCGCAGGGTCAAAGGGGAAGCCTTGGGGGCAGGCATATTTGCAGCAGGCTTGCCGGCTGCACCCGGCCTGTCCGGATTGTCCGACTTGTTCAGATTGTTCAAATCGCGCAGCGTGACTACGCGCGAGGTAGGCAGCGGCCAGCGAGGCGGCTCCAGCGGCTCTGACGGATCATCAACCAGGAGCACTCCGGCGGCATGCGCGGCCAGCAACGCGGCGTTGGTGCCGGTACTTGCACGACCCAGGTGCGGGCGGAAACAAACCGCGATGGCTCCGGCAAGTTGCGCAGCAGCAGCCAGCTGCGCGGGCTCGCAGTAGCCTGTCCACACGAGCGGCGCGCGGAAGCTCGCCGGGGTTGATGGGGTGAGCCGCACGGCGATCTGCTCAAGATTGCGCAGCGGTACCGGCTTTGCCCCCTTCTGCTCGCCTTCTGCTTGTTCACCGCCCGTTCGTTCACCGGTCGTTCGTTCACCGGTCGTTCGCTCCAGGTAAAACTCCGTACCCGCCGGACTCAGGTCCAGCTTGTGCAGCGGTACAGGCTGCAGGTAGGTACCGGCTTCCCCGGCGGGCTGCAAGCCTGCGGCGCGCCATTCCGCGGCGACCATCTGCGCGGCACGCTCATACTCGGGTGTACCGGGCTCGCGGCCCGCCATGGCATCGTTTGCCAGTGCTTCCGTCCGGTGCCACCAGGCCGTCGTGTCCGCGTCATGCGCCTCCCGCTTGATCTCTGCGTCACGCGGGTGTAGCTGTGCAAACAGGGTGGCAGCCGTGAGTATTGCCGGTAAAAGAGCAAGGCAGCGCATGAGCATGCCGAGATATATACCATAGCCGTGACGGTTTGCCTGCGCTCCCCGGCTGCGTCACCTCAGTTCTTAAAGCTTCAGTTTTTACATGGCCCCTTTATGTGGCACCTTGCGATTTGCCCGCGTCCCGTTCTCAGCAGCTCCAACAGCGTCAATCTATCCGCCTTACCTTGTAGCCGATGCATGAATCCTTTGCTTTCTTGGACCTTTCCTGAAATAGAAATATTTTTAAATGAATCCAATTGACACTAACCCTACGTTTCCTATGTACAGGCACCAATTTCATCTTTCCGGTGAACCAGCCTGCATTCCTCTAATCCGCAGATTTCGCAACGCGGGGACTGGCCATACGATTTATGAAGACTCAACCAAAAAGTGAAATGCGATTGGCCGATGTACTGCAAAGTATCGATGAAGAACTCAACCGGCTCCGTATGGCCCGCAACCTGTTAACCGACGATACGCAGGAAGCACAGCCGGTGCGGCGCGGTCCCGGCAGGCCTCGCAAGCATCCTGTGGCCCATGGCGCATTGCAAAGCAAGTAAGGCTACCTTCTAAAAGCAGGTCTGCCTTACTACCTGGCTGCAACCCCATAGCTGCGCACTTCGCCTGTCCTACCGTTCCATACTGTTATTGCACCGGTTGGCAGCACGGTAGCT
>CAXSFX010000066.1:0-18735 GCA_964236655.1 uncultured Acidobacteriaceae bacterium | reverse complement strand
CTGGCTTATTTCGTTCTGCTTCATGAAAAAGATTTTTTATCTTTTCAACAGTCCCGTGAACATAGGACGAAGCAAGAGTACTTGGAACCACCTCAAAAAAATCGTAGTTCAACTCTTTTGCCAAATGACGTGCAATATAAGTCTTGCCGCAACCCGGAGGCCCATACATCAAAACGCCGTTTGGAATACTCAGCTTGTACTTACGATACTTCTCAGCATTCCTATGGGGCTCGATTACTTCATTTTTAAGCAGAAGTTTAAGAGACTCCATTCCAGCTATAGCATCGAGTCCTTGTCTTACCGGGCCATCTACTCTTGATCTGAGAGAGTGTTGAATGCACTCCGCTCTGAGCACGTCTAGTAAATCCACTACGCTCTGCGTTGAAGCGCTCGTACCATTCACATCTATGAAGCTTTCCTGCTCTACATCTATTCTGTTTTCTTTTCCGTTAACAGTAAAAACCGTTTCCATGAACTTACGATAAGATAAGAATCCGCGAGATAAATCATTTGAGTAGTAAATTCCGCGCGTGCCCACCACGATTGCGTTAGAAGCTGATCCAAAAATTGTACAATCTACTAATGCTGCAACTTTATCGTGCGCCGATACCCAACATCCTTCGATTGAATTTGAAAGCTTGCGCTTCGGGATATTAGGATGTATAAATACATCATCATTACTTTCAAATGGCTTGAGCAGTTGACAGATTTTCGTAAGTGGTATTGATACCGGCTCTAAGTTTGATATCTCGAAGCCTTCGTGGTGAAGCCAGACCAAAATATCTTGGCGAAATCTTTTTCGACAATTCCCCATATCTTCCCTTGGAGCGGCGTAGTCCGTTCCCGCCCGTAGAAGCTGGTAGTACTCTTCAAATGCCTCCTGCACAGTAAAGTAGGGATTTATATAAAGAAGATAGTCCATACTGAGATCAATTGCATCATCGTTTTGCGCAAGGTTACCCTCCTGAAGCATTTTGAAGTACATACGTTTATGACTTGCTTGCCACTGCTGACAGTTAGTGTTAAATTCTTCGGGTGTGTTCGGCGTTGCAAAGCTTTCACCTCTTGTAAGAGCACAGTAGGCGATCATAAGTTCAGGTGTGTACTCCTCTGGCAAATCATAAACAGCTCTTACCAAAAGTTCCATGTAAAATTCCTGAACTTGCCGTCGTATCATGAATCGTTTATCCTCTCTCGCCTACAGTATGCAATGTGATTGCTTAACGTAACTCTACAGTGCAATGTTGCCTGAGAATCGATCAATGTGAATCAGTCGCGATAACGGCCGATTCCAAGCTGACCATGACGGGTATCTTAAGCTACTCGCCGCCAAAGGCGAGATTCTCAAACCTAGTGCACTTGCTAAGGTAAGCGAGATGCACTGACCCTGTAGGCCCATTGCGTTGTTTGGCAATGATGATTTCGGCTTTGCCCTCGGTTTCGGGGTCGGGTTGGCCGTTTTCGTCTTTGTTGTAGTAGGACTCGCGGTGGATGAAGGCTACTACGTCGGCGTCCTGCTCGATGGAACCGGACTCGCGCAGGTCGGAGAGCATGGGTTTTTTGTCCCCGCCGCGCTGCTCACTGGCCCTTGAGAGTTGCGACAAAGCGATGACCGGCAGGTCAAGTTCTTTTGCCAGAGCTTTCAGGCCACGCGAGACGGCGGAGACTTCCTGGGTACGGTTTTCGTAGCGTTTCGCACCTCCACTAGCACTTCCAGGGGAGCCTCCGGACATCAGCTGCAGGTAGTCGATGACGATGAGATCCAGGCGGCCGTGCATCTGGCGCAAGCGTCTTGCCTTAGCCCGCATTTCAGTCAGCGAGATGGCAGGGGTGTCATCGATGAAGATGTGCGATTCGGTGAGGCGTTCCAGAGCTTCTGTAAGGCGCTCCTGATCCTCACGGCTGGTGTAACCTTTCTGGATTTTTTGCTGGTCTACCAATGCTTCGGACGCGAGCATGCGACGGAGCAGTGACTCCTTCGACATTTCAAGCGAAAATACGGCGACCACTGAGCCGCCGCGCACGGCTGCGTTTTGCGCAATGTTGATGGCCCAAGCGGTTTTGCCCATGGACGGGCGGGCGGCGATGATGATGAGCTCCGACTTTTGCAGGCCGCTGGTCATGCGGTCGAAGTCGGTGAAGTGGGTTTCAAGGCCTGTGACCTCGCGGTGACCCTCGGCAAAGAGCTGGTCGATAGACCCGAACGATCCGCGTACGATCTCCGGGATAGACGCGAAGCCGCGCTGGACACCGTGTTCTGTGACCTCAAGCAGCTTGGATTCGGCGGCGTTGAGCACATCAAGCGCGTCATCGGACTGGTCAGCGGCCTGGGTAATGGCCTCGGAGCAGACCTGGATGAGCTGGCGCAGCAGGGATTTGTTTTTGACGATGCGGACGTACTCGTCAATTGAAAGGCGGCGCGGCAGGTTCTCCGTCAGCGACGCAAGGTAGGCGACGCCGCCGATGGCCTCAACCTCCTTGTACTGCGACAGAATGTCGCGCAGGGTGATGATGTCGACGGCGCGACCGGAGTCGATGAGCTCAGCCATGCGGCAATAAATGCGACGGTGCGCTTCAAGCGCGAAGTCGGATTGGGTGATGCGCTCGGCAGCCTCGTTGTAGAGGTGGTTGTCAAGCAGGATGGCACCGAGAATGGAGCGCTCGGCGTCAACAGCGGCAGGGAGGCCGCGCTCAAACTGGATGTCCTGGGTCGTCGCCATGTCTATAGAGGCAAGGGTACGCTCCGGAAAGGCTCAGCGTTTACCCCTGCCTCTCTGGAAACTGCGGAAAACTTCAGAGCCGCTTGTGCGGATGGCGGACGGCCTAGCTACCGAACATGGAGTAATCGATGCGGTCGCCCAGGTTTTTGTGACGGAAGGCGCGGTAGATGGCGCGGTCTTTGAGGAAGAAGATGCCGGGAAGCTGGGTAGGGTCTTCCTTGCCGGGGGAGCCGGCCCCGTAGCGCCACAGGGCGCGCTTGGCCAATTTGAGGTAAGCACTGGCTCCAAAAAAGTGCGGCAGCACGGTGGATTTGAGCAGATGGAAGACGGGGGCGGTATAGAGCTTCATCTCAGGGTCGGAAACATTTTCGACGCCACGCAGGCCATAGCGATCGAAGAAGGGCGCGGCTCGCTCGGTGGTGGCCATATGGACGAAAACAGGACGGACGCCGCGCGCGTCCAGCTGAGGCTTGGCCTTGCCGACGTCATGAATGGTTTCGCGGCAAAAGGAACAACCGAAGTGGCGCAGAAAGATAAGCAGCATAGGCTTTTCATCCAGCAGGTTGAGCATGGACTGGCCGCTGACGGTGAATGTCCGGGAGAGTATCTCAACGAGCTCGGTATCCTGCGGGATGACGCCGGATGCTCTGGGCGGTGCGGTAACAATGGCTTTCAATGTGGAAATCCCCAAGAGAATGGTGCGCCTTCAAACATATTAGAGTACCGGCGAGACTATGCGGAGTTCGGCAGTGCCCGTGTCTGCGTGGAAGCAGGTACGAAGGTGCGTAGACTAAGGATTAAATATGGTTCGTTTCCCGTGCATTGCAATTGCTATAGCTGCAGGCTGCTCCTTGATAGCCGTAACGCCCCCGGCCACAGCGCAAACAGAGCAGCGCCAAACACAAGCAAAGCCGCCGCTCATCCTTGAGTTTCAGAAGATTGAAGACAGTTGGAGCGTGGCACTGGTAGGCAAGGACCAGTACGCGCTGGAGAACCTGCTGGCTCCCACCTTTATCGATGTTTCAGCAAAGGCAGCGATCACGACGCGCAACCAATCCATTGCCGATACCTTGACAGGGTTGCCGCAGCGGCTACTTTCTGTAGAGCAGAGGGTTGTCACTGTAAGAGTGATTAGCGATGTGGCCGTAGTGGAAGGCACGTACATGCTCCAGCTGAAGGAGGCGCAGCGCACTCGGGACGAACGTGGCGTGTTTACCCATGTGTACCAGCGCACGCGCAATACCTGGAGTTGTGTGAACGCGCAGCGAACCGCCGTGGTGGACCAGCTGGAGGGTAGCAGGACGACGGCTAGTGGAGGGAGCTCCGGGGCAGCAGCAGGCGCGACTGAAAAGAAGTCCAACGCGGCCCTTCCGTTTCATATCCCCCTGCTCCACAAGGGTTTGGACCCGAAGGCTCCGGAGCAAACGCAGCCGGCTGCCGCAAATACACCCCAGTAAACCCTTCATACTTCGCTGTTGACCTTTCAGGAGAAACGCTCAGGCATGCGGCCTACCGTCGCGGAAATTCGGCTTGATTCTCTCCTTGCAAATTACCGATTGCTGGAAGAGAACGTTCGCCGGAGCCCAGGGCCGGGGCTGCGTGAGCCCCCGGCATTGTTGGCGGTTATCAAGGCTAATGCTTATGGGCATGATCTAGGGCTGTGCGGACGGGCGCTTGCGGCAGAGGGTGCACGCTGGCTGGGGGTGACCTCAGTAGAAGAAGCTATCGCGCTGCAGGGAGCATGCCATGGCTTGCCAATGCCGCGTGTGCTGGTCATGTCCGGTTTTTTTGCGGGTGAGGAAGACGCCGTGCTGCAGCATGGGCTCACGGCGCAGGTTTGGGAACCGTGGCACTTCCGGCTGCTGGAGACAGCGGCACGACGGGCCGGGTTGGCAGCTCAAACAGTGCCGGTGCACCTTGAAATTGATACGGGGATGAGCCGACAAGGGGTGACAGCGGGGGCTCCTCTAGCCGGGCTTCTGGAAGGACTTGAGCGCGATTCCCCTGTGTGGATTGAAGGAGTGCTGACACATTTTTCTTCTCCTGAAATCTTGAATGGCGACATGGAGCCGGGATCGGTGATGAGCGCGCAGCTGGAGCGCTTTGCTGAAGCACTTGCACAGTTGCAGGAGGCGGGGGTGCAGCCGCGATGGGTGCATGCAGGCAACTCTGCCAATGCCATGGCCGGCGTGGGCCTTCAGGCGTTGGCAAAACTGGCGCGCACGGCCGGCGCGTCGCTGCTGGTGCGGCCTGGACTGGCACTGTATGGAATTCCTACGCGTTTCAATCAGCGCGTGGTGCACGGCCTGGTACCGGTGCTTGCCTGGAAAACACAGGTGACATCCTTGCGGGAGGTGCGTCCGGGTACGGCTGTCGGCTACAACGAGACGTTTGTAGCGCAACGGGCCATGCAGCTGGCAACGCTGCCGGTGGGGTATGCGGATGGGCTGCGGCGCGAGCTGTCAGGCTGCGGGACGGTGCTGGTACGCGGGCAAAAAGTGCCGATAATTGGGCGTGTGTCGATGGATCAGACTGTGGTGGATGTGTCCGGCGTAAGCGGAGTTGAGATTGGCGACGAGGTCGTGCTGCTTGGCTCGCAAGGCGCAGAGACGGTGACCGCGTGGGACATGGCTGATCTATGCAGGACAATTCCCTATGAGGTGCTATGCGGGATCGCGGGCCGGGTGCCCAGGATTTTCGTGGATTCGTAAGTCGCTAGCGGCGAAAAGCGGCTTGAAGTTGGGGATCGGTTCATCATGTCATCCTGAAAGAAAATTGGCGCGCAAGCGCCGATTGGAGTCGAAGGACCAACTTTTCCAGGTGCAGGCGCGAAATTTAAAGGAAAAAGCAGGTCCTTCGACTTCGCTCAGGATGACACCGGTTTTTGGATTTCTCGCTTTGCACACAATATCAACGTGACACGGTACTCTTACATAACATGGTTCTTTTACATGACACACTAACTCTGCTTTTGACTTAATATCCGTTGCCACTAGGGGAAGCGGCGGCAGTTCGCCGCACATACACTCGGTAGCCAAATGGCCATGTCGCAAAGGTTCGCTTGTTCCAGCCTGACCAGGTGCGCTGCTGCACGATCGCATAGTTTGCATCAAGATATTGTGTGAATACAGGCCACTGCTGAAGCTTTTCGTAGCCGCTGGGCAAATTCAGGCACCAGTTATCTGTGATGACAAACACCTTCGGGGGATTTAGCTTGATTTGTGCGAGGAAGCGCATTCTCATATCTTCCTTGACACTGCTGATACCGGGCGCAAAGAAATAGCAATCGTAGAGAAAGCCTGTACTTTGTACCAGCTGCATTCTATTGAGCACTGTAATGCACCCGGCTATTGTGTCCATGCACTGCACGCTTCTGTCGAGAGCGGCTTCCGGTTGCGAGCCGGAACGTAGTGTTGCGCTTACTTGCGTCAGATCCGCCTGGAGTTGATCGAGAGAAGGTTGAGAGCGCCAGTCATACCGAAGAGCCTTTACCGTAGAGGATGGTCCCAACCATAACGCGCCGTACCCCAGCAGGAACCAGGCACATGCGGATTCCAGACGAGGCAACGTGCCGGGCACCCATGAAGTGAGAATGGATCGCAGCTCAAGCGCCACCAGGAACAAAGAAAAAGCGAGCAGAGGGTAGCGATGATACGGGTAAGCCTTGCCCTGAAGGCAGAATGAGAAAACTCCGAAAGCAATTCCAAACAGGGCCACCTGCTGTTTTGTGTGACGCCACTCTTTATTGAGGATCAGCAGCGTGAATGCAGGCACCAGGAGCGGGATGATGAAACCGGGAAAGGCATGCGCGAGAAGAAACACAAGGGTATGCCGCGCCATATCGGCGTGGTATCTCATCAGTCCATTTGCAGCCTGGAAAAAGGCAAGAAGCGCGCCCTGGTGCCAGAGCCATGCTCCCATAACTGTTAAAGGTAGAAAAGCTCCGGCAGCGGCTATCAGGAAAGTTTTGACTCTTATAATTAATTGCGGGTGGCTTATAAGAACAATTGCAAAAAGAAAGATTATTGCTTGAGGCTTGAGAGTGCTTGCTGTTCCGCAACAAAGCCCGAAGAGAAAAGCCGGCCCAAGTCCGTTTCTAAAGAGAACCGACAAACCGGCCAGCAGCAGCACAGTCATAACAAGATCGCGCTGAGCTTCCTGGGCCACGCCGTCCGCTGCGTGGATCAGCGCGAACAAGGAGCCCGCGAAGGTACCCGCATACCAGCCTTTTCTCCCCATTAAAGCTACGAAACATGCCAATGCACCAACCGTTAGTGCAATGTCGAAACATCTCCACGACAACGCTGAGAACCCGAAGATATGAGCTACAAAATTGTCGAGAGCGTAACTGCCGGGCAGGTTCACATCCACGATCTGCCGGTAAGGCACCATGCCGTGATGAAGCAGAAAATCGGCGTACCGCATGAGAACGGCATCACTGATGAGGGGCCATGATCTCGTTTTAACCAGCATGGCGACCCAGCAGCCGGCTAACACCAAAATCGCGCAGAGCGCAGCAGCCTGCGTTTTCCTCCCGGTATCTGCGCTTTCTTCGGTCAAGCAGTAGCTTCCAGGATAAGCCGTTGTTCCAGCAGGTCGATTAACGCCTGCTCCTCGTCGCGCAGGCTGTGGCTCCGCTTTTCTATCTCCTCATCCAGCTTTTTTCTGGCTGCTGTCATGGTGGTGCCTCCCAGGTAAGCCTCAAGCACAGCGGGGTGGACGTAGCACTTGCGGCACACCGAAGGAGTATTGCCCAGTCGGCTGGCAACCTGCTTGATGGCTTCAGCAATTTTGCGCTTGGCCTCGGCGGCAGAGGAGAATGGGCCAGTCTCTTTGAGCAGGTCGCAGGCCAGTACGGAGCCTGCCCAGGTGCGGAAGTCCTTCGCGGTAAAGTGCTCGCCGGAGATGTCGTGGAGGTACTGGTTAACGTCTGAGGAGTCGATGTGATGATGGGTACCGTCATGGTCCAGGTACTGGAACAGCTCGTATCCGGGCAGGTCGGCGCAGCGCTTGACAATGCCGGCAAGGCGGCGGTCGCGCAGGTTGATGGTGTGGTTGACGCGCGACTTGCCTTGAAAGGTAAAGGTGATCTGCGAGCCTTCTACCGCAACGTGCTTGTTGCGCATGGTGGTCAGGCCGTAGCTCTTGTTGTCGCGCGCATACTCCTGGTTGCCGACGCGGATCAACGTATGCTCCATGAGCGAGACGATGGTGGCCAGCACCTTTTCACGAGGCAGGCCGGGGCGTCCAAGATCGTGCTCGACACGCTCGCGGATGGCGGGCAGGGCGCGGGCAAAGTGCGTCATGCGCTCGTACTTGGTTTCGTCGCGGTGCTCGCGCCAGCGCGGATGGTAGCGGCTCTGCTTGCGGCCTTTCACGTCGCGCCCGGTGGCCTGCAGATGCCCGTTGTGCTGCGATGAAATCCAGACGTCCTGCCACGCAGGTGGGATAACGAGGGACTTGATGCGGGCCAGTGTTTTCTCATCGCGTACCGGGGTGTCATCGGGGTTGGTGTAGCGAAAAGCCTTACCGCGTTTATGACGGTGGATACCCGGTTTGGCATCGGAGACGTAGCGGAGACCGGCAGCCTTTGCGGACTCGACGGGATCAGTGATGGGGGCGGTGAGGTGGTCATGAGTCTGTTGCGAAGTAGAGGGGAACGCGGGCATTTCGGTGGGATGCAGCATGGGTTGAAACAGAATTTGGATTGGTTTGCTGCGGTGGAT
The DNA here is from genome assembly GCA_964236655.1 of uncultured Acidobacteriaceae bacterium. Taxonomy (GTDB): domain Bacteria; phylum Acidobacteriota; class Terriglobia; order Terriglobales; family Acidobacteriaceae; genus EB88. The sequence goes on along the minus strand of CAXSFX010000066.1, from coordinate 10,289 downwards.
GTGCCTTAGCGTTTTGGGACGGAACTGTTATCCCATGGCTTGAGAGATGCTCACCCGGGGAGTGGACGCGAGCAGCAGTGGGAGTACAGGTGTGGAGATTATTGCGGTGGCTGTGGATTTCCCATGCTCAACGACAAGAGTGCAGGCAGCATCCGGTGAGAGCGGACGAGCGAAAAAGTAGCCCTGTAGAAAGGAGCAGCCGGCACGGAGAAGTTCATCGCGCTGTGACTCTGTTTCTACGCCTTCAGCTACCACCTTCATGCCGAGCTGCTTTGCCAAAGCGATTATTGCCTGCAAGGTAGCGGCACCCCGAGCGGTGCCGTCGAGCCTGGCGATAAAAGAACGGTCGATCTTGACAGTGTCCGCCGGGAGATTTTCAAGATAGCCAAAGGAGGCATGACCGCTGCCGAAATCATCAATGGCGATTCCAATGCCAAGTTCGCGGAAGCCTTTCAGCTGATTGCGTGCGCGAACGGCATCAACGTACCAGGTTTCAGTCACTTCAAGTTCAAGCAGGCCTGGATGGAGGCCGACTACGGCAAGCGTCCTAGCGACCATGGCAGCGAAATCCGGGTTGCTGAGCTGAACGCCGGAGACATTTACAAAGATGCGTATGGGTTTGTCAACATTCTGGTTCCAGACCCGCGCTTGTCGGCACGCCTGCTGAAGGACCCATTCGCCGATAGCAATGATATGGCCGGTTTCTTCAGCCAGCGCGATGAAGCGATCTGGGCTAATGGAGCCGAGCACAGGATGCTGCCAGCGGAGGAGAGCTTCGAAGCCAACAAGTTCACTTTCCGTGTTGTACAGCGGTTGGTAGACCAGCGAAAACTCGTTGAGTTCGAGTGCCAGCGGGAGGGCGGTCTGGATTTGCGAAGCACGCTGGCTATCGACCTCAAGGATGCTATTGAAGACTTCCGTGCGATTGCGCCCTGCCTGTTTTGCACGGTAAAGGGCTATGTCGGCGCGTTTGAGCAGAATATCTGACGTTTCGCCATGGAGCGGGTAAAGTGCGATCCCGATACTTGCGGTCGGTTTGACCGGGTACTCACCGAGCAGAACGGTTTGAGAGATTTGTTCAAGCACGCGAGCGCAAATATCTTCGGCTTCTAGCTGCGATGTCAGCTCGGGGAGCACTATGACGAATTCATCCCCTCCCAAGCGGGCGATCGTATCAAAGTCACGAAGGTGGTGGCGCAGCACCTCGGCAATGTGCTGAAGCAATGTATCGCCGGCCGCATGTCCAAGGGTGTCGTTGACATGTTTGAAGCGATCGAGGTCAAAGTAGCAGACGCCGAGCAAGGTCTCACGACGGCGAGCCTGCTTTATGGCTTGTACAAGCCGGTCTTCCAGCAAAATGCGGTTTGGCAGGTTGGTAAGAGCATCATGCTGGGATTGATGACGGAGTTCGTCGTGCAGCTTACGATGCACAATTGCCAGCCGTGCCAGCTCGCAAGCTTTGCGGAGGTGTTCCTGTTGCAAACTGGAGAGCGGCTCTACGCCTTTGCTCCAGGCAGACATGGTGCCGAGCACCTCACCGGCTTCAGAAGCCAGAGGAATTGCGCAGCAACGATCAAAGGAAGAGTCCTGAAGTTCCAGCACATCGCTGGAGTGGCGTTCTGCATAGACTTCCTGGTTTTGGAATGCAGCCTTGAAGCTGAGGCTATTCTGAGCAATCTCTTGCGCCCGAGTGTGCCAGGCAGGAAGCGCAGCTGGAAGCCCCGCGTAGGCGGCGAGTAGCAGCGATGAACCGGTGCGAAGATGAAAGGCAATAGCATCCGCGGGGTGGCAAGCGACAAATGCGTCGCATATGGTAGCCAGGATGAGATGAAGCTCCTTATGGCTGGTGATAGAGCGAAAGATGACCGTTTTGCTTGCTTCCCACGCATCGCGCCTCTTGCGCTCGGAAATGTCACGGAAAACAACGACAGCGCCGATAGGCTTGCCGTCACGGAGGATAGGCGTCACGGAGGATAGGCGTGCTGGTGTAGGAGACAGGAAAGCTGCTGCCATCCTTATGCCAGAAAACCTCCGTATCGCAATGATGGGCTTCTCCATCACGCAGGGCAGCATAAATCAGGCACTGCTCCCGGGGGTAGGGCTCCCCGTTGCTGCGTGAATGATGCACGATGAAATGCTGAGGCTTGTTTAACATTTCAGCAAATTTCCAGCCTGTCATCCGCTCGGCTGCCGGGTTCGCAAAGGTTGTAAACCCATTTGCATCCAGACCGTAGATACCTTCGCCCGCGGACTCAAGGATAAGGCGGCTGGTCTCGTTCAGAGTCTGCGCCAGCTCAAGCTTTTGCTCAAGCTCATGCCGTGCGTTTTCCCGGTCGGCTAACAGAGGCCCGAAGCCAGGTGAAAGCGCCGACACTGGATGGCTGATAGGAATGATGTTCTCCACGCTTTAACACTATCGGCAGACTGAAGTAAATTTCTAGGGCCAATGAAACAAAGTAATAACCGAAGGGCACCATGCACCATTTTCCTTCAGAGGAGCTTGCATCCAAATGTTATGGCCACCAATAATGCGATACCGATGCGACGATTTGGCAAAACTGACGTTGAAATTTCTGCGATGGGGCTGGGTGGGCATCATCTGGGCGCGGCTGCAGGGGAAGAGGAAGCTGTTGAGATCGTCCATAAAGCAATGGATGGCGGCATCACCTTTTATGACTGCTGCTGGGAGTACAACCGGGGCAAGTCGGAGGTATGGCTCGGTAAAGGGTTGAAAGGCATGCGGGAAAAGGCGTTCCTGATGACCAAGGTATGCTCCCACGGCCGTGATGCGGCACTGGCCACGCAGATGTTGGAGCAAAGCCTGCGGCGGTTACAGACTGATCACCTGGATCTGTGGCAGGTGCACGGGGTGAGTTTTGACAATGACCCGGAGCTGTTTATGCGCCCGGGCGGTGCGGCCGAGGCTCTGTTGGCAGCGAAAAAGGCCGGCAAAGTCCGATTTTTAGGATTTACCGGCCACAAAGACCCGGGTATTCACCTGGCGATGCTCAACACCGGTTTTCCCTTTGACGCAGTGCAAATGCCGCTGAACCCGTTTGACGCGAACTTCCACAGCTTTGAGCAAAAGGTACTACCTGTATTGCAGCAGCGCGGCATTGCAGCATTGGGCATGAAGCCCATCGGCGGTCATGGTGAGCCGGTACAAAAAGGTGTGTTTACCGCGCAAGAGCTGTTGCAATACGCAATGAGCTTGCCGGTAGCTACGACCATCACCGGCGTTTCTGAGATGTCAATTTTGGAGCAAAATCTTAAAGTCGCACAAGGTTTTACACCTCTGAGTGAGGGGGAGATGCAGAAGCTGCGGGAGCGGGCGAAACCGTATGCGGGCGATGGGCACTTCGAGCTGTACAAGACCTCTATCAAGTTCGACAACCCGGAAGCAAGGATTGCACACGAGTTTCCCTTCGACCTGGAGCAGGTAGAGGTAAAGCAGATGGTTTACGAAGCTCAGAACACAGGCCGAGCGTACCCGCAAGTAAAGGACTCTCCCGGCATATAGCAGTTGTTGAAGCATGGTTTTTAGCAAGCTCCCAAGCAGGCCAAATTCATAGACGGTTCAAGCGCGAATTTAAGAGAGGCCCATGTCAAAGATCAGTGAAGAGTTGCAGGGGGAAGTGTCGCGGAGGCGCTTTCTACAAGGAGCAGCAGTGGCAGGAGCAGTGGCGGTAGTTCCAGGGACGCAGGTTGAGGCACAAGCTACTTATGCAAAAGGGGTAGCCGATGGCGTGAAGGTGCAAAATCCATTGGTGCAAAACTTTGCGGGTGAGTACGGCGGAACCTCTGCAGGTACGTTTGAGATACCGAAGCGGGCCATGGGGAGCACGGGGCTGCAAGTGTCCATTTTGGGGATGGGTGGGTTCCATCTGGGCACCGTGGCAGGGCAGGCTGAGGTGAATGAGATGGTCGCCAAGGCGATGGACCATGGAGTGAACTTCTTTGACAATGCCTGGGAGTACCACAAAGGTGCCAGTGAGGAGCGGACCGGGATTGCGCTGAAAGGCAAGCGCGACCGGGCGATTGTGATGACAAAAGTATGTACACATGGCCGCAAGAAGGACGTGGCCATGAAGATGCTTGAGGAGTCGCTGACGCGGCTGCAGACTGATCATCTGGATGTGTGGCAGGTGCATGAAGTGGTGTACTACAACGACCCTGAGAAGCACTACGAGCCGGATGGGGTGCTGGAGGCACTGACGGCGGCCAAGCAGCAGGGCAAGGTGCGGTTTGTGGGGTTTACGGGGCACAAGAACCCGTCGATCCACCTGGACATGCTGAACCGCGGGTTCCACTTCGACACGGTACAGATGCCGATCAACCCGTTTGACCCGAGCTATCGCTCGTTTGAGCGGCAGGTGCTGCCGGTAGCTATGCAAAAGGGCATGGCGGTGTTCGGGATGAAGAGCATGGGCGGTTCGGGCGAGCCGATTGTGCATGGGGCGCTGACGCCGACCGAGGCGCTGTCGTATGCGATGAGCGTGCCCGGGGTGTCGACGACTGTGTCGGGGATGGATTCCATGGGGGTGCTGGACCAGAACCTGGAGATTCTGCGGAACTTCAAGCCGCTGGGCGAGGCGCAGATGACGGCGCTGCGGGAGCATGGAAAGCAGTTCCGCGATGGGCGGTATGAGCTGTTCAAGAGCACGGTGAAGTATGACGCTGATATTGGGCGGGAACAGCACAATTATCCGAGCACTTCAGAGCTGCCGGCATAGGGCCCGGCTGCTCCGGTAGCATGGGAGTTGATGCTGAAAGAGCGCTATGCGAAGTGGATGTTTGCCTGGGAGACCGATCTAACGACGCGGGATGAGAACCGGGTTGTGCGGCCCGTCGAGTGGGGGTTTGATTGGCTGCGGGATGTGCTGCCTGCGGACATGCGGTGGCTGGGGGAGGTTTCGGCTGATGCTGGATCTGCCGGGGGAGTGGGGAGAAAAGCAGGTTTTTCGACTCCGCTGCGCTCCGCTCAGGATGACACTTCTTTTCTGACGCACGCTGCTGAGAATGACGCTTCTTTAACAGCTTCGATACAAGGCAATCCTGCTCCTTTGAGTATGCAGAGCGCGGGCGATGCTTTGCCGTTTGATCGGGCGGAGCGGGCAATGCTGTGGGTAAACCAGCTGATTGTGCAGGATAGTTCGCGCTTCTTCGGGTATGAGCGGCCTACAGATTATGTACTGGAGGAGCGGCATCCGCAGTTGTTCCCTACCAATGTGAGGCCTGAGACGCTGGCGCAGGATGCGGAGTTTCGGGCAATGGCAGAGCGTGGGGAGCTGCCGGTTGCGGAGTTTTTGCGGTTTACCTCCCCGGTGCGGACGCCCTTCCCTGAGAATGACCGTGTAAATGCGCGCTGGTACCCGGCGCGCTCGGACAAGCAGACGGGGGAGCAGCCGCGCAAAGCCATCATCGTGATGCCGCAGTGGAATGCGGATGCGTTTTCGCACAATGCGCTTTGTACCATTTTCAACCGGTTTGGGGTATCGGCGTTGCGGCTATCGAAGCCTTATCATGACATTCGGCGGCCTGCGGAGCTGGAGCGGTCGGATTACGCGGTTTCGTCCAACATCGGGCGGACGCTTGCGGCTTGTCGGCAGGCGGTGGTGGACATCCGGTGTTGCGTGGATTGGTTGGAGGCGCAGGGGTATACGCAGTTCGGGGTGCTGGGGACTTCGTTGGGGTCTTGCTATGCGTTTCTGGCGGCGGCGCACGATCCGCGGCTTGAGGTGTGCGCGTACAACCATGCTTCGACTTCGTTTGGCGACGTAGTTTGGACCGGGCAGAGCACGCGGCACATCCGGGCTGCGTTTGAGCAGGCGGGGCTGACACAGGAGCGGCTGAACCGGCTCTGGGGGGCGATCAGCCCGGCCAATTACATGCATCAGTATGCGGCTACGGCGCTGAAACGGGGGCGGCGGACGCTGGTGGTGCATGCGACCTACGACTTGACGTTTTTGCCGGAGTTTTCGTTGCAGGTGTTGGAGGATTTCAGGCGGTTGGGGATCGCGTTCGAGTCGCGGGTGCTGCCTTGCGGGCACTACACGACCGGGGAGACTCCCTATAAATTCATCGATGGATGGTACCTGGGGTCGTTTGTGTACCGCGGATTTGCAGGGTGATTTCGAGTCGTTTTCTGACACTTTTGGGGGAGGGTGCGGGACGTGTTTTTGAGGTCAAATATAGCCAAAAACGAGTGTTTTTTGTGTGTTTGTAACCTCCCTTTAACATAGTTGCTGCAAAAGCGGTGCAGTTTTGGACCGTGAAAAGCTATGACAGCGTTGCGAGAACGGCGGTAACAAAGTTTTGGCTTGTTGTTTGCGGGTTTGTGCTTGTGACCGGTTTGCCTTCTGGAATGCGTAAATGCCAATGAATTTGAGGTGAGTCTGAGTTTTGGTGAGCTTCGGTCCTTCTCGAAAAGCTTGCATGAAGCCGAAGACAGTTATATTTGTAAATACGAATAGGTACAAAAAATCTCTTTAAGCTTCGACAAGGGTCGATTTTTCGATCGCAATAAAAGTATTTAGATTGAGGGCTGGGCTTATTTGAACGCTCGCGCTACTTTACTCCAGATTCCTACACAGCCTTCTTCCGAATCAGATAAAGTCATAGGGTGAACAACATGGATCTAGTTCTGGATGGTACTCGCTGGGTGCGGTGCGACTTCCTAAACACGGAGCTGCTAAGCAGGATCAAGCTAGAGAGCAACCAAATGCAGTACCGCACTTATCATGTGGATCTTGAAGGAATGGTTTCTTCCAGAGAATTAATGGAAAGAATTGCAACCTCTATTCAATTCCCTGGCGACTTTGGTAAAAACTGGGATGCGCTTCTAGATATGTTATCGGATTTAAGATGGGATGAGGACATAAGGTCCGGGTATGTGATTTTCTTTGAACATGCAAATTCGTTGCTCCAGCTAGCGAAAGAAGAAGCATTAAAGTTTGTACTGGTATGCTTGTCCGCATCAGAATGTTGGCAGAGTGGTATGGAAGAGAGTGGGGCGGCTATGCCGCTGATACCGTTCTACATAATTTTGGATGGTGGACTAAGCGTCTGTGAGTTGATAGAGAGAGGGATAAAGAGAGGAGAAGAAGGCGCCTTCAAGGCTAATTAAGTTTTGCTAAACTATAGCATTCAAGCGTGTTGGTATAAGGGTAAGACGAAGTAGATCTTTCGACTTCGCTACGCTCCGCTCAGAATGACACCGGGTACGAGGCGTTCGGGGAAAGTCGAATTTAGGCCCCGATAATGTCAGGTTAGTTGCTGGTAAAGAACTGCTGGTAGTCTGGAACGGTTTGTAAAGGTCGGAGATGGCAATGATGATGCGCAGGGTTTTGATGGTTACGGTGCTTGGGTTTGCAAGCGCGGGTGCGATACAGGGGCAGGCGGTTACGGCGAGCACAGGAGCCGCGACATCTCCGGCGAAAGCAGTGGAGGATTTGATCGGCAAGTTTGAAGGGGAGATGACGAGCGCGGCCAAAGCCATGCCTGCCGAGAAGTATGACTTTACGCCGGCGTCGTTGCATATACCGGGTGCCAATTTTGAGAAGGTCAGGACGTTTGCCGATGAGGTAAAACATGTGGCGCAGTCCAACTATCTAACGGCGGCGAACATCTCTAACTCGGAACCTACCGTGGATGTGAAAGCTATCGGCAATTTGAAGAGTAAAGACGAGATTGTAGATGCCCTTGCCGGGTCATTTACAGCTGTACATAAGGCTGTTGCGGCGATTACTACGGCGAACTCGAATGAAGCGGTGGATGATATTGGGGTGGGGCCGAACACGATCAAGGAGACTGAAGCGGCGTGGATCGGGGTGCATGGTTTTGATCATTATGGACAGATTGTGGAGTATCTGCGTATGAACGGGATTGTGCCTCCGCCGCCTGCGGCGGTATCTACGGGTAAGTAGTTGGGTTGGGCAAAAGCAGATCCTTCGCTTCGCTCAGGATGACCCCTTTTGTGAGATGACTTTTGTGGAATGGCCCTTTCTATGGGATGACTCCTTCCGGGAAGGGCCCCTTCTATAGAATGACTCCCTATGTGGGGTGACCCCTTCTATGGAATGACCCATTCTATAAAATGTTTTTTGAAGGAGTTTGCGTGAGGTGTCGGCGTCTCAAAGAGAGACGCCGACATTCGCCTTTATACCGAGCCACTTAGGATGACGCAGGTTTTATTGGTAGCTCAACGGGGCAAGTCTTTCGCTGAGACGTAGACTGATGACAAGGTTTGGGGATAGGGAGAAAGCATGATCGGGGTCAAGGATGCGGTAAAGAGCGCGACCGAATTTGTTGCAGATTTGTATCCGGGTGCCCGGGATATCCGGCTTGAGGAGGTCGAAGTGGATCCAGAAGAACAGCAGCAATGGTCTGTTGTGCTTTCGTTCAAAACAGGTGAGTCGGGTACGCTGGCTTCCGTGATGGGAGAGCAACGCCTATTCAAGCAGGTGGCTATTCAGCTAGAGAGTGGCCAACCTATCAGTTTAAGAATCTGGCACTACGCAGATTGAACGACTATGTTAAAGGGCTACTCGATGCATATCAGGGAAGAGGTTTGCTGCTCGATTCAAATCTTCTGCTGTTATTGCTTGTAGGTTACTATAACCCTGCCCTTGTAGGCGATGCCCGCTATAAGAAACTGGCTAAATACACGCTCCAGGATTTGTCGATCCTTCTACGACTTGCAAGCATTTTCAGGGTAAAAGTAACTACACCTTATGTTCTTACTAAGGTAAGTAATCTGCTCGGCGATCTTCCGGAAGCGACAAAGCGAGAGTGTTTTCGTATGTTTCACAGCAGATTGACTACTTATACAGAACAACATACTTCAAGTTTCATCTTGCTGGAACGACCTGAGTTTACGTTTTTGGGATTGACCGATACTGCGCTTGCAGAGCTCTCCTCGCAATACCTAGTTGTTAGTGATGATGCACGAATGGTGAACTTGCTCGGCAAACGTGGGATTTCGACTCTAAACTTCAGCCATTTGCGAGAGCACCTGTATCGATGAGGTGCTTTATCTCAGGAGAACTCTTTTGCGTACTTTGCATCCAGGACGGCGATGATGATGTTGAGCAGGCCTATGCCTGAAACTACGCCGCGCACGAAGCCGCTTTCTGAAATTGCCGACAAAAACTGGCTATAGGTGAACAGGTTGTTTTGGGTCCAGAAAGGGAGCCAGGGCAGAACCAGCACCAGGAGGCCCAGGTAGAGGCGAACGACTACGCGGATAAGCACTTCCACGCGGGCCATCCAGTGGATGGGGCGTGTGCTTGCACCGGACGAAGCTGGGCGGCTACGTGGCTGCGGGTCGCGCGGGTTGGGTGGGGAGGGGTCTGACGGATGCGCCATGCTTGAGTCTATTTGGATGCGCGGCTGCCTTGGGGGCAAGTGTGCGCAGTTGTTAGAGTTTGAAAGTCCGGCCCGGTCGCTGTGTGGTGCGCGACGAGGAGAACCGCGAGCGCATAAAGGAAAGCAGGTCCTTCGACTACGCTCAGGATGACACGGTTTTGCGGGTGGGCTTGCTTGGAAGGCAAGGCAGAAGCAGGTCCTTCGACTACGGTCGGCGCTTGCGCGCCGACTTTCGCTCGGGGTGACATGGTTTTGTAGGTGGGCAGGTTTCCGGGGAAGCAAGGCAGAAGCAGATCCTTCGCTTCGCTCAGGATGACCCTTTTTTTGCCGGTTCGGGCTTTCTGTACACCCTTTCAGGATGACCTTTCGTTAGGCCGAGGGGGAGGAGTTGCGGCGGGGGCGGCGGTTGGCTTGCAGGATTTTTTTGCGCAGGCGGAGGGATTTGGGGGTGACTTCTACCAGTTCGTCTTCGGCGATGAACTCGATGGCTTGTTCGAGGTTCATGGCCCTGTGGGGGACGAGGCGCAGGGCTTCGTCGGCTGAGGAGGCGCGCATGTTGGTGAGCTTCTTTTCGCGGACGGCGTTGACGTCGAGGTCGTTGTCGCGGTTGTTTTCGCCGACGATCATGCCTTCGTAGACTTCGACGCCCGAGGGGACGAAGAGGACGCCGCGGTCCTGGAGGCCGTCGAGCGCGTAGGTGGTGGTGGAGCCGATGCGGTCGGAGATGAGTGCGCCGGTGGGGCGCTGCGGGATGTCGCCCTGGTAGGGCATGTAGCCCTCGAACAGCGCGTTCATGATGATGGTGCCGCGTGTTTCCGTGAGCAGCTCGGAGCGGAGGCCGATGAGACCGCGGCTGGGTACTTTGAACTCCATGCGGGGGCGGCCGTAACCGTGGCGGTTGATTTTGGGCATCGCGCCGTGGG
>CAXSFX010000065.1:0-18892 GCA_964236655.1 uncultured Acidobacteriaceae bacterium | reverse complement strand
CTCTGCGTTCAAGAGCTTCGCAGTGGTTCGGGAGACGAACGTGCAGTTTCGAGCGGACATCTTCAACCTGTGGAATACCCCTGCTTATGGACAGCCCGGCAACACCACCGGAGGCGGCTTTGGGCAAATCAACAGCGAACGGTTTGGCGGGGGCGGTACTGCCGGTGAAAGTCCCGACGCGCGGGTGGTGCAGTTTGCTCTAAAGTACATCTTCTAAACCATGGAGTCAGGGCATTCTCCCATTCGGCAGAATGCCTTGACTTGATATAACTTTCGAGAACTGCACGACAGGGGCCAGCTGCCCTTTTACGATTGACACCGAGACCTGGATGAGAGCCGATTCTGCAAGTCGTAGAACTTTTTTAAAATCAGCTTCCGCTGCAACTGCAGTGATGCTTACCTCTCACCCTTCCGCAGCACAGGGTACCGTGCCGATAAGACCGCAGCAGCAAGCAGGGATTGAAGTTTTACGCAGCCCCGACTTCATCACCGCCCGGTTCGGCGGACGAGAAGTGAAACCGCTGCAGCACTCGGGACGGGATTGGACCGGGGGCGGAGTACGTGTGACGGTCGAACCCGCGGAACAGGAACTGCCCATCACGGTCACCGCCGAAACCACAGCACCGACATATCTGCATGTTCGATGGGAAGGTGGGACGGGCGAGTCGATCCACTCGCTTGGCGATCAGTGGGAAAGAGCCTATGGTGACCTGGAATGGCGCGGGGTGGTGCCGAACCGCATCATGCCTTGGTACTTCGTCACCTTTGATGGACAAACCCTGAATGGTTACGGCGTCAAGACGCAGCCCTCGGCATTTTGTTTCTGGCAGCAGGACGCCGAGGGGATCACGCTTACGATCGACCTGCGCAATGGAGGAGAACCTGTTGTGCTCGGACAGAGACAACTGCACGCGTGTACGGTGGTGACAAAAAAAGGCGCGCCCGGAGAGCCGGTAGCTAGCGCTACACAGAAGTTTTGTATCATTATGTGCGCGTCGCCGCGGCTGCCGAAAGGTGCGCTATTCGGCAGCAACGATTGGAATTACGCCTACGGGAAAAATACAGCGGCAGGCATTCTCCGGGATGCAGACCTGATTGCATCGCTCGCTCCACCCGGCAGCGTGAAACCGTACATCGTCATCGATGACGGCTATCAGGATGCGATCCGCTTTCCGAGTATGCCGGAACTCGCAAGCGGCATCCGCGAACGGCATTTGCGCCCAGGTATATGGATTCGGCCCTTGCGCGCTCCCCAGGCTGCTCCACCGAAACTGCTTCTACCGCAAGGTCGATTGAGCAAATCTGCCGGGGCGTTGCCTGCGTTTGATCCCACTATTCCCGAAGCACTTGAGCAGATTCTTGAAACGGTTCGCGTCCCGGTGCGCTGGGGGTATGAGTTCATCAAGCACGACTTCTCTACTGTCGAACTTTTTGGTCAGTGGGGTTCAGAGATGACCACCGGGCCTGCGCGCCCCGGCTGGAGCTTCAACGACCGATCCCGCACCAACGCCGAGATTGTTCGAGACTTGTACCTCGCCATTCGACAGGTAGCGGGAGAGCAGGCAGTCATTCTGGGCTGCAACACGGTCGGGCACATTGCCGCAGGTATCTTTGAATCGCAGCGTATCGCGGATGACACAAGCGGGCACGACTGGGAGCGAACCAGGCGCTTCGGGGTCAACGGATTGGCGCAGCGCATCGCGCAGCACCGCACGTTCTTCCACGTTGACCCGGATTGCGTGGCTATCACCCGGGATGTCGGCTGGCGCGAAACAAGCCAATGGATGGATGTCGTATCCAGAAGCGGCACATCGCTGTTTCTGTCGCCCGATCCGAGTGCAATCACTCCGGAAATCAAATCTGCGATGCGGGATGCCATGGCCGTTGTCTCGCAAAACGCCTACGGCTATCCAACGGATCCGCTGCAAGGGACAACGCCGAACCGGTGGAAGTTTGAGCGTCCGGTACAGGTAACACGACAGTATGACTGGTGCGGTGCGGATGGAGTGTCGGCTTTCCCGGTGTAGAAGGCGCGGCGAGTGACTGCCAGTCATGAGAAGGATCTCTTGCACAAATCTGCGATCAGTAACTCCATTGCTTGAATGGTCGGAGAGGCACTGCCGTATTCAATTGAGATTGAATTCGACTACCGTGAACCTGAACAGGCCGCTACGGCCATAGCTATTGATAAGGTGATTTCTATGCAACGCCGCGACCTCATAAAGCTCTCGCCCCTAGCACTTGCCTCCAGTATCGGCCATGTCGCTCTCGCTCAAGCCTCCACGCGCGGGCCTGGTCCCGATAGCATGGGAATCTTCAACGCCCGCAGCTACGGTGCTACAGGTGACGGCAAAACCATAGACACACCCGCGATCAATAAGGCCATTGAAGCCGTTGCTGCCGCGGGCGGTGGAACGCTGCTGTTTCCAGCCGGGACCTATCTCTGCTTCACCATTCGTCTGCGCAGCCACGTCGATCTTTACCTCTCAGCCGGTTGCACCATCCTGGCAGCCGACTCGCCCAAACCCGGCGAAGCAACCGGTTACAACGGCGGTACTTACGATCCGGCCGGCCCTCCGCAACCGTGGGAACAGTATCAGGATTATGGCCATAATCACTGGCCCAACTCGCTCTTCTACGGCGAAAACATCAGTGATTTCTCGATTACCGGATCGGGTTTGATCCACGGTAAAGGTCTTTCCCATGGCACCTCCGGCAAGCGCGGCGACTACTCGGCATTTGCAGCCGAGCAAGCCGGTGTGGGCAACAAGGCCATCGCTCTAAAGAACTGCCGCAACGTGCTCCTGCGCGACTTCTCAGTCCTCAAAGGCGGTCACTTCGCGTTGCTTGCAACCGGCGTCGACAATCTCACGCTGGACAACCTGCTTATTGACACGGACCGCGACGGCTTTGACATTGATTGCTGCCGAAATGTGCGCGTCTCCAACTGTACCGTCAACTCGCCTTGGGACGATGCAATCTGCCCGAAGTCCAGCTACGCACTCGGCTACGTGCGTTCCACCGACAACGTAACGATTTCTGATTGTTATGTGACCGGCACCTATGAGCTCGGCAGCGTCATCAGCGGCACCTGGAAGAAGTTTGCCGACACCGGGCGTGACTCCCGCAACGGTCGCATCAAGTGCGGTACAGAATCGAACGGCGGCTTTCGTAATATTGCCATTATGAACTGCGTCTGCGAGGGCTCCAAAGGCATCTCGCTTGAGACTTCAGACGGCGCTCTGGTTGAAGACATCGCCATCTCAAACATCACTTTGCGCGATACCTTTGACGCACCGCTTTTTCTTCGTTTGAACCGCCGCAATCGCGGACCAAAAGAGACAATGCGCCCCGGAACGCTGCGCCGTGTGCTGATCTCAAATCTTGTCAGCTACAATTCGGCTTCGTCGACATCGTCGATCTTTTCAGGCATACCATCGAACCTCATTGAAGATGTCAAAGTAAACAACTGCTTCTTCGGACATCAAGGCTTGCCGAAAAACATGCGTGTCGGCTGGGGAGATGAGTCCAAACCCATGCCCGACTGGCACACGATCCAGGTGCCTGAAATGGAGGCTGATTATCCGGAATTACTACGCTTCGGCCCGACGCCTTGTAGCGGCTTCTTCCTTCGTCATTTGAAGAACATCGAAATGGCGCACGTTGAAGTAGCGGCTTCAAACGCCGATCCTCGCCCGGCCTTCCGGCTGGAAAACGTTCATCGCGCCGACTTTTTCGCTATTACCGTGCAGCGGCCGGACAACGTGACGCAGCCCAACTTCGCCCTGCACAACGTCACCGATCTTCGCATCTTCTGGTCGCGTGCCGCAAAGGACACAACACTGGCAACAGCAGCCACCCAGACCATCTAAACAGGGTGCATTGTGCGGCCACACCACGGGCCATATGGCGTTTAGAGAAATACAAAGTTCCGATGCAAACAGGGAAGCGAGACGGCGCGAGACAGCCTGCTCCAATAGTCAAGGATGTTGCATAAATCCTCAAAATACGGAGTGCCTGGAGGTTACAGTGACTTGGGCTAAATCTGGCCTACAGTGTTACGCGTATCAAGAATGATTCAACCTTTATGCAGTTGGATTGCCGGTAGCGTCAGTAGCCCAGACCTGCTCCTGAAAGGCGATGTAGATTGCGACCCACTGGCCCGCGCCGTTATTGCCTGCGGGCATTTGAAACACCAGCAAACCGTCCTGCCAGATGCCGTTATCGCCCGAGTGGTCGGTTTTGGGATTGCCCTGGTTCATGTGGATGTCGTGGATGCCGTTGCCTGTCGTATATAGAGCGCCGAAGGCATAGACGGTGCCGTTCTTGTCAGCGATAGCCTGATTCAGGTACTCGATGACTGCGTTGTGCAGGTTCTGAGCGTCTGTTTTGCCGGGTAGGGGCAGGGGGGTGAGCTGTGCTCGGGTCACAAGCGGCTGGTTCGGCTGGTTATCTGCCCTGCTGCGCAGGTAGTCGATGGCCGGGTTGGTGTCCTTGCCGGCGAGTGCGGTTACGCCGACCGGCAAGGCTGTGAGCATCGCGGCGTCGGGCGGGGTCCAGTTTTCATCGAGTTTGTAGAGCACCTGCGCGCTGGAGCCGGTACCTACGTCGGACTCGACATTGACCGCGATCTGCCAGTTGGTGCCGTTCGCATCGACCTCGATCAGGTAATGCGGGCGGGCACTTGGAGAGACGGCACCCGATTGCGGGTCGCCTTTGAGCACGCTGTACTGATTGATGGGCACCGGGTTAAAACCCCATCACGTTGTAGCCGGCATCGACGTAGGTGACCTCTCCTGTAACGCCGCTTGAAAGATCGGAGGCCAGGTAGACGGCAGCGCCTGCGACTTCTGCCTGCTCTACATTGCGACCCAGCGGGGCACGTTCGGCATGGCCTTTGAGCATGGTTCCCAGGTCGCCGATGCCGCGTGCGGCGAGCGTTTTAATAGGTCCTGCGGAAATGGCGTTGACGCGGATGTTGCGGCGGCCAAGGCTTGCCGCCAGGTAGCGCACGGTGGCCTCAAGGGCTGCCTTGGCTACGCCCATCACGTTGTAGTTGGGGAAGACCTTTTCCGAGCCGTAGTAGGAAAGCGTCATGATGGAGCCGCCGTCGGTCATGAGCGGGGTAGCGGCACGGGCCAGGGCGATGAGCGAGTAGACGCTGATGTCATGCGCCATGCGGAAGCCCTCGCGCGTGGTTTCAAGAAAGTCGTTTTTCAGCTCTGCAGCAGGGGCAAACGCGACCGAATGCACCAGTACATGCAGCGTGCCATAGCGGCTTTTCAAGTCTGCAAAACTGCGCTCGATATCGCTGTCGCTGGTCACATCGCACTGGAAGGTGGAGGCGTTCGGCAAACCGGCAGGCAGACTCTGGATCAGCGAGTCGGCTTCAGACTTGAGGCGCTCGTTCTGGTAGCCGATGGCGAGTGTGCAGCCGGCTTCGGCAAGCTTTTGGGCGATGGCGTAAGCGATGGATCGCTTGTTGGCAACGCCGAAGACAACTGCGACGCGGCCCTGGAGATTTAGCATGGATTCCCTTTCGTGCGCATGGCTGTTCCGCCCGACAGGCCAGGATCGAGTGGCAGAGAAAGCATAGCAGCCTTGCGAGGCATTTTGGATTGCTCGCCCTCAGTCAGCCGCCCAGGTCGATGAGCTCTACATCTTCAATCGCCTCCTCCATAAAGCGGCTGCCCAAGGCGCGAAACCGCGCGACGCCGTCAGTGGCGAAAAAGCGGACAGGCGGTTGCGCCCCTGCGACGAACGGTTCGCCCAGTGCCAGCCGGACGGCTTCGGCTGTAACCTCGGCAGAGTCAATCACTGCCGTGCCCGCAGGGGCAAGCGCCTCGAAGCTCGCGCGCAACAGCGGGTAGTGCGTGCAGCCCAGCAGCAGCGTGTCCGGTTGGAGGCCTGCTGCGTGAGCTTCGGCCATGGCTTCGTCCAGGTAAATACGTAGCACCTGCTCCGTTACAACGTGGGTGGTCCAGCCCTCCTCGACGAGCGGCACCAATAGCGGACAGGCTTTTTCAGCCGCGCGCAGCCCGCGTTCCGTACAAGCCACGGCGTAGGCGTGGCTTGCGACAGTGGCGGCGGTGGCTAGTACGCACACGTCACCAGAGCGTGACTGGGTGCGTGCCGCGTCTGCGCCGGTCTCAATAACGCCGAGTACGGGCACGGACCCGGCACAAGCGCGAAGCTCCGGTAGAGCCAGGGCAGAGGCGGTGTTGCAGGCGATAACCAGGTACTCCGCGCCTGCCTCAATGAGGAAGCGGGCGCTCTGCACTGCGTAGCGGGCCACCGTAGTCTGCGACTTGGAACCGTAGGGAAGGCGGGCTGTGTCGCCCAGGTATAAATAATGCGCTTGCGGAAGCTGTCGGCGCAGGGCGCGTAGGACCGTCAGGCCGCCTACGCCGGAGTCGAATACGCCGATGCGCGGTTGGTTCCAAGCTGTCATGGCCGCGCTGCTTTCACGGTGAACGCTTCACTCGGGGCCATCTGTGCGGAGCCGGCCAGGTAGGTACGGGAAAGATCGGCGTGGCCGGCGAGGGTAGCGCGGGGCGCGCCATCGACCAGGAAGTGTACCTCTGTGACGGTAGGCAGGTTGGCGTGGAGGGTTGCGATTATGGAGAGCAGGGTGAGCGTTTCAGGCTCAATGCCGGCGGGGTGGGCCTGGATAAAGCCGGGAGTCAGGTCAACCACCGCAAGCTGACCGGTCCGGCGGCCCGGTACGGGTGCCAGAAACACTTCGTCCACGCTCTCGATGCCGGGGCGAAGGGCTTTGAGCGGGTGGGGCGAGCCGGGGGCGGTGTACTCCGAGAGCAGTTTTTCAAGGACTACGCGGGCGCGGGTGTTCAGGTCTTCCGGCAGCGGGAAGGCAATGGGGCGCTCGACCAGTGCGCCTGTTTCATCGTTGGCCAGGTACAGCAGCAGCGGTGCGGGGCTTGAGCCGGCGGCTGTCGCCAGCGGTATGGCTAGAGCACGTTCTTGAAAGTGTGCGTTGACACGGTTGCGGTAGTGCACCAGAAAGACGCTCATGGCGAGCACGGCGGCCAGCAGAACCCAGAACAGGGTTCGCTCGCCGCGCGAGATCAGCGCGGGGCGGCGTAGGGAACTTTGCCGGGATGGGCGAAGAAAACCGCTGCCGGGGCGCGTTGCCGGGCGTGGCTCCGGGTGTACGTCGGGAGGTGTATCGGGGCGCTGCGGGCCGGATGCAGAGGGAACGCTCCGGGGGGGTAGGGTGGCGTCACCTGCCGGAGCTTTCCCCAAGGATACGGCAGGCCGTGCCGGGGTGCTCGGTGTGGATCGCTTTTGTGTGTTGGGCGATGACACAGGCGGCTGCCATGCCCGTCGTTGCGCCGGTGCGTCTTCGTCGTTTTGGTCATTGCCGCTGGAACCGACCGGGGGCTTGCCGCGGAGGCTCATGGCGCGGCGTCCCCGGCCTGCTCACCGCGCCACTGCACCAGTGCTGCCGCCAGGGCATCGACCAGCCGCTTCTGGTACCCGGTTTCCCCAAGCGCGGCGGAGTTTTCCCGGCCTTCCGCCCGCAGCAGGGGAGCCACTTCTATCGCGACGGCGGGGCAGCGCAGGGAGTCCATGGGATCGAGGCGAAGCCGCCCGATGGTGTACGGCAGGTTCGCGCTGCCCAGCGCGGCACCCAGGGTGGAGGCTAGTTTCAGGCTTTCTGTCACAAAGGGCGCGGCTGCTGTGTCCCAGGGTGCAAGGCCGGCGCTGCGTGGAACCTGATTGAGCGACGAGGTGTACAGGTGTACGCCGGAGCCGCTGGCCGTGGCGTGCAGCAGGATGCAGGCGTTTGCGCGTGCACGGTTGGCGAGCGCGGCGCGGTCGTTCGGTAGCGGGTCGGTGTCAGACTCACGCGTGGTGGCAACGTCGATGCCGCGCGCTGTGAGCGCGGAGCGCAGCTGGACGGAGAGCGTCAGTACCAGGTTCTTTTCAAGCAGCTGCGGGGTCAGGGTAGTACCGATGTCGGCTCCGCCGTGAGCTGCGTCCAGCACAACTGTGAAGCTCGGCGCGGGCTTTACCTGCGGGGTTTGCGCCTGCGCGGTTGCCCAGGCAGACCCCAGCATTGCCGGCAACAGCAGTAGATGTCCTTGCCTCAGCGCACACCCTTGCGCGCGTCTGCATTGGTCGCTTCAGCTTTTTCGTCAAGCGCGTAGATTGTCAGTCCACTCAGCAGCTTGGGATAAAAATCAGTTGATTTTTGCGGCATCACTTCACCGGCAAAGGTGTTTTCACGCAGCTGCGGTAGCGTTACGGGGTTTACCAGGAACGCGATTTGCGCATCGCCGCGCAGTACCGGTGCGAGGGCGTCGGCGGCTTCACGCGCGTAGGTTACATGCTCGCCTGCCCGTACGGCCTCGGCACTGATGCCGAGCACCCCTGCCAGAATACCTCCATGCAGCACCACCATGTCGAGCTGCCGCTGCCGCTCGCTTACCCCGGCCAGAGCGCGGTCTCGGGCTGCACGGTCCATGGTCAGGGCCAGTACCTGTCCTGCCGATACCGCCAGCATTACGGTAGCGTCTGGCCCCCCTTGCGTGGTTGCGTGTGCCAGTGCCGCCAAAAGAGCTTCCGTGTTGCCGGGGTTGAGCGCAAGGGGCTCCACGCGGGAGAACAGCCCGGCGGCAGCAGCCCGGAACGTAGCATCGTCAAACGAGGTGAGCCCATGTACCACGCGATGGGTGGGCAGGATTGTGAGACCTTCGCCGTCCATGTTCACCAGCGTCATCATCACGGCGGCTTCCGGGTAGGCAGGTTCCTGCGTGGTGCCTAACCTGCCTTTGATCGAGGCAGGAGCTTTCTCTATTTTTTCTGCGGCGTAAGCCAGTGCGGTCTCATAGCGGTGGTGGCCGTCGGCGATGATCAGCTTCTTGTCGCCGAGCGCACCTTGCACCATGTTGATGGTGGCCGGGTCGCTGATTTTCCAGACGCGGTGCAGTACGCCGAATTCGTCACGAACTTCAATTTCAGGTACAGCCTGATTGCCTGCGGAAGGAAAGATAAGGGACTCGACTGTTTTTGCCGGGTCCGAGTACAGCATGAAGATTTGTCCGAAGTGCGCTCGTGTGCTGCGCAGCAGGTTCATGCGATCCGCGCGGGCCCGGGTATGTGTTTGCTCATGCCGGAAGACGATGCCTTCGCTGTAAGGCGACACCGCGCCAAGGGCGATGAGACCGCGCCGCTCTACTTCCTGCTTGCTGCCGGGCGAAATGAATCGCTGCGAATAGGCGAACAGGCAGGGTTCGGCTTCAGGGGCCAGCACGCCCTCTTCGCGCCAGTCGCTGAAGTCGCGGGCGGCGCGAGTGTACACGTCGTTGACACCGGGGGAGTCGAATAGCTCCGGCAGGCCCAGGATGATGCGCACCAGGTTGTAAGGGCTGCGGGCGTAGTAGCCCCCTTGCATGGACGGTGTGATTTTGTCGTAAGGCTGCGTGACGCAGTCCTCAACACGTACAAGCGACGGGTTATAGCGCAGGGCGCGAAAAGGGAAAATACGTGCCATCGAGAGCGGCAGTCCTTGGGTTCCGCTGAAAAAGCCAGCATTAACATCCCGATTGTAGACGAGCTTCCAGGCGCATCCTATTCAGTGCAATCTGACCCGGATATAAACAGAACGCAAGCGACCTAGAAGCTGCTTGCATCCCTCTAACGGGCGCGTCCAAGATGAAGCCAGGAATCAGTAGATGAAATTAGAAGACAAGACCCGTGAACGAGGGGCGCTTGGCTTCGCAGGACCGAACTGGAGAAGAAGGATGTACTGCGCTCCTCGAATTCGCCGATTTGTGTGGATATTAAGCCTGCTTGTTGCTCCAATGGCGACGCTGCGGGCGCAGACTGCGGACCCGCTAAACCAGGTCCACGTAGCACCGCCGCCGGTGAGCGCCACGCCTCCGCCTGCCGCTGCGCAACCCGTGCAGCCTGTGCCGCCGGGTGAAAAGCCGGTTGAGGGTATGCCTAAAACAAGGGTGCATGAGAATGAAAGCATCAAGGTAGACGTCAACCTTACCCTGATTCCGCTAACCGTAACGGACCCGATGAACCGCCTGGTGACCGGCCTGGAGAAGAACAACTTCTTCATCTATGAAAAAGGTGCCGGGTCAGAGCAGCTACAGACGATCAAGACCTTTTCGACAGAAGACGCTCCTGTTTCGCTCGGCATCCTGCTGGACCTGAGCGGGTCGATGACGAGCAAGTTCAACCGGTCGCGGCAGTCGGTCAAGGCATTTCTGAAGACAGCCAATCCGCAGGATGAGTTCTTTGTGATCGGGTTCAACGACAGGCCCGAGCTGATCGAGGATTTCACCTCATCGATTGATGACGTGGATGCGCGGTTGGCGCTGGTGAAGCCCGGCAAGCGTACCGCGCTGCTTGATGCCGTGTACTTCGGCGTGAGCAAGATGAAGGAAGCCAAGTACCCGCGCAAGGCGCTGCTGATTGTTTCTGACGGCGGCGACAATCGCTCACGCTACACAGAGAGCGAGGTACGGGCAACGGTGCGCGAGTCGGATGTGCAGATTTATTCCATCGGCATCTTTGACGAGTATGCGCCGACAACCGAGGAACGGCTGGGGCCGCTGCTGCTTGACGACATCTGCGAGGATACGGGCGGGCGCATGTTCCGGGTGAACGATTTGAGTGACATGGCCGATGTGGCGACCAAGATCAGCGATGAGTTGCGGGATGAATATGTGCTGGGCTATCGCTCAACCGATGCAAGGAAAGACGGCAAATGGCGTAAAGTGAAGGTACGGCTTGAACCGCCTCCGGGGCTTCCACAGCTCACGGTACATGCCCGCTCCGGCTACTATGCCCCTGTCCAATAAACAACTCGCCTTCTTTCTTGCTGCGTCGCTTACCGCCTTGTCGCTGCCGGGACTGCTGTATGCCCAGACCGCAAAACCCCCGGTCGCCGAGACCCAGCAGCCGCTCGATCTGGAGCGCGACCCTATTTTGTCGCCCGATGCGGCTGACAATGCCGCTGTAAAGCCCGGCGCACTGACCGATGCCGCTGTCGCGGGCAAGCAGGCGAGCGATATCGGCAGGCAGGATGGCCGCTTTACCTTGCGCCGCGATGTGCAGGAAGTGGTGCTGAATGCCACTGTTCTCGACGATCAGGGTCACCTGGTAAATAACCTCGGCAAAGATGATTTCCATATTTTTGAGGATGGCGTGCCGCAGACTGTTGCCTCGTTCAGTCACTCGGATACGCCGGTTTCACTTGGCATCCTGGTAGATAATTCGGGATCGATGCGGGAGAAGCGTGCCTCTGTAAATGCCGCGGCACTCGACATGGTGAAAGCTTCAAACCCGCAGGATGAAGAATTCATCGTCAATTTTTCCGATGAAGCCTTTATCGATCAGGAGTTTACCAGCGACCTGAACAAGCTGCGCGAGGGGCTGGCGCATCTTGACTCCAAGGGCGGCACGGCTCTGTATGACGCGGCAGTAGCGTCAGCCGATGAGCTGAGCAAGGGTGCCAAGCGTCCCAAACAGGTCATCCTGATCATTACTGACGGCGAGGACAACGCATCAGGGCTGACGTTGGAGCAGACCATTCGGCGTGTGCAGGACTTGCAGGGACCGATTGTGTACTCGATCGGATTGCTGTTCGGCGATGACGGCGGAGCGCACGAAGCGCGCCAGGCCAAGCGTGCTCTTCAAATGCTGTCACAGGAGACCGGTGGGATTGCTTATTTCCCGCATTCACTCAACGATGTGGACGCGGTTGCGGCAGAGGTTGCGCGCGACATCCGTTCGCAGTACACCATCGGCTACCACTCGACGAAACCGCTGAGCGAAGGCGGTTTTCGGCAGCTGCGGGTGTTGGCACACGCGCCCGGAGCCAAGAAGAATTTCAATGTGCGCACACGCAGCGGCTACTTTCCCAAGCCGGGTGCCAAACCTGCCAACGAGCCCCAGATCAGCAAGGATGCTGCACAGTAACTCCACAACAACTCTAGGAGACCGCGACCATGGCAGGGTGTGAAGAGCAGGTATTTACAGGCGTGACCAGTGAGCATACGGAGGCGTTTCTAGCCAAGGCTGCGCAGTTCGGCATGGGGGGACTTGCCGCCGGCAAGGGCACCAGCGGTGAGGCTACGCAAATGGGTGTTACCGTTCGCTGGCACTACGACGAGGCTGCGAAGACGCTGGCAGTGCAGTGCATGAAGGCACCGGCATTGCTGCCTTGCGGCATGATTAACGGGCGCATTCGGGATGCGGTGAACTCGGTGCTGAAGCCTGGTAAGGGCGCGGAGTAGCGGGAGGAAGTATAGGCTGGCGCGCGTCAAGCATATTTTCGGGTAAAGAGCGGAATGCGTAGCATGACAAACTGGCAGCTGTGTATTTCGGCAGGCCTTCCTACAGTGACCGGGCTTGTAACCATAGCCATTGCTGTAGTTTTGAATGGACGTATGGAAGCAAAGCTTGATTCCTTTCGTAGTGAAGTGGAGGCAAAGTTTGCTTCCTTGCGCGGTGAGCTCATCTCCCGCATTGACCGGGTATCTGACGATCAAAAGCAGTTCTACATGATTCTCGGGGAGCACAAAGGCAAGATCGAGTCCATGGAAAAGCGATAGGTTGGTCCGGCATATAAATGCATCACTCTCAACTGAGTCAAGACTCCGAATTGGGATATGGCGTTTGCGGCAGAATTACATTTATAGAAACAGCCTTTTGTATCGGGAGCAGGTTTGCCTAATATTCCTGTGTAACTTGTACCCATGGTAAAGCTAATGTGCGCTCGGCAAACCGGCTTCAGACTTCACTGAAAGTAAGCCGTTAGGCGATGAGAGTGAGATCAGCAGAGGGGCACGATCCCGAAAGTGGAGCAGGTACAGGTTTTCTCGACTGCTGGCTAAAGCGCGGAAAAATCCGTATGTGCGGTTCCAAATACAGCCGTTTGGCGGCAAGGGCCATCCGGAGGCACAAAACCTTATTGTCGCTAACTTGTTCAGGTTGGCAGGCTCAACCTGTGTCAGGGCTTGCAGTGGAAAACTCCACGTGTGAAGAGGACTTGCGATGCGCAACGAACCTTCCGCAACTGTAGTGCTGCGCGGGATAAAGCCGAAAAGCAACGAAATTACAAAAACAATTACGGTAATCAGAAGAATCGGAACCATGAAGGTGCCTCGTCTAACCTGCTCAGTATAACTCCACATCTCTTGCATAATTTTATTTCGGAAGGCGAGATTTACGAGTACCTCTCATTAAGCAGGCTGGTACCTTGTCGGTGCGCTCACCCGTTCATGCGCTGTCGTTCTATGGAGCGCTCCTTAAAAAAGATTTTCTGAGAGCGATTAAAGTATTTGACGCTCCGCGCCGATATGCTTTGCAGAGATGAGAAACGATACACCCGGTGAGATCAGGCAGCGCAAAATCTTGTATGTAGCCAGTATGAGCCCCGGCAATACCTCGGCATACCGGTTCCATGCGCTGGAGCGGCTTGGGCAGGAGATGGTGCCGTTTCCGCTTGAGCCATGGGAGCCGAAGTCGCGCTATGTGGCCGCGCTGCAGTTTCGTTACCCCGTGGGGCCGCTGGTCGCGCCTGTCAACAAGGCGCTTTTACGCGCTGTACGGGAGCATCGGCCTGACGTGGTGTGGCTTGATAAGCCTGTGCACTTTACCCTTGAGACCATCCGAGCTATTCGCGCAGCGGGGAGCCTTACAGTTTGCGTGAACCAGGACAACCCGTTCGGCCCGCGCGGCGACGGCTGCTGGATGCAGTTCCTGAAGGTGTTCAAGCTGTTTGATTTGAATTGTGTCTTTCGTGACGCAGATGCGGTGCGCTATGCGGACTGGAAGCTGCCTTATGTACAGCTGCTGTTCTCCTATGAGCCAACCCAGCACTACCCGCCGCCGGCAGGATGGAGCGATGCGGACCGGAACCGCGGCGTGTCGTATACGGGCAGTCCGCTGGAGGAGCGACCGTCATTTTTGGCACGGCTCGGCGAAAACGGGCTGCCCCTGGCTGTAGCGGGGCCTCGCTGGGACAAAGTCTGGCCGCCTGAGCTGCAAGCGAAGTACGTGACAGGCGGCATGATGAAAGACGCTGCATACAGGGAGAGCATCTGGCGTTCCAAAATCAACCTGGCGTTCCTGACTCACAAAAATGAAGACGACATCGCGCACAAGGCGATTGAGATTGCTGCCTGCGGACAGTTTTTGCTGGCGGAGCGGGTGCCCGGCCACCAGGCATGCTTTGCGGAAGACCGCGAGGCTGTCTTTTTCAGCTCCATTGAAGAATGCGCGGAGAAAGCACGCTTCTATCTGGACAAGCCGAAGGACCGAGAGCGGATTGCTGCCGCCGGGCATGCTCGGGCTGTGAACTCCGGTTATAGCAACGATGCGCAGCTTGCCAAGGTGCTGCACCGGCTGGACAGCTGAATGCCGGATAGGCAACAAAGCACGTACGTACTGGGGCTTGATACCTGCGGGGCCGAGGCCAGCCTTGCGCTGGCGCGTTTGACTGCGAACGGTATGGAGCCGGTAGGAGAAGCAATGCTGGCCGCGCGAACGGCGGGGTCCTTGTTGACAAGTGCGCTACGTGATTTGCTGGCCGCTTCAAACCTTGCGCCTGCGGAGTTGCACGCCATTGTTGTAGTACGCGGGCCGGGGAGTTTTACAGGCATGCGTATCGGCCTGAGCGCGGCCAAAGCGTTGTCTGAGGCAGCCGGAGTGCCGCTGGTTGCAGTCTCGCGGCTGGCAGTGCTTGGGGCAATTAGCCGTGCGGAATGTGTTGCGCTGGATGCGGGGCGAGGCAACCTGTATGTGCGGATGGAGAGTAGAACAGAAGCAGGTCCTTCGACTTCGCTGCGCTTCGCTCAGGGAGACACGATCTTTGCTCAGGATGACACGGGTGACGGGGTTCACACTTTGTGCATACCTGCTCAGGATGACGGATTGTATTCAGTCCCGAGCGACATTGGAAGTGCGGATGAGCGAATGTTGACGCCGGGTGAGTTTGAAAGTCTACTGCCGAAGCCGGTGGAGTTTGCGGTGTGTGAGCTGAATCTGCATGGCCGGTACCCTGCCGCCCGGCTCTGCCCCGCCCCCACAGCTCTCGATGCACTCCAATTCGCACATTCACGGATCTTAGCGTGCGACTGGGACGACACTGCGACCCTCGACGCACTGTACCTGTGGCGAGCCGAGCAGATGCTGACCCGCCCCGGAGCTTCGTGAATAGTACGACGGCAGTGCGGCCCATGCTTCGGCAGGATGTTCCGGGGGTCATCGCGATTGCTGCTGCGGTGTCTACCGCGCCGCACTGGCCTGCAGTCGAATACAACCGAATGCTTCAAGTAATCGCGGTCAGTCCGGGCAGGCGCGGTGCCTGGGTTGCTGCTATCGGCGGACATATGCAGGGCTTTGCCATGGCGACGCATGTGGCCGGTACGGCAGAGCTGGAAGCAGTTGTCACCGCGCCCATGTACCGCCGACAGGGTATCGGTTCCATGCTGCTAGCCTCGGTGGTTGCTTGGGCGGCAACGCAAAATGCCACAAGGCTGCTGCTTGAGGCACGTGCGTCGAACCGGGACGCGCTTGCCCTGTACGCACGGCTTGGCTTCATAGAAGATGGGGTGCGCCGCGGCTACTACCGCAACCCGGATGAGGATGCTGTATTGCTGAGCCTCCTCCTGCACACAGATGGCAGCGTTTCGAAGCCGGTAAGCCCTCTATAATGATGCCAATGGTTCGTGACGGTTATCTATACGGCATTTCACTGGTCCTGGTTGCAATCGCTGTTATCGCATTGACACACACAGGAGCCTGGGCGGTGCTGCCGCTCATGCTGGCAGCGTTTTTCCTGTGGTTCTTTCGTGACCCGCAGCGGACGATCCCGCAAGGCGCAGGGTTGGTAGTGTCGCCCGCCGACGGCAAGGTGACCAGCGTTGAGACTATCTCCACGCCTGAAGGTCCTCGCACCCGCATTTCAATCTTTCTCAGCGTGTTTAACGTGCATGTCAACCGGGCACCGGTAACGGGCGTGGTGCGTGAGGTGCGCTACCAAAAGGGTGCATTCGTCAACGCGATGGATGCTGCCTCGGCCGACCGTAACGAGCAGAATATCTGCGTGATGCAGGCTGATGACGGCTACGAGGTTGTGTTCAAGCAGATTGCCGGTTTGCTGGCGCGGCGCATCGTCTTCAACCAGGTGGTCGGCGATCGGCTAACACGGGGCCAGCGTGTCGGGCTGATCAAGTTCGGTTCCCGCACGGACCTGCTTCTGCCTGCAGGCTGCGATGTTCGCGTGGCGTTAGGCACGGTGGTGAAGGGCGGCAGCACGGTGCTGGCGCAGGTTGCACCTTGTGCCGCTGAGAACCCAAATCTTGCAGACATACGCAGCGAGGCGATGGTGGGGCAGGCACGGTGAGCGAGCAGCCCCGGCTCACTCCCATTGCGCTCGATACGGCCAAGCCGCGCCTCAGCATGCGCAGACGCAAGTCGCGCGGTATGTACATCCTGCCTTCGGTGTTCACGGCCGGCAACATCGCTGCCGGGTACTTTGCCATTACGCAGAGTCTGCAAGGCTCCGCAGTCGAGCCGCAGCATTTTGATTATGCGGCGCTGGCGATCGGTTTCGCAATCCCGTTCGACACGATCGACGGAGGCATCGCCCGCTTGACGAACACTGCCAGCGAGTTCGGCAAGGAGCTGGATTCGCTCGCCGACGTCATCACCTTCGGCGTGGCACCGTCGCTGCTGGCTTACTGCTGGGGCTTCCAGATGCTGCCGTTGACGATGGAAAGCGCGCTGCGGCACAGGCTGATCGATCTCGGCGCGCTGCTGTGTTTTCTCTTTCTGATCTGCGGTGCGGCGCGGCTGGCCCGCTTCAACAGCATGGCGGCCCCGCAGCCTAAGAACCCAGGAAGACCGGGCCGCAAGTATTTTGTCGGCATGCCGATCCCGGCTGCTGCCGGTGCCATTGCGGCTGTGGTGCACTTCTTCGGCGGTATTCCGGTGGCTTTGAACTGGGTCGCACTCCTATGGGGCGGCTATGTTGTCGCTATCGGTTTGCTCATGGTCAGTACCTGGCGGTTCTGGAGCGGCAAGGAAAGTAGCCTGATGAAGGCGCACCCCTTCCGCTGGATTGTGCTGCTGGGTGTGTTTCTTTATGCGCTGGTTTTCTTCTCTCAGTACCTGCTGGCTGCCATCGCACTGGTCTACCTGTTCTCCGGCGTGCTGGCGCGGCTGCTGTACTCGTGGCAGCGAAAATCGGCGCGTGCGGTTAGCGCCTGAGCGTACACCCACACTACAAGTCACATGCAATCGAGATAAAGGTAAGGTATGCCTGACAAAATACGAATCGCGATTGTGGGCGCTGCCACACTGCACGGCAAGGAACTTGCGGAAGCCATTGAGGATAGCCCGTTCAGCACCGCCGAGCTGCTGCTGATGGACGGGGTCGAAGGATTGGGCCAGATTGAAGCTATCGGCGACGAGGCGACCGTGATCCAGACCATTGAGCCTGACTCGTTCCGTCGCGTGGATTACATTTTCTTTGCCGGTACACCCGCCCAGGCCAGTACATACTGGCGTGCCGCAGTGGACGCGCATGCCAGCATCATTGACATTACAGGCGTGCTTGAAAGTGAGCCGGGCGTGCTGGTGGCGGCACCCTGGGTACACGATGCGATTGAAAACCCTACGACACCAGCGCCTGACCTCCATACCCCTGCGCTGATCCCGGCGCATGTGGCTTCTACCGTACTTGCCCTGCTGATGGCGCGCCTACAGGACGTGGGTGCGGTGCGCAGCGCCTGGGCCACGGTACTGGAGCCGGCATCGGAGCATGGCCGGGCTGCGGTAGACGAGCTGCACCAACAGACGGTGACGCTGCTGAACTTTCAAAGCATGCCCAAAGAGGTTTACGACATGCAGGTGGCTTTCAACGTCACGCCGGTACTAGGCGAGACTTCCAAGATCGACCTGCTGGCTACCGAGGCGCGCATCCGGCGGCACTATGCGCTGCTATCCGGTGGCCGCCTGCCGCAGGTGGGTGTGCAATTGCTGCAAGCGCCGACCTTCCACGGGTACGGAATTTCGCTTGGTGTGGAGCTTGAAAAAGGTGTGGCGCTGGAGCATCTGGAAGCCGCGCTTGCCGGTGACCACATCGACGTAGTCATCGGCGACGGCGACCCGCCCAGCAACCTGAGCAGCGCCGGGCAGGAAGAGGTGCTGCTGCGTATCCGCCAGACCGATGCGGAGCAGGCAGTTTCGACCCGTTTCTGGATTTGGGCGGCGTTCGATAACTTGAAGCTGGCTTCACTGAACGCGATTGCGTGTGCGGGGGAGCTGAGCAGGTTGCGTCCGCGGGGGAAAGTGCAGTAATAGAAGCAGAATCAGTGTGATGCTCAAAACTTGTGTCATCCTGAGCTAAAGTTGGCGCGCAAGCCCCAAATAAAACCGAACGACCTGTTTGCTCTCCAGGCGTTGCGCAAAGGCAAAAGGCAAAAGGCTAAAGCAGATCCTTCGACTCCGCTGCACTCCGCTCAGGATGACACCGGTCTTTTATATGGCACTAACCCTGCTTCTGCTTTAGCTGCTTGCTACTTTTTCCTGCCCTTGCTCCAAGCCTCATGCTGCTGCAGGATAAAGCCATCCGTCATACCTGCAATGTAGTCAGCCACCACACGCGGCGTACTCTCACCGCCGCTCAAGCCCACGACGCGGCTGCTGTAGCTGGGCGGCAGCAGGGATGGATCGCTGACCCAAGTCTGGAACAGGTCCCGCACTACCTCTTCGGCAATCGCGTAATCCTCTCGCAGCTGCGGGGAGCCGTACAGGTGCGTGTAGAGGTAGTGCTTGGCTTCCTTGCGAGCGTGTTCCATGGCCGGTGAGAAGCCTACCAGTCGTGTTCATGCTGCGCGTACCC
>CAXSFX010000064.1:0-19065 GCA_964236655.1 uncultured Acidobacteriaceae bacterium | reverse complement strand
TCCGGAGCTTTTTTCTTCTTTCCAGTCAGGCCTAATGTTCGTGAGAAGGCCTGAAGTCCATCATCCGTGATGCGGAAGGTGTGCAATCCAGGCACGGACATCTGACCCCGCAGCTTCATGACCTGGAGCTTGCGCACGACGGAGTTCCGCTCCACCTCTTGAAAGAGCCAAAAGATGCCGTCGGCGACAGTGAAGACGGGATTGTTTTGTTGCTCCGACTCGGCATACTCCCCGATCAGAAAAGTTGTTGCTTCGCAAGTGGTGAGAAGCAGCGCTAGGCGCTGCACGAACCCTTGTGCTTTACGGATGCCTTTCCCTTTTTTATTAGAACGCATCACGCTGCGAAAGGAGTCCACCACCACAATGCTGGGGCTGCAACTCTCTACTTCTCTCGTGATCTCTTCCAGCACCCCGTCCAGCCCATGCTCCAAGAGCACCTTGCTCAGATTGATAAAGCGCACAGCACTATTCAGCTTCGCTATATCGAAGAACGGGTATTGCTGCTGATACCGCAGCATCTTCAGCGCAGGTTCGCCAAGCACGGTGAAATAAATCGCTGGCCGCGCTTCAGTAGCATTGGCGAACATGAATTGATGCGCCAGAGTAGTCTTGCCACATCCAGGTGCTCCCGCGATGATGTTGAAAGAGAGCTCCGGAAGACCCCCGCCCAGAATCTCATCCAGCCCCGGCACCCCGGTTGGAAGCTGCTTGATCGCAAGTTTAGTTTGTTCGTTCATGCTTGCTCCCTTTGACGGAATGCATTGAATCAATCTTTTCAGGCCACACATCATGCACAAGCTTCAATGTCAACGGCTCGCCGAGAAACGTCAGAAGGAGCTCGATTACATTGGCAACGAGCACAGCGGACACCTGCTCCGTTTCGCCGGTCAGACCTTCTAGTACACCCTTATCTGTAACCTTCACACTATTCAGGACTTCGGCCTCACGCCTGGCCAAGGCCAGAGCACGCGCTAGAATCGCGCGGGAACCGTCGGTCCCAATGAGCCTGGAGAGAGGATGGCCAAGTTTCTGACACACGCGGGAAGCTGCTGGCCCGCTTACCTCAGAAGAGTGCTGCGCAGCAGCTTCGTAGGCGAGAAGTCGCTCGGCAATCTCTCTTGTCTTCGGATTTATACCGTTTTGTTCCATGGTCTCCGTCGTGCCATTCTATCCTCTCAACTCGCAGTCAACCCCGTAGACAGATCGGCAGCGGCTTCCGTTTCCTGTCAACAACGAGCGCGAGGCAGTTCGGTGCGGCGCGCTCGCCATCAGGTGTTTGTCAGTTGAGGTATACCCTAAGGCACATATCAAATCAGAGACAGTCCTCAGGACTGTGTAAAGCGAAAAGGATTGAATGGCAAATGCCTTCGAGACATACGATAAAATCTTGATTGCCAATCTCCAAAGGGCGAATGACTTTCTCCGATTTGCAGAAGCTAAGAACGCTGCTCTCATTGCACTCAGCTCCGCATGGTTTGTAGCCACTTTGAACTTGGAATGCAGCGGCAAAACGGTACCCAGCCCATTCACGGCTTTCATGCCAGCGGCGATGTGCTTTGCCCTCCTTACCGCAGTAAGCTCCTTGATTTCTTTCTTGCCTCGGCTAAAACTAAATGCCTTTCGGGGCGGTAGGCGCGCAGGTCCGCATACGAAGAACCTGCTCTACTTTGGTGACATCGCTAGCATTCCGATCAGGAGTCTTCAGTCCGAGATGCACAGGCGGTACTATCCCTTAAAAGAAGAACTAACCCCTGAGTACGTCCACGACATTACAGAGCAAATCAGCGTGAACAGCGAGATAGTGCTTCGCAAGATGAAGCTGTTCGGCTTGGGTGCTGCCTCGATGTTTGTAGCGGTCCTTCTGCTTGTCATTCCAGCGTTTGAGGTCGCTTTCAGAACTATGAGGGCTACGTGGTAGACCTTGTAGCCTTTCGAGCAGATGTCAATGAAGAAGTCTCTACTATCCTGAGTTCAGGCTTTGCGATCAATGCAACGGAGACGATATATGTGCCGCATTCGGATGACGGCGCAATCAATTTTCCAAACCTGGATGACAAGTACCAGAACGTGAAGGTGATCGAAACCACAGTTCTTTACGTGGACATGAGGCGATCCACAGAACTGAGCCTGAAGCATAGGCGTGAAACGGTAGCCAGGCTGTACTCGGCCTTTGTAAGGGCCATGACCCGCTGCGCTAAAGCGTTTGGTGGCGAGGTAAGAGGCATAATCGGTGATCGCGTGATGATGCTCTTCGACCAACCGAACTGCTTTGGAAATGCAGTTGACACCGCTGAATTGATCCACAGCGTATGCACATACATCATCAACACGCATTTCAGATTTGAAGAAGTCAGTTTTGGTGTGGGTATCGACTACGGGCGAATGCTTGCGACGAAGACAGGCATCCGTAGACACGGATCGGCTCAAGGAAGCTATCACTCGCTAGTATGGCTTGGTCGGCCAGCCAATATAGCCTCAAAGCTCACCGACAATGCCAACAAACCTGCGGAATGTGTCTCAGTCACCAAAGCGCGAGTTGCATATAATTCCGGGCTCGGCGGGTTGTTCTACAAGGATGAGTGGCCTTCGGACCTCATCCCGCAATTCACTTACAACGGTGCTGGGCTGATGGTTCACAGCAATCCAGCGTTCCACTCCTGGACAACTATCACAGAACAGATCGTAGCGAATGAAGCCTCACCCCCGATCCTCATGACAAAGTGTGTTCTTGATGGCTTTCGTGCAGAGCGGCCATATGCCGTCGAATTTCAAAACGGGTGGTTCCAGAAAGTCACCCGCACAATCCCGAACGTTTCGGAGGAAATTTTTGGAGGTAATGTCATTTACCTGCCGATCAGAGGCTGGTAAAAGCTTTAGTTGAACCGGGAGTGCGTTGCGAGTTAGCTTTTCTTCCAAGCGGACGGAAAATCAATCTCGTAACGGGTGAGTTCATCATGTAGAGCGAACCCATAGCAGCCTCAAACGAGTGATTCTAATTCCTTGACGTACGATTTTTGACGTTTGGTGTTGATGATTGAACGTGGCACTTCTTAACTTGGCTATATTCTCCTGTTCTTCTTTGACAATAAACTGCTTCGCAGTTCACAACCCTTGCACTTTGCCTCCCCCCTCTCGGCGAGAGCCAATTCCCATTTTCAATGGGAACAGGCCAATTCAAGTCAAAGACGGCTTGCTCCTGCTCCCGTTGGTCGCTACCCGGCTTCCTTGCCCTGCCCTACCCACGATCAAGCGGCGTCGCGGACTTCGAGCCGCATCCCTTCAAGCTGCTGGCAGTACGCCACGATGCGAAAGAGATTGTTCGCTTGCGGGTTTCCCGAGGGACCGAACATCCGCTGGATGCCTTTCGGGGACAGCTCCAGCTCTTCGGCGAGCCTGATGAATCCCACGGTCGCGTTGATGTAGTTCCTCAGCACGGCCTTTCCCGTTGCCACGTCGCCCGAGAGCATTAGCTCTACCGCATGACGCAGCAGTTCGCGGCGAAACGCGGGATCAGCCTTCGTGCGTTCCACGACAGTCTCCCGGAAGCTCTTTGTCAGCGTCATCTACGCCCCCTTCCTTTCTTTGTATTCCCTCCACAGCTCGATAGCCATGGCGATGTCCTGCTGCTGACGCTTCTTTGTGCCGCCCGCATGCAGAATGACGACCTTCTCCCCGTCCTTGCCGAAGTACATCCTGTACCCCGGCCCGAAATCCAGGCGGCTCTCGAAGACTCCGGAGCCCACGCCCTTCACCGTCGAGAAGTTCCCTTGCTCCAGCCGGTCCACCGAGGCTTCAACCCGCGTCGCGGTCACGGCATCGAGGCCGAAGAACCATTTCTCAAAGGCGTTGCGTCCACAATTATCGATGTATTGGCGAACCGCAACCATAACTAATAGTATCTTTTAAGATACCTTTTATTAAGGAAAACGGCCAGTCTGTTTATTGAGCCAGCAACAGGCGTCCCAAAGAAGGGATAGACTTCGCATGATGGCGCGCTAGCACTCCGCCATTCCAGGCGTCACTTCAAGAAACGGAAATTTATGTACGCTAACAATCTCCCGCTGCTGATTCTAAACATCTTATCGGCTTTACCGACGCTACAAGCGCAGCGAAAAGACCGTTTTTCGGATCAGCATTAAGGGGCTTCGAAAAGGTGTTTCGGGCGTCAAAACCTGCCCCAATACTCGTCTTGAAATCAGTGTTCGCCTAGGGATGGAGTTTTGAAACGCCTTGCAGTTTCACGCCAGGTGCTTAGCGTACGCAAAATTCCCTTTCTTGAGGTACCCCCTTTAACACCGGCCACTGGTTCCTCCTTCAGGCCCCGGTTGAAACTGCCAAGGCGCTCGAAGAGCATTGGCAGTCTGTCGGCTAGGCCCGGAAGTTTCAACCCCCAAACGAAGCGTTCAACCCAACAGAAGGAAAAGGAATTCTGATGAACCTTACCGAATTGACTGTGCAGGACACCGCGAAAGGCGCTGCAATTGTCCCTGAAAACACCCTTTTCATTATGCTGAACCTGTTTCGCTACAAGCAGCAAGCCGACTATGGCGACAGCACTGAGTTGCCCCCTGCTCCGGCAGAGAGGCCTACTACCAGCACTATGTACCGGCTTTTGCCAAAATCGCTGCGAAGTCCGAGAACACGAAGAACTTCAAGCCTGTCTTCGTCGGCTGGGTACTGGCCTCGCTGATGGGTTCTGAAAACGAGCCCTGGGACGATGTTGTCTTGGTGGAATATGGCAACTATGCTGCATTCCGCGAAGTTGCCGAAAGCGCCGACTACGAACGAGAGGCTGCGCCGCACCGCAAAGCGGCATTGGAGAACTGGCGGCTTATCGCCATGCATAAGCAGCCAATCGGGTAGCCTGCGGACCTGACTCTTTACCTCTCTGACGCCCACTTCAGGGAGGCGAGCCAGAAGTCGTGAGCCCGATGCATAAAGCGGCTGTTCGCTTGCGGATCTTTGACATCGTTTGGGCCGATGCCGGTTTCTTCCGTAGTAACACGGCAGCCGCCCACTTCAGGCACAAAGTGCCAGTTGTGATAGTGCCCAGGCTTCGTCTCGTCGTCACCTTTGGGTGTCCAGCCAATGCGCGACTCGGGAACAAACTCGTTCAGGCGTGTTGTGATCGGTGTGCCAAAGATTTTCAGGTGCAGCACCGTGCCCTGCTCCACTGTCTTGCCTGGGCTCACCACCGCAACGTCTTTGGTGAGCACAAACCATTCCGGCCATTTCGTAACATCGGTGAACTGCCCCCAGACGCGATGGCAGTCTGCATAAATGAGCAATTCGTTGTGCGAGAAGACGGGAGCGGTACTCGGGTCCCAACCTCGTGGCCAGTGAAGCACCATGTCTCGATGAGCCCGGTCATCCTTGATCGTTTCCAATTGGGCCTTGGTGGCACTGAACGACATCACCGCGAAAACAAGAGCGACCTTAACTAAATGAGTCATGCTGATCTTCAATGGGGTCTCGTCAGAAAACAGACAATAAAGCACATTAAAGAATCCGGCAGCCTGTACAGGGCACCGTTCTCCGGTTGAGACGTCTTCCAGGACACTTTAGCCGCTTCATAAGCGGCGTTCAAAGGGAATTATCCAGCCGTCAAATCGCGGCTGCCATGCCAAATGTTCTCATAAAGGCTGGTTTGCGAGAACACTTAGAAATCGAGAATCTACAGCCCAAATCCTTCGTCTTGCGTTCTCGAAGCTTCTTCTCGTTTGCTGTTTTGCCAGTATTCAGACGGATCATGAGCTTTGAGACGCAGGCAGCGGTGAGCGTCTGACCGGAGCAGCGGTAATCGCTAACGTGCTCTATTGTCCGTTTTCTGACGGGACCCCTGATCAGCTTCAAGGCCTCCGGCACATTGGAAGCGACGCTGACATCGAAGCCCTCTTGCTTCAAGATTGTGGCCAGTGTGGCGCTGACAAGTTCATCGTCATCAACCAGTAGAATTTGGTAGCCGTCACGGGTATCTCCTCAAGCGACAACAAAACGCTCTCCAAACTTGTGGACGTACGAGCGCAAGCCGTGAAGAATCGGCTGATGCACTAAAAACAATTAGGAACAGTCAAATTCTTCAACAAGGTTGGGCCTCCCCCAATCCGAGAGCTGAGCCTATAGCGCGGCCAGGAGGTAAAGGGTCCCCGGAACTCCGGTATATGCGGGGCCACCAAAGAGTGAAGCGCGTGCCTTCGCCTGGCATGGATCGGACGCTTACTTCGCCGTGATGCTTGTTGAGGATGTGCTTGACCGTCCAGAGACCCATGCCGTTGCCTAGTTTGCCCTTTGTACTGACGCCGAACTGGAACAAGGTAGGCAGGACGCCAGGGTCGATGCCGACACCTTGATCGGCCACCACGACTTCGACTCCCGAATCGTGCCCGGTAAGCGTGACGCTGACCTGTGCACCAGCCCGTGTGATTGCTTCACACGCATTGCGCATGAGATTCAGCAGGACTTGACGGGTTTCACCGGGAATAGCTTCGACAGTACAGTTGCCCTCGGTCTCGATGCCGAACGCGATACCTTTCTGGTGAATCAGCGAACCGAGCAGGAACGCTACCGATTCGACTGCGGCGCAGAGATCGACGGCCTCGGGCTCGGTGGTGTGCCGGAAGAAGGAAAGCGTGGACTCGGAAATAGTGAGGATGCGGTCCGCTTCTTGGGCGGACGCGCTCGCGAGATCGGCTATCTCGGGCGAGACACCTTCCGCAGTCTGGATCAGATACATGAGATTCTGAATTGCTTCGAGCGGATTTCGGATCTCATGGCTCACGACCGCTGACATACGGCTCCATTCCTCAAGCTTCTGCGCGGCAAGCAGGCTCTCCTCCATTTGCAGATTCTCACCCTCTGTGTTGGCCAGGCGGCTTGCGTAATCGTTGATGCCGAAGCCTATCTTCTTCGCGCGCCGAATGAGCATGGTGGCGACGTACGCGGAAAAAACGGCGGTGATGATGTTTGTCCAGGCATCGACCCAGAAGATGGGCACCCAGGTGGTGATCACCTCCAACAAATGCGTCGAGCCGCAGGCAACGATGAACAGCGCAAAGCCCACAAGGAAGTAGGCCCAGTCGCGCGCGATGACTCGGCCAGTGCGGCGCGCCAGATAGAACAAGGTCGAGCAGATGGTGAGATAGCTAAAAAAGGTGATCAGATTCGTGATCACCATCGTCCAAATCAGCTTTGGAGCTGAAGCCCAGCAAACCGCATGGGGCATGAGCGAAATAGATGGAGACATAGTCAGAACCTTTCCCCAGAGTTTCCTCTGAACTGGGAAGAACGTCCTCTTGACGTCTCGACTAGGAGGGAAGTACCTCCACTGGCCAGTTTGTTCGCTTCGACACTGCGATCACTTCGTCATATTAGGTACAGTGAGTATACCTTAAAGTAACCGCTCTTAAGATTACTTTAAATATACAGCCGGTCCTGTCGGTGTACGGCTCGGGCACCGGCAATGAGCCATATGGCGGCGGCCAGAACTCCTAGGTTATGGCCACCGCCTAAAACGCCTGACAAGTCTTTCATTACCGACGATTCCGCAACCTGGTTCGTGTAGGACTTCTGGCCAGGCCCCTTAGCCCGGTCGATTGTTGATGATGACATGCTGAGGGACGCGGAGGTCGCAAAGCATTAATTATTCCGACCTCACGTATATAGCTACGGGAGAAGGTTGGCTATGTCTCGCAGCCATCCTCGACGGCTGCACCAGGAAGATCGTCGGCTAGTCGCAAGTGAATCCTGGGCGCGACACCCTGCACACAGAAATCGCACCGGATGCCCTGGTCATGGCCCTTGAGCGGCAACCTCCTGGGGCTGGTCTCATCCATCCTTCCGATCGAGGCATTCAGTATGCCGCCGAGGCCTATCGTCAGACTCTGGCTGCGGGCCGACATTACCTCTTCGATGAGCCGCAAAGGCAATTGCTGGGAGAATGCACCTATGGAGAGCTTCTTCCACACGCTCAAAACCGAACGCGTCCATTACCGCATCCATGCCACCAAAGAACAGACCCGGCGAGGCCTGTTCGTCTACATCGAAGGCTTCTACAACTCCCACCGCCTCCACTCTGCCCTCGGCTATCCTAGCCCTACAGGAGCGTCAAGCGGCTTAACCCGTCCACTTTTTCGGGGGAGGATCAGTCGTGAACCCATGCGCTGACGAGCGTCATAGCTCCATATATAGTTTTCATGCGCAGACCATAGCCACACATAAGCTATCTTTGGCCTAGTTTCTTGGTTCTTGTAAATCACTCTAACATTGAGTGGTATCTGTTTTGATCTCAGAAGTTCTTCTACTGGGCGGAGTCTCAATCCTCATCGGTATCCAATAGACCTGATGATCTATCGTCACTAGTAATCCACCGTTTGGGTCTTCAGCAACACATTCTTGTTTAACAACCCTGCCGACATGCATAGGTATGTTGTGAAAATAAGCGAGAGCCAGCGGGACCCATCTCTTCTTAATACATACACCTTCAACGCTCATCATTTTGAGCAGCTCTCCCTCTAGTCGTTTCTTCTTGACAGACTTCGTTGTTTTAGCATTCATTTTTGTAACGAGGCAAGTACCAGACTTGTCGCTTAGCAGCCGAATAAAGCCGAAGACAGAGTTTCGCTGGCCTGGTGTCGCGACCAGATAACGTTCAATAGATTCCTGATCGGGTAGTTTCTGTCCAGTAGGATCCGTTGCGAGGAGAAGCGAGACGGAAGAGCGGAGTGCAAGCCTTACTGAACGGACGGAAGTTTTTCCGCTTAGGAGCCGCTCGTGCAAGACCGCGCTATAAGCCTCCAGGATGCGTGCTGCCGGGGATCCCGAAGAAATTGTAGCGATCATTTGTGCAATGCGGCGGCGCTCAGAAGCTTCTTCGCGTGCTTGGGGATCAATCACAAGAGCTTTAGCTTCACACAGCCATTGGACAGGCAACCTGAACCTACGCAAACCTTCAGCTTCGAAGTGCTTCAGCAATGCAGGATATTTCGGAAGAACTTTCCACTCCTTCTCGATCTTCAAAAAGAAAGTCAGGTAGCGATTAATAGTTAACGAAGCTTTGCGAGAGCCTACCTTCCCTAGCAGCCAGTCACCAAACTCAGCAAAAGCAACTTGCATTACCTCTACAGAACAAGCCTCTTTCCCTATTGAAAGACGTTTGCGAAAGGTCTTCAAAAACTCGCATTGCTCACAGTGTCTCCCTCTGCCAGCAGGCATTACGGCGTTGCAAGATAAACAAAAGGCTGAGCCGCAAGTGGCACACTGCTGACATGTAGCACGTCCTCCCTCTACTGTAAAAGGTAGTCTGTACCGACGGCATGATCCACAAGTTTTGTAATCACTGCGCTGACACTTCGGACAAAGCCGTAATTCTGAGCCGAGGCGTTTTGAGCGAGCAAGGTATCGTGACAGTAGCCCACAATTCTGACACGGTTCTGCATCTTTAAAGTGTGGAGCACAAACGGCGCATACCGGGCCATACGGAGTGATCCTCGCAACCTTGTACTCCGTACGTCTGCATTGTGCACATGGCTTATTTCTCTCACATGCACGGCAAACTGCCCCTGGCGCGTCTACTTTGAGTCGGGCGAAGTTGTTACATCTCAAACACATACGACGCTTGAAAAGGCGCGCGTAGCAGCTGGCACAGTAGCGCTCACCTTTGTAGATGCGTTGAGCCTTCAGCATCATACGTCCGCATTCGGCACACGAGCTTTTTGCCTCATTCACAGCAGACGGCCTCGCGACTTACGGCAAAGCCGGTTCCACTCACGCAACACAGCTTTCCGGGATCGTTTATTGCCTGTTGAAGTGAGCCGCTTTCGATTGGCAGCTCGCTTAGTCTCAGGAAGGTTTTTGAAGATTTGTTCGTGCCAAAATACCGGAGCCTTTGGAACACGGAAAAGTGATCTTGCTGAAACAGCAGTCTGTCCCGCGTTGTTGAGAAGTGTGTCCAAGCCTGAAATTAAGATCTGGCTGACTGTAGCCAGAAGGGCTGATCGCTCTTCCACCGGTAGCAGCTCAAGAGCCAGGCCGGTGGCAGGAAGCACAAGGCACTTTGAGTCAGGACAAAGTGACCGTATAAGAGACGCCAAGTTGCCATGCGGATGCATTGCGGCCATTCGTACAAGAGAGACGATCCATCGGGTCATGGAAAACCACTCATCCGGTGTAGCACGTGTCTTCCCGAAGCTTCCATGAAACTGCAGGATGACAGCGTCTGCTGCTTTCTGAAATGAGAGAGCAGCTATCTTTACTGGGCGCAACGGTGAATGCCTCAAGTCAAAACCGCATGTAGCGCAAACGCAAATGGATTTGTGCCTAACATTGAGCCGATGCGGCTCGAGAGGTGCCGTGCAGTCGGGACAAGAATCGAGCAAGAGGCAACTATGAGTAGAGCAGGCTGTGTACCATGCAAGGCGCCACTGTAGGCGATAGTAGGGCGACTTGTCTGCATCAAGGCAGGCTGCGCAACATTGCAGGCCGCCATGCCGTCTGCGGTTGCGTGCACCAAGAGCTAAAACCCAGGGGGAAACAGCTCGTGTGCAGGAATATTTACCTTGAATCGTCTGGGAGAGATTAACTAGCGTTGCATTGATATATGCTTCAACGCTGATGCCAGAAAGCTTTGAGAGGTGGTGCAATCTCGCGGTGCTGACTCCGCGGTCGATATCAACTGTCCAGCACCTCCAATCTGGCCAAATTACTCCTGTTAAATCTAATGGGTTGCAGCCTTGGACTAGCGATGCGCGTACAAGCCAGGAGGAAAGAAGCTCATCAGATAGAAGTGGTACGGGTACACCCCATACCGAGCTCAAGCAAGGACTTCCCGGATACCACGCGTCGGACGTATCCATGCGTTCTGTTCGACTATCGACTTGTCGATGAGCTCGCTTCCGTTCTCAATTGCGCTTTTAGCGCATACGACCAGCAGGCGATGCAGGTCACCAAGATTGCCTCCAGATATTGCATGGAGGGTCAAAGCAAGTTCAGGCAGGTGAAGTCTGGACGGCTTTTTCAGGGGCAACACCTTTTCGAAACCTGCGAGTAGCCGTTGAAAATCTTGATTCAAAGCCCAGAGAGGCAGAGCAATGACTTCAAAACGGCTAGCGTGTTGCGGGTCTGTATGTAGAACACGCACTGCCTCTCGCGTACCTACCCCCACAATAGGAATCGCGAGTTCGTTACAAAGAAGCTTAATAGCATTCATTACCTCGCGTTGTTTCACGGGCGTGCCGGTCAGGAGTGAATGGAATTCATCTATAACAAGAATGCGAGTTCTGCACATTCGCAATAGGTGGATGACTTGATAACGCAACTTTGATACAGGGTCAGTTGCCCGGTATGGGGTGAAGAAGCGTTCCAGGATCGAGATGTATAAACCTTTTTCATCAGCGGAAGGCGGAGCTTCTGCGAGAATTGCAGGTTTTACCGGATCGGCTTCATCGTCAACATATCCCTGCCCATGCAAGTCCCGAAAACGATGTAAGACGGTTGTTTTGCCATTATTCGAGTCTCCGACGATTAGAAGGTTCGGCATGCGAGGCCGTGTGGGCTTCTCCATCAGACCTCTAAGGGTATCCAAGATATTATTTGCTATAGGGTAGGCAATCCAGCGCGGTTCATCCATAAATGCGATACGGCCACGATCCGATAATCCCACGATATGACGAAAATCTGGATGGATGTGTTCGACGTTCATCAAGCGATGTCTCCGAACGTATCGATTTCACCGTCGATCAATCCGGCAAGAGCAAGGGAAGAAGGCATCTCGGATACTAGTGGTGATGCTGCAATAGGAGCTGCGGGCGAGATGTTCTTCTCATGTTCTTTCCGTCGTTGGGCTTGCCGCCGCGCCTTTTTAGTTTTCTCTTGAGCCGCTTCAACCTTGCTGCGGAGCTCAGTCACAGCGCGCAGGACCATCCGCTGGTCCCCGGGTTGAGCGCCTTGCTTCTTGAGCAGATCCTTCGCTGCTTGGTGTTCCCACACGCTCATGGCTGGCAGAGATTGATTGGCAAAAGGGATCTTAAAGTACTCTTTCAGATCCGGGTCAAAGAACCAAACTGCGCTGATATCGCGAGGGTCGCGCCGGAAAATGAACTCACGTTTCTTTTCGGATTCATTTGGTTCACTAGCATTAATCCAGGATCTCAGCGCGTCCGCATAGTAGGTCATCCCTTCTATCGTTACGCCAAACGTTTGAATGGTTCTTCCAAATGAAGGAAGAAAATCGAGCAGAATAGTGAGGCGGTTAGCCGGGCGAGACGGAAGACCAATTCCAGTGGTTTTAGCATTTCCGAAGATACCAATCTCCCACTGCTTTATCGGTGCCATGCCGAGAGTTGAGTGAACGCGTCGATGGTAGACCTTGCAGATGAGAGTCACGAGCCATTCCTCAAATTCCGACTTTGTCAGCGTGGCATGCTTTTCCGCGTCATACCCATCCTTGTCTTTCACTGAGGAGAAAGTTGTCCCTGGAAGATCATGAATCTCTCGAAGCAGAGTTCCCAGTAACCGTTCTATGCCGCCTCCATATCTGGGCTGCTTCACCGGGCGGAATTCAATATGAATACCGTACATTCCACAGGAACGTTGGAAATTGTTCGAGCGGAAGTCGGCTCCATTATCAACATGAATTTTTCTTGGAATTCCCCAGACCGGCCAGTCAGCATCGACTTTGTGCAAAAGTAACCATTCGTCTTTTGGCAAGATCGCCTGGGAGACACACATTGCGACAGAAGTTTCTGATGGAGGGTCAAATGAAAGATAGTATCCAGTTACCATCCGGCTATACACATCCATTGCCAGAGTGATCCAGGGTCTACCTATGGGCTTCCGATAAACGTCGTCCACCAAAATGATATCTGCTGGCGTGTGATCGATTTGAATCACGGAAAGCGGTAACTCTGCGTGGGGGAAGGTTCCTGCTGTAGGAAGAAATTTACTCTTTGCTTTTTCGATGTAACCGTGACCACGAAGCTTTTCCTTTTCACTGATCCGGTCCATTCTGGATCGAATTGTGCTCGGGCTCGGAGTCTCTATACATCTTTCCTCACAGCGCCGTTGCACTTCGACAACGACTTTCTGCTGAAGAGGGCGTTGCTGCGTAAGGTAGTACTCTCGAATGAGCTTTTGGATCACCTCTTCAGCTGCAGCTGAAATACGAGACTTGCCCGCTTTCCAACCTCGCCTCTGAGGTATCAGGGCAGAGATTTCGCCATAAGCCCTAAAACGCTGAAGCCAGCGGTACAAAGTAGATGCATCAACATTCGACTCCCTTGCGCGTTTTTCAACTTCGGCGCGTCCCGGCATGGTGGTTGTAGTGAGGGGCTTGATAGCCGCAAATCGAGTCTGAGCTGTTTTCCAATCTACGTCGGCGATCTCGGAAATGTCTCCGATTGCAGTTCTTGGAGCGTCGTCAACAGCCGAGAGATCACCTATCCGGAGTGCCGAAGATCGGCCGCTTTCAACCTCCATGCCAATCACGGTATCAAAATCTAATACTTGAGCGATGCGGTAGACAATCCCACCGCTGCAGACGAGGCTGTCAAGTTGTACGTTGACTTGACGTCGTGTGGGCTCAAAATGTTCCTGCTCGATACTCCCATTGTCACGATCAATCATGAGCTGGTACCCAAAACTCAGTAAATTCGTTCAAAGGCACAGAGATATCGCATTCGATCAACCTGCTGGCAAGAAGGTGCCAGACATGTGCAATGCCTTGAGCCCGATAGAT
The DNA here is from genome assembly GCA_964236655.1 of uncultured Acidobacteriaceae bacterium. Lineage (GTDB taxonomy): Bacteria > Acidobacteriota > Terriglobia > Terriglobales > Acidobacteriaceae > EB88. The sequence continues at coordinate 5,336 of CAXSFX010000064.1, read as the reverse complement.
TCCCATGAAGTGCCTTGCTAGCAGGTAATGCATGGGCGCAGTTCCCATTTCGCGTAGCGTCGAGATCACCTGTAGGTTTTCTTCCGGGTGAAAGCGCATTGCTTTGTAGCGCTCCAAAAACCTCACATTTTCTAGAACTTGGTCACGGATTCTGGATTCATCGTGAATATGGAATGTCCAACCCTGTTCTGCAGCATATCGATTTGCCACCTTCCACTTCGGCAGCCATTCTCTCCAATGTTTCTGCCACTCTTGTCTGGGTTTGACCTCCACAAGGAGAGGCTTCGGATAGCTGGGGTATGAACGATTTCCGAGCCTGTAGTACACCAGAAAATCAGGGGTGTAGCTGTAATGACGTCCGTCCCGGCTGATAAATCCAAGCTGGCAAGGCTGGGGTATGACGTCAAGTACGGAAAGATCAAACTCCTTACGAATCAGGAAGTCCCTCTCAAGGGTGGACTCGTACTGTATGGACGTTTCACCGCGGAAGGAATAGATACCGGAGACGCTACGACGAGTCGGTCGAATTTTCCGAACCTGCACCGGTGTTGGCATGTCGCACCTATTTCTGGAAGAACTGTGCTCAGTCGCAGCTATTTATTGCTTTGACTACCCTAATGTCGCATCTATTTTAAAAATTGTCTAGATTAATGTGGAAGAAACGTAAAGGTGTGTCGCAGCTATTTCTAGAAGTCACAGCGGTGCCATCCCGCGACCGGGTGAAGTTTCGCTTGCCCATAACGGCGTTCTTTTTCTGGATGAGCTTCCGGAGTTTCCCCGCAACGTGCTTGAAGTCATGCGCCAGCCGCTCGAAGACGGCAACGTCGTAATCGCACGCGCGGCGATGTCGCTGAGCTTCCCGGCCCGATTTATGCTGGCCGCCGCCATGAACCCTTGCCCATGCGGCTACTTCAACGACAAGTCACGCGAGTGCCACTGCACCCCGCCCATCATTCAACGCTATGTATCCAAGGTATCCGGCCCGCTGCTTGACCGCATTGACATCCACATTGAAGTACCCGCTGTGCAGTACCGCGAATTGCGCTCCGGTGCAGCCGCGGAGAGTTCCGCCTCTATCCGCGGGCGGGTGCTGGCCGCGCGTGAGCGCCAGCGCTGCCGCTTTGCCGATGCCAAGCAGAAAACCTACTCGAATGCACAGATGAGCACCCGGCAGATCCGCGCCTTCTGCGAACTTTCGCCCGATTCCGAGCGGCTGCTGGAACGAGCCATGCAGCAGCAGGGGCTTACTGCGCGCGCACACGACCGAATTTTGAAGGTAGCGCGCACCATCGCTGACCTTGCCGGAGAGGACGCTGTTGCGGTACCGCATATCGCCGAGGCTATCCAGTACCGTACCCTGGACCGCTCCTACTGGCAGTAGCCGCAATAATTGTGGAGGCGCTTTATCGTTTTGCGAGCTTCTTCAAAAGGGAATCTGTGACCGGTACAAGCAATTCTTGCGGCACCTGTGCCTGCGCAAACTCTGCCGTGCCGCCGCCGCGTAGGGCGTAGGGTGCCAATGCATCTTTCAGCAGGGTGTTACAGCCGCGCGGCGGGGCAGTATTGCCGGCAAGCACTAGAGTGGCCGGCTCCTGCGCCGTGGAGACCAGCACGGCCACAGTGTGGGGTACGGCTTGCAGAAGGCGCGTAGCCAGCAGCTTCAGGTAGTCGGCATCGCGGTCGGCAAACGTACGATGGACAACGCGCAAGCCATCCACGATGCGCTCTTCCACCGCAAGCTGCACAGCGTGGCGCTCCGCGATTTCCTCGCGCAGGCGCAGCCGCTCCTTTGATAGCACCTTGGCTTCCGCCAGCAGGCGCTGCATGCCGGCGCATACATCCGCGCTACCGACAGAGAGCGCACCGGCTGCCGCCGCAAGCTCGGTCCAGTCCTCGCGTGCGGCGCGCACCGCACGCAGGCCGCACCTGAAGTGCAGACGTAAAGTTTTCTTCGTGCGTTCTGTTTCGCGCAGCAGTACCGCGCCGATTTCACCGAGCGCCTGCACATGCGTGCCGCCGCAGGCGTTCAGATCCAATCCCGCAATTTCCACCAGGCGCATCGGTCCTTCACGAGCAGGCAGCTTGCGTAGTGCGCCCTGTGCCAACAATGCCTGCGCTTGCTCGCCCGAGACCTCGCGGACAGTGACAGGCGCATTGCCTGCGATATGCCGGTTCGCACGAGCCTCTACAGCAGGTAAGTTTTCCAGTACTGCGTCCTGGGCAGCGCGGTCATCTACTGCCAGATCAATGGTCACATCCCGCTCGCCCATGTGGAAGCCGACTGTGCGCAGATTGAAATCGTCAGCCAGCACGGCAGAGAGCAGGTGCTGCCCCGTGTGCTGCTGCATGTGGTCCAGGCGGCGCGCCGCGTCCACGGTACCTTGCACCACTGTGCCGGTCAGCAACGGTTTTGTAGTCGTATGCCACACTATGCCGGCCTCGTCCTCGGTTACGTCCTCTACCATTACGGTGAGTTCCATGCCGGAGCGGGACCGGGTCGTCAATGTACCAAGATCATGTGGCTGGCCGCCGCCGGTTGGATAAAAAGCCGTGCCATCCAGCGCGATCTGCCATACCTGCTGGCCGTTTTTGCGTGCAAACTCACGGATATCAATCACTGCCGCTCGAAATTGAAGCAGCTTGGAGTCTTCGAGGTAAAGGCGTGGCATAAAGGCAGTGTACCGAGGCTTGCGCGGTATGTGCAGGACCACAGGTGATGTAATGATGACTGGGATATTCTCAGCGGGAATACTGAGTCCTTTAGGAGTGGATGTGCCAGAAGAAATACCGACCCCCGGCGAACGCGGAACCCGCGATATTCCTCGCAACCTGAAACCGTACTACTTGTGTTTTTTGGTCAAGGGCGAGCGATGGGATGATCCGGAAGGTGCCGAGTCCCTGATGCCGGCGCAGCTTGCCTTTTTACGTGAGCAAGTGGAGTGGCGGCGCTACAAGGTTGCCGGACCGGTCACCGACGGCGGTGAAATTGTCGGATTTTCCATTGTGGAAGCAGTTGATGCGGATGCGGCTTTAGCCTGGGTGCAGCAGGACCCGGCTGTTGTCGCCGGGCGGGTTTCCGCGCGCATATTGCCGGTGATTTTACCTGCGCTGGATAGCTTGAAAGTAGAGTTTCCAAGAAAGTAATTATTAACGTACCCCGCCTCTCAAGCGAGACGCGGGATACGTACGGCTGCATATCTTTGCAAGAATTTACAACGAGCTCATGTTATGCAAAAACTCCGCATTGTTCCGTGTCTTACCTAGCTTGTCCACTAACAATTCCATGGCCTCGGTCGGCGAAAGCGGATTGAGCACCTTGCGCAGTACCCACACGCGGCTCAGGTCATCCTTGGTAATCAGCAGCTCTTCCTTACGCGTGCCGGAACGCTGAATGTCGATGGCCGGGAACACGCGCTTGTCGATCAGCTTGCGGTCCAGAATGACTTCCATGTTGCCCGTACCCTTGAACTCCTCAAAGATGACTTCGTCCATGCGTGAGCCGGTATCGACCAGGGCTGTCGCAATAATGGTCAACGAGCCGCCTTCCTCAATGTTGCGAGCGGCACCGAAGAAACGTTTCGGGCGCTGAAGCGCGTTTGAGTCCACGCCGCCTGAGAGCACCTTGCCGCTGGGCGGAACAATCGTGTTATAGGCGCGCGCCAGGCGCGTGATGGAGTCAAGCAGGATCACTACATCGCGCTTGTGCTCAACCAGCCGCTTGGCCTTTTCAATGACCATCTCGGCAACCTGCACGTGGCGTGCTGCAGGTTCGTCAAACGTAGAGCTGATAACTTCACCCTTGACCGAGCGCTGCATGTCTGTCACTTCTTCAGGCCGCTCGTCGATCAGCAGCACAATCAGCGCGACTTCCGGGTGGTTCGCAGTCACGGAGTTGGCGATAGCTTGCAACAGCATGGTCTTACCCGTGCGCGGCGGTGCAACGATCAGCCCACGTTGGCCCTTGCCGATAGGCGTTAGTATGTCCATGACGCGGCCGGAAATGGACTCACGCACTGTTTCCATCTTGATACGTTCCTGCGGATATAGGGGCGTCAGGTTGTCAAAGAGGATCTTGTTGCGCGTCTCCTCGGGAGATTCGAAATTGATTGCCTCGATCTTGACCAAGGCAAAGTATTTCTCTCCCTCATGCGGCGGACGCACGTTGCCGCTGACCGTATCGCCGGTTTTCAGGTCGAATTTGCGAATCTGTGATGGCGACACGTAGATGTCATCCGGTCCCGGCAGGTAGTTATAGTCCGGCGAGCGCAGAAAACCGTAACCGTCCGGAAGGATTTCGAGTACTCCCTCGGCAAAAATATTGCCTTCTTTTTCACTTTGAGCTTGCAGGATTTTGAAGATGAGGTCCTGCTTGCGCAGACCGCTCGCTCCAGGGATGTCGAGCGTTCGCGCAATACGGCTCAGCTCGGTAATGTTTTTTTCTTTTAGTTCCAGAATGGTCATAAGTCACCTACGGATCGGAGGAAGCAAGGAGGGAGGGGAGGCGCGCCGGGTATACAGGCTTTCGCTACGGAGGGGCAATGCGAGGATTAAAGCAGGGAGTAGAAAGTGGTGGTGGAACAGGCCGCGGGCTAAGCCGCGCGGCGCTGCTCGGTGGTTGCTTGAGGAATAGCAGTGAGCTTCACTGACGCAGGATTCTCGTCATGAAAGCGGGCCAGAACTTCATTCGTTGTATCTTGCAGGCGTGTATTTGGTTTATGCAGTTTACGCGTTGCCTTGGAGGCAAGCTGGCAAAGCTGGTAGCGGTTTTCCAGATGGGTCAATGCACCAAAGATAAGATCAGAACGTACGCTCAAGAAAGCTCCTTAAATATCCGTCCAAGTAAGAGAAGGCTCAATCTCAAACGGAAGAGTGGCAGGGCACTGCCATGTTTTGTACCTGGAAACCACGGAAAAATACCGGCTCACAATCTTAGACGCAAAATAAAGCGTTCACGATTCGATCGGTTCCTGCTTTGTTGACATTTCAGCGATTTTTCGCTTATTTGCCTTTAAGCTGCTGCACCTGCACAGTCGTGTGCGATCCTTACAGACATTTGCCGGATAGGAACGCTGTTTCCTGGTGACTGCTTGGCAAAGGTAACGCTCATGGATTTACAGGTCAACACCTTTTTTCATAGATTGCAAAAAAAGTTCTACGCAAAAGCAGAGGAGGACACTTTGAAGCCACCTGGGTCTCCAGGCACACTGTTTTTGCCATGGAACCGGGCTCCTGCTACCATACGGCTTACTCCATCGCAACTCGCTGCTGCGAGTCTGTCACTGGGGCTGTAGCTCAGTTGGGAGAGCGCCTCGTTCGCAATGAGGAGGTCAGCGGTT
>CAXSFX010000063.1:0-19067 GCA_964236655.1 uncultured Acidobacteriaceae bacterium | reverse complement strand
AAGACAGCTCCGGTGAGCATGCTGCAATATCTGGGTGCGGAAAAAGTTGACAAACCCCTTGACCTTCTCAAGGACCTTTCTGTCCTGGAGCGAGCCGTTGCACCTGCAGACATACCCGCGGCCAAATGGCCTGCGGGCGAAGGAAGATCGCTGGTGGTGCTGCAACAAGCAGCAGTCAATCTTGCGGGCCGGGAGTTGACCGGCAAGGAGGGCATGCTGGCCGTGAATGGGCCGCCCGGTACGGGAAAGACAACCCTCTTGCGGGATGTGATTGCGATGTGCGTTCTTGAGCGCGCTATGGCGATGAGCAGCTTTGACGACCCGCGGCAGAGCTTTACAGAAACGGGAGAGCGGGTCGAGGTGGGAAAGGCTTCCTACAAGATCTACGAACTGGCTGATGCGCTGAAAGGGCACGAAATGCTGGTGGTCTCCAGCAATAACAAGGCTGTTGAGAACGTAAGCAAGGAGCTGCCGGCAGAGGCAGCAGTATCGCATGCGCATGGGCCGGTGCAGTATTTCCGCTCAATCAGCGACGCAGTCCACGGTCCACGCAAGCGGCAAGGGGCAGAAGAGATTGCGCCGGAACCGGTAAAAACCTGGGGATTGATCGCTGCTGTTCTCGGCAATAAAAGCAACCGTTCGGCGTTTTGGGAGGCGCTGTGGTGGGACGACGACCGTGGGCTCAAGACCTACTTGAAAGCAGTAAAGGGTGACTCTGTCATGGTGAACAGGCTCAATCCCAACACAGGACAGATGGAGAAATGCGTTCCTAAAGTTGTGGAGCAGGAACGACCGCCTTCTCCGCAGCAGGCGAAGGACAACTGGCCGAAGGTTCGGGCAGCTTTCCTCTCGCTAAAGGCGGAAATTGATGCTGAGCTACAGGCGCTCGAAGGGGTACGCCGCCTTTGCCTGGAGTTGGCCGGGCCACGGCGGCAGTTAGCTGAAGGTGAAATAAAGCTGGCTTCCCTGCAAGCAGAATGCGATGAACTTGCGAGCGCGGTTGCGACCCTCCAAGCAGAATGCGAAGCAGCATCTGCCGAGCACAAGCAAGATGAGGCTGCATGGGATCGGCACAGGAAGCTACGGCCCGGGCTTCTCTCGCGCCTGAGACGTACGGAAGAAGCCACGGCGTGGGCTGAGCAGGATGCAATCTGGCGAGCGCCGGCCGAGGCGGCAGCGAAGAAACTGGCGGCGCTGGAAGGAGCTGTGAAGAAGGCCGAACGGGAGCACTCTCTGACTGAAGCGAAGGCGCAGGTCCTTGCGATAGCCGTCGGGCGGCAGCGGGAAGAGGTCGCCAGGAGATTGCAACCTCTGGAGCAACATCGGACGCGGCTGGAAGGGCGGATGATCGATGAAGCGAAGTTCCAGGAAGGTCATGCAAGCTGGAATCGATCAACGCCGTGGGTGACGGAAGCGCTCAACGGCAAGCGCGAGAAGCTGTTTGTCGCGGCGCTTGCTGTGCATCGTGCCTTTATCGATGTTGCAGCGCCCTGTGTGCTCAGTAACCTGGGCGCGCTGCAGGCGGCGGGAACGGGTATGAGGAAGAGCGAAGAACGACGCCGTCTGCTTGGCGATCTCTGGTCAACTCTGTTCCTGGTTGTGCCCGTTCTCTCGACGACCTTTGCCTCCGTAGAGCGGATGCTGGGGGATGTGTTGCCGAACACGCTGGGATGGCTGCTGATTGATGAAGCAGGGCAAGCAACGCCACAAGCTGCCGCAGGGGCCATTCTACGAACGAAGCGCGCTGTTGTGGTCGGTGACCCGCTACAGATCCCGCCTGTCGTTTCACTTCCGGAACGTCTGAACGCAGATATCTGTGATTTCTTTCAAGTGGATGAACTGGATTGGACCGCTCCGGCGGCTTCTACGCAGACGCTTGCAGACCGGGCCTCGCATTACCGGTCGAGCTTTGAAGGCGCGGCGGCAGAAAGGTGCGTGGGTCTGCCGCTGCTGGTGCATCGTCGCTGCCAGAACCCGATGTTCGACATTGCCAACAAGCTTGCTTACGCGGGCCAGATGGTCCAGGTGGTAGGGCCGAGAAAGGTGGGTGTTGACGCTGTGCTGGGGGTATCCGCATGGATCGACGTTGGAGGAGAAGCGGATTCGAAATGGTCCCTGGAAGAGGGGAAAGTTGTAATGGACCTTCTTGATAAGCTGGCGTCATTCGAGCGACACCCGGATGTTTTCGTGATCACGCCATTCCGTTTGGTTGCGCATGAAATGACGCGCTTACTGGAGAGCCGACCTGATCTCTTGAGCAGGTTGGGCAGTGACAGTACAAAGTGGCTGAAAGACAGGGTGGGTACGGTTCACACCTTTCAGGGTCGTGAGGCCGATACAGTCGTATTGCTTCTAGGAGCACCTGCCAAGGCACAGCGCGGTGCCCGCGAGTGGGCCGCAGGAACGCCGAACATTCTCAATGTTGCAGTCTCACGAGCGAAGCATAACTTCTATGTCGTGGGCTCGCGGGAAGCGTGGAGCTCAGTGGGGCTGACCAGCTACATGAGTCATGAATTGCCGCATTGAGACGTACTGGTTCTATTGCATTAACTCTGTTGAGCACAGTTGATCCGTACGGTAGCTTCATCAGGCAGCGAAATTGTAGACATTGAACAGCTTGTTGACGATCTAACTTCGTCTTTGACGTGAGGCTTGCAGGTGAGGCAATGCCCTCTGTGGATCATCCGCATCACTTCGAAGCCTTTGATCGTAGCGGCGGCCTTCTTCATCGTTTGAGAACGGGCTCTACACCGCAGAAGAAAAATGTATGTCCTTCACCCAGTACACTGACCTATTAGAACTGCCGAGTTGGACTAAGGTTCAAGATAAGTTCTCAAGTAGTGTAGAGCTGCGGCGTAGAACAAGTCGATACAGGATTACCACCATGCCTTGTATCAATGCCCCAAACAAGCAGCGGGCTTAGCACGGTAAGAGGTCATGAGCAAGGCAAGATCGCGCTTCATTAAAGCAATACGTCCGCTGACATCTCCAAGCATGGCGATTCGATCAGTTAGGTCGTCTATCGAAATCGTTACGCCTTTCTCTGCGCTGGTAGTCAAAACGGTTATCTTTTCATGCTCTTTCGTGGTGTCCGGGGAATCCAAACGGCCCGACCTCCCCCACTCAGCCTTGAGTTGTTCCAGCCTTGTCCCACGTCTTGCACCTTCACCGGGAGGCACGCTTTGAAGATACTTTAAAGCAACAACAGGGTAGTTTGTATCGAGCACGGGCGGGCGATCAAACAAGGGAGCGAGCATATTGGAAACCTCCATAACTGTTCCCTCAGGACCGTGCTGCTTTCGTACAGCCAGGTAGGCTAGCAGTATGGATGCCGCCCCGGAGCCTATGCCGATGCCATCCCCGAGGTTATTGGTCCTGCTTCCGACCGTCGTAAACTGGGTTGAACTTACCGCTGCTCCAACGCCTGACCCGGTGATCAGCGCAGCCGCATTCAGTTTTGCAACCGTCTTGTCTCGACTAGCTTTGAGCGAGGTCTGAAGGTTTGAGAGCTTGCCGCGTTCATTGGCAATCATGCCCATACCAGCATCAACATCCAGGCTTGCCGTCTGAACAGACTCCAGCAAATATTGACGAAGAGTCAGTTCCTCAAGAGAGGCTACGACGACACCGCAACTATCCTGCGCCTGGAGCATCTGCAAGTTATGCACACTCCCAGTTAAACCGAGAATGTCTGACACTTGATCGACTTCCAATTGTTGCGAAGCCGGACCGGGCAAAGGCGATGTAACTGAATCAGCTTGGGCCGACGCGGCATTGTTCAACATAAGAGAAACGAAAAGACCAAAGAGAGTACGTCTCACCACAATCATGTTCATATCTCTTGATGTTTCCTTTGCATTGTGCCGGCCATTGGCTTGGGTGATAGTTATGCAACTCTGCACATTAGTATGCAGAGTTTTTACTTTGATTTACTGCCTTCCAATGCGCTTTCATCACTATGATGTGCATCGGCCGCAGCAAAGACGGAAGCAATTGCCGGGGAGAGCGGCTGATCCGCTTGGGCGATGAGGAACGATACCTGCCACATCTGATTTGTTGTAAGCGTGTGCTTAAAGGAGGGCATGCCGGTGAGCCGTATGCCGTTTTCAATCTTCCAGTAGGAAACATTAGCGGGATCGTCACTTACGCCGACCGCACCGCCGGGATGCTTTTTCCAAAGCTGGGGGGAGGGAGGGTACTCCCATTTTCCAAACGAGCTATCCCGGTTCGGAATACCGTGACAGACGGCACAGCGCTTGACATAGACGTCGGCTCCCGAGGCAAGGTCGCTCGCTGTCGGAGAGAATGGCAGTGCGATAAGGTCTCGATGGATTCGGGCGTTGAGTGGGATGTGTACGATCGTTTTTTCATCCGGAAAAGGTTTATCGCCGGTTGCGACAGGCGGATGACCATACCGAATATAAATGTATGCCGCCGCCGCGATACATGGAAAAGCAAGAAGAAAACCGACCAGGCCGTGAGTGATGATTGTGAGCCGGCTGTTTGTAGCTTTCATATTTAGACCTCTTAACAATCGCAGGTACAAAAAGATAAACTTGATAATCCAATCTATCCAAATGTAGTTATATGCAGGTTTTGAGCATGTCAGTTTCACAACAGTCTATAGTTTTTCCCACTTTCGGGCTCAAGAAAGAGGCCGTCTTATGTAGCGACGGCCCCATAATCTAACCTGGCAGCTAGGCAACCGGTCTGAGCTGTGGCTCTCGCGCCCAGATTCGGCCTTTTGCGGCTTGGGCCAGAAATACATCTCCGGACCCGCTGTTCATCTGAATAATGCCCGCATCGGGCACGACACCGGCCTTCTGGATGAGGCTCGCAGCTCCGGGTGTGTAGCCGATGACTTTCAGGTGGGAGAAGGCATCGGTAACAAAGGAGATGGCAGCCGGCTGTGGAACAAGAGCTTGAGCTGCATTTTGGGTGAGAGCCAGGATGACAGCGTCGAAGAGAACCGACGGGCCTCCGGCGAGTTGGAAGTCCGCGTCGATAATTTGCCCATTACTTGCTTTCGCACCTTCAACCTTGGGAGCAATTATCTTGAACGTAGCTCCTGTTTTTAACGTGGCGGCTTTGAGGGACGCGACCAACTGGGCATCGGTACCGTCGTCTACAAGGCACCCCACCATACGACCTTCAAGCGTGGGCTTCGCTTTCCCGATAATGCTGAGCGCGGGTGAAGGCTTGAGATTGGTCCGAGCAGGTACCCGGGTCTCAATGCGCTCAATTGCACTTTGTGATCCGAGGTTCGCAGCAACTCGCTGTGCGATTTTTGGATCGACATTGTTAAGTTGGCCGAGTATCCGGTTGCGTACCGGTTTCGCCATTACCTTGCTCAGCTCGAATGTAAACGCGAAAATGATGTGGTTCTGTTCCGTTTCCGTTTGCGAATAGAAGAACTGCCGCGCCTGGCTGTAGTGATCGCCGAAGCTTTCCGGACGGGTGCGAAGTTTATCGCCTTCCTCATGCGAAGGAAAGGTATTGAGTCCGGCTGTGGGATTTTCGCGTGGAGTATCGGGAGCCAGAGAGCTGGGCGAATAATTAACCGAACCCTTGGGAACCATCATCTGCATATGGCCGTCACGCTGAAAATTGCGCATGGGGCACTTAGGGGCATTGATAGGAATCTCGTGGAAATTGGGACCGCCCCCAAGACGTGTGATCTGCGTATCCAGGTACGAGAAAAGGCGGCCCTGGAGCAGTGGGTCGTTGGTGAAATCAATACCGGGAACGATATGAGTAGGACAGTAGGCGACCTGTTCCGTTTCGGCAAAAAAGTTATCGGGATTACGGTCAAGAACCATTCTTCCAACAGGGCGAAGAGGCACGATCTCTTCTGGAATCAACTTGGTTGCATCGAGCACATCGAAGTCAAACCTTTTCGCAAAATCTTCATCGAAAGCCTGAACATAGAATCCCCACTCCGGGAAATTACCTGCCGCAATCGAATTCCAGAGATCCTTGCGATGATAGTCGGGATCGGCTCCGTTGATCTTGACCGCCTCATCCCACACTACGGATTGCATTCCGATCTTGGGACGCCAATGAAACTTGACATAGGTGGATTTGCCGGAACTATTGATCAAGCGGAATGTGTGAACACCGAAGCCTTCCATCATGGTGTAGGAACGCGGAATCGTTCGATCCGACATAATCCACATCAACATGTGAGTGCTTTCGGGTGTAAGGGAAACAAAGTCCCAAGAATTGTTGTGCGCTGTTTGCCCCTGCGGAAAGCCGCTGTCCGGTTCCTGCTTCTGCGCATGGATCAGGTCGGGAAACTTGATCGCGTCCTGAATAAAAAATACCGGGATGTTGTTACCTGCAATGTCCCAATTGCCCTGCTTGGTGTAGTGTTTGACAGCAAATCCGCGAACATCACGGTAAAGATCGCTTCCGCCTTTGTTTGGTCCAACAATAGAAAAGCGTGTAAATACGGGAGTTTTCTCGCCGACGCGCTGGAAGATATCAGCTTTGGAGATATCGGAGAGGGAGTGGGTAAGTTCAAAATATCCATGGGCGGCTGAGCCGCGGGCGTGGACGACGCGTTCAGGGATGCGTTCATGATCAAAGTGACTGATCTTTTCGCGGAGGATAAAGTCTTCGAGGAGAACTGGACCTTTGGAGCCGACCTTCAACTGGTTTTCGTCGTCGGCAATTACAAGGCCCTGATTCGTGGTGAGATTGGGGTGGGTTCCCCCTGCGATCTCGTGCAACTCCCCTGCGGCGCCGACTTGATCAGGCTGCGCAGGTGCTTGCGGCTCGCTTGGGCTGACAGAGCCGGCGCTCTGAGCTGCACTGGCGGGGGAGCTTACACCACCCAGCAGGGTGGCTGCGGCTACGCTGGTCCCAGCTCCGGCAATAAAGGATCTACGAGTTGGCTTTCCTGCAGTGTTGGTCGGGTTATCCATATTTTCTCCCTGGTCTTGATTCAAGCAATCATCAGATGTGATGCAACATCGACCTCATCAAATAATTTGGCTTGATGAAGATCAGTACAGAAGATGGCATGCAAGCTGACTGAGGAGCATTTCTGTAAGATCCGTCCTAACGGCAAAGCCTCTCGCGTAACAAGGTGACGTTGCATTGGGGTACACCTCTAGGCTAGCAGTTAGACGAAAAACATGCGGCTTTAAAGGTTGTACTTAACTTCAAGCAAGTGTTCTCGCCAGGTTACGGCGCATGAGGCAGACAAGGGCCAGTAGGTAATCCTTGAGGGTGGTCGAGTCGTTCATAGTCGCGCGCTCGATCACCTAGCGGCGCGGCAGCAGCACGAAGCCCGCTTAGCCAGGGGTACTTGACTATTTCCAGTCTGATGCCGTGTTTCCGGGCCGGTGTAGCCCTGATCCACGTAGGCCAATTCAACCGTGTGACCGATGACCTGCTGCACCTGCTCGGCCAGGGGTTCGATCTGTGTTCAGTCGCTTGCATAAGCCGCGGTCACCTTCAAGGTGAGCAGGTGCCCAAGGGTGTCCACAGCGATGGGACCTTGCTTCCTCTGCGGTGCTTTGCGCCATCCCAACCTGCACGGGCACCGGACTCGGACATGGATTGGAGAGTCCGGCTGTCGATCACCACCGCTATGGGATACTGGTGTACCGCGTGTCAGGATGGCAGATCGTTCGACATCCTGCGCCATGGCGAGCCGGTTTTGGCGATGTAGTATGACCCACTGAATACTACCCGCAGATCATGCTCCCGCTGCGGATTGTCCTGCCTGCACAGCAGCAAATAAGACGGCACGAACCGCCATTCCTCATCTGTCACATCTCTCGGTAACCCGTCTTGCGCACCATCCAGTCATGCTGGACCACACCCTGACTGCCGCAAAGTAGCTAAATAAATAAAGTTAAGTACCGGCTTTGGGGTTAAATTCAATGCTAGTGCCACGGCAACTTAGAAGATCTAGACTCTATTGCGACATCGCCAAGGTGATTAGCATCTCTGAAGACCTCTTTGTTGCAGCATAGGATAAGGATCACTTTTACCTGCAAAGCTGACTTTGTACCATTGCCGCCCGCGCGCGGGGCAAATGCTGTAGCCGGTCCAGCTCGTCGGCGATGTGGCGCAGTATCCATTGCTGTTGCGGCCAGCCCCGCATGAGCGCCATCACCTCTGGAGCGGGGCGCTTGATCTGGAAAGCCGCCTGAGCAAGTACCCGTGCCTGCTTGATCCGGGGATTGCCTAGCTTCGTGCCGCTGCGCTTCGCCTCGATGAGTGCGGCCTTGGTTCGCTTCGAGATCAGCTCGTGCTCGGCAACAGACGCCAGTATGTGGAGGGTGGGCCAGGTCGCGGTCGGCATGTCGCAGGCGATGAAGTCCGTACAGTTTCCATTAACGCTGAAATAAGAACCACATTGCGCGAGAGCCGGTCGAGCGCGGCGAGCAGCTAAGGCCGGTTTGTGTGTCGGCGACCACTTTCTCACGAGCCATTAGTGCCGACTTCGTTCAACGTCGGCTCTCTGCGAGATTCTATAATCGACTTGCTTTAGGCCAAGATCAAGTCCAAGCGCGCTGCTGGAACAAGGCAATGCGACGAACAGCTTCAGATAGACTCTGCCATTTATAGAGAATTGCGGCAGGTGTTCTTAAACCTCTTGGTAAACGGTCTGGATGCTCTCGATGAAAATGGAAGTGTCACACTAAAGGTATCAAGCAAAGCGGATTGCTCGGACGGCTTCTCGGCGGATATGAGGTAGCACCCGCCTGGTTCTTCAATAACGGCGAGTCCTACACCCCGTACCAGTTCTACTCAGCTACTACCTTTACCGATAAAACCGCCAACAAGGTCGCTAACACCACCAGCTACTGCGATCCAAAATTCAACGCTCGCAACGGCTACGATGTTTGCCGCCCCGTGCTCGCCAACGCCCAGGCTCCTCTTGGTGCCGTCGGCATCTACGTTCAGGATCCGACGCTCGCTATCTCAACCGCCGGCACCGGCTTCTACAACTACCACTCTGTCTCCGGCGGCAAGCTCAACCAGCCCATCAGCCTCAACCAGGCGCATTGGCTTTATAACAACCAGTCTTATGCCAACCTCGTCGGCAACCCGTACCCGGGCTCACCACGCAACGTAACCCGCGGACAGGGCTATAACAACCTCGATGCATCTATCATTAAAAACACCAACATCCGCGAAGGTATCGACCTGAAGCTCTATCTCCAGGGCTTCAACGTTCTCAATCACTCCTTCGTCGGCAACCCGGATACATACATCGAAGACTCCGCCTTCGGCACCACTGTAGCCAACCGGGGCACGCAGCGCTCCCTCCAGATCGGCGGCAAGGTCATCTTCTAAACCCATGCTGCCGCGGTCCTGGGCAATGTAGTGCAATCGAGCTGTAGTACTAACTTCACTGCAAAACTGTAGAAGGCCCGGCATTCGGGCACTGTTGCATTCACGGTGTGGACCACAGTAGGGTGTGGTCCACACTACTCTTCACATGCTCGCGGATCGGAATCGTATTCGCGCTAAAGTATTTGGCGTGCTGCAGCCGGAAGGCCGCAATGCGACAGGCGCTCTCAAGCCAGCAGTTTTTGGGCGGCTCCCGGTCGCCGGGCGAGGTTACGGGTTCGCTCCTTAGTGCCAGTCACGCGACACGGTGGGAGCCGCTATCACATCGAGCTCTTCGATGTGCTTCGCACGGAAGTGGACGACACTGTCTACGTTCTGGAGTATGCCTTCAACCAGCAGAAACTTGGCATAGGTCATGAAATTATTAAGGTGCGCTCGCGGTACAGCCGCCTGAGCCCGAATCGGAGGGACTCCCTTGTCCACCGCATCACCCAATTGAAGCGTGAGACCAAACTGTGAAAGCGACCAGCCACCGAAACAGCCGCAAGATAAACCTTGCGCACTTTTACCTAGTTCGCAAATCCTTGCAAGCTATTTATTCTGTAGTTTTTATTTTGGTGGGCCCACCAGGACTTGAACCTGGAACCAACGGATTATGAGTCCGCTGCTCTAACCAATTGAGCTATAGGCCCGCGTAGGAATACGCTTCCTGCGCCAGTGTACCGCTATAGGGGCTGCACTGTTTCCATGTACAAAGCGGCTGCTTAGCTTTTCTGGTTTTCCGGTACAGCGATGGCACGGAACCGCGTTGCCAGTTGCCGCAACTCCGCACCTAAATCCGGCCCGGCAAGCGGTTTGCCGTGGCCGGGGGCGACTACAGCTACATCCATGGCTGCCAGCTGCTCGACGGATGTCTGCGCCGCTGCCCAGTCCGAGGTGAAGTAGGACGGCGGCCCATGCAGCTCGGGCTGCTGCAACAGGGCTGCCTCAAAAAACGACTCCGGCTTGGTGGTGCAGAATGCATCGCCTACCAGCAGCGTGCGGTCGGCGGCCCGGTACAGCGAGCAGTGGCCGGGCGTATGCCCAGGCGTATGCAGAACCTCCCAGCCGGGCAGCACGGCGTTTGTGCCCAGGGCGAGCGGTTGCAGGCGTCCGCTCAGGTTGATTGGACCCTTGGAATACAGGGGCGAGAGCAGGCTCATCATGCCTCCGCCGGCACCTGCATTCGGGGCCGGGTACTCACGCTCGCCGCTTAGATATGGAAACTCCAGCGGGTGCGCATATACGGGCACATTCCAGTCCTCAGCCAGCGCCGGCGCGGCACTTACATGGTCAAAGTGGCCATGCGTCAGCACAATGGCATTCGGCGGCCCGCTATGCGAATGCTCAGCCCAGCGGCGGATCATCCCGGAGGTTCCAGGCAAGGCCGCGTCGATCAGCGTCCAGCTGCCATCGGCATGGGTAACTGCAAACACGTTCACAAATGCCAGCCGCAGGCCACGTACATCGGGCGCTATGGCATCCATGGGCACAACCTGGTCTTCGCTTACGGCAACCTTGTCCATCGTCCGGTTCTCCTAATGCGTTCGATGCAGCCGCAGCGAGCCTACTTCCACTTCTCCAAAAACTCGTGCACCGAGGAGGACTGCATGTCGCGCATCTGGCGGAACTCGCCATGCTGCCCCACCACCTGCTTGCCATTTTCATCGATCACGGCAAGTTGCGGTACACCATTGTGCACATCCGTCTGATACTGCTTGGCCAGATCCACATTTTGATCGAAGTGGCCGATATTTACGTCCACAAGCACGAAATGCTCGTTCAGCAGACTCTGGTTTTCCGGCTGATGGAAGTACACGTTCAGCACCTGGCAGTCGCCGCACCAGTCCCCGCCGAAATCCAGCAGGACACGCTTGTGCTCGCGCTTGGCTGTCTTGAGCGCTGCGGCGATGTCACCTGATGCCGCGCTGACTTCGGGGTAGATGTGTGCGTGCGGCAACGGTTGCTGCGCTTGAAGAACCCCTCCGCTGAAACAAAGTACAAGCACTGCAATCAATTTTTTCCCGTGAATCATTTCTGCTCCTTGAATTCAAGCATAGCGCCACCTGTCTCAAGTTGACGCAGACTCTCGTGCCGCAAGCATTTCAACTCTATACTCAGGGCAACTATGCGGCGACGTCCAATCGGCATTTATCTCGCAGTTACCTTGCTCGTTTTCATGGCGACCACCCTGATTGCATCCGGCCTGCTTCTGCTTCTTGGGATCGTCTTCTTTGGACATGCTGTTTTCGGCGTGCCGCAGCCAAACCAAATGCATCAGGCGGCACAAGCCTTTGTGTTCACCATACTTGTTATTTTCATCATCATCATAATGGGGATTGGAAGCTGGGCTGCTGCTACATCTATCGGCTTATGGCGTTTACGCCACTGGGCTCGTACTTCAGCTCTCATCCAATCTGTAGGAGTGGCAGGTATAGGTTTACTACTTGCCGGCGCGGTTCTGCTTTTCAACTTTACCCAATCATCAGCCCAGCACACATCCCGCATCGACCAGCACACAGCGCAGCAAACCACAGCGAGCCTCGGTATCAGCTCTGTCGTTTTTCTCGTAGTCGGTACTGCGCTGTTTATTTATCTACTCCGCAAACAAACCAGCGGACTTTTCCTTTACGGGAGCTCACGGTTTGAGCGGGATCCGCGTGACATACCCTACAGCATTTTCATCATCGCAGCTCTCTTTCTCACGTCAGCAGGAAGCAGCCTGGGTCTTATTGCAACACAGTACCCTGCCATTGTGTTCGGGCATGTCTTACATGGATCAGCAGCTACTTCAATGAATGCCGTACTGGGCGCGCTCAACCTTGCATGTGGCTGGGGTCTGCTTAAGCGTAAGGAATTTGCACGTGTAGGCGCAATGGCTTTGCTGATCGTACAAGCCATCAACAACCTGTTTCTCTTCTTGCCTTACGGCCGCTCGCAGTTTGCCGCGTATCTACGTATAAGTCAATCGCGTAATGGTGTGGGTGAACCAGTTTTGCCCATGCCGCTTTTTCAATTCTTTTGTATTCTTTCTTTACTAATCACCGCAGCGATGCTCTTTGCTTTAGCTCGGCAGACAAAGCATTTTACACAGCTGCCTTAACCGAAGGCAGCGAGGAAAGCTTTAATGCATTTCCCTATGGGAACATACTTCACTTCCCTGTAGTATGCAGGAATCGTCCTGCCTGTTTGCCTGTTATCGCCGAGATATGAGTGATTGCACCGCTCGGCTTGATGTTCGGGCCGAACAGCGGGTCAGTATCGGCTACTGCGCTGACGTTGACGTCAACCAGGCTTGTCTTGAGGCTTGCATTGATTGTGTCCAGAAACTGATTGGCTACCAGCGCGTACCCGGTATTTGTCGGATGAATGCCGTCCAGGCCAAAGAGGCCGCCCAGGTAGCTTGTAGTCGCGTTGTAGTTGTTGATGGTTGTGCCTGCTGCGAGCTTTTGGAAGAAAGCATGCATGTCGATCAGCGTTCCACCTACGGCAGCGACTTGCTGCGCGATCACCTGGTTGTACTGATCTTCAAGGGCTTGCACCTGCTGTATCTCGGCCACGGTAAGCACACCGGCATCATCAAGCGGGGTGGGCATTTTTCCCTTGGAGATAGCCCCCATCGCAGCTTGCACCTCAGTCATACCCTGTGCCGTGACAAGGTCCCCGGTCGCCAGCCCAAGCTCAGTACCGAGCTGGGCTGCGGACTGCCCGGTTGCAGCTGCCACTTCAGAAAGGATCACGGCGGTAGGGGTGACGTAGGGAATGGAGGTGACATCAGGCAGGTTAGCCACAATCAGCCGGGCTGAACTTTGACTGTGCAGTGTGGACATCAGCTGGGTGTAGTCGGAAGTGAAGGCGGCAATCGGCGTCATCGATGACGGGGTACCGGTATCGTCCGCCACCAGGGCGTCGTTGCTTCCAATCCAGACAAACAGGACGGTCGGCTTGAGGGCGATTGCCTCCGCCAGCTGCGTGTTGCTGTTGCCGAGCGGGAAGCCGAGGATGAGCGTGGTGATGATGTCTTCGGCGGCGGTAGGCAGGGCTGTGGGACCGGCGTTGATGAGGTCGTGCAGATGATGACCGGGCACGGAGAGATCAGTAGGTTGAGCCGAGGGGTTATCGCGTCCGGAGCTGACGCCTGAAGCTGTCTTCGTTACCTGGGGAGGCCCTACGCTTACCAGTTCCATCACGGCGGGCACACCGGGCGAGCCGATCAGCGGGAGGGTGATCGGGGTCTTGGCTTGTTGCGCTACCAGCGATGCCCAACCGTTAGGCTGCTGTGTATCGAGCAGTGAACCGTTCTGAAAGCCTGCGCTTAACGAATCACCGATAAAGATGGTGTTTGAAAAATCAGGCGTGTTTGACGGTGCCGGGGCAGGGGCTGTAGTGGAGGAGCTGTTACCGCTGCCGCAGGCAATTAGAGCGGCAGAGACTGCGGCTGAGGCAAGAGCAATCAGGAAGCGGCAATTTAGGCGTGGGCAGGGTGGCGTAAGAATGCGACTCACAGCAGCACCTCTTTGAGAAGACTCAAGTATAAGGGACTGCTGACACGCCATCAGCATCAGCGTCAGGGGGCTTTACGATGGCTTGAAAAGCTCCTCTATAGATCCCAGTTCAAGATCGTCATCGACTCCAAGAGAGCTGCGAAATCCCTAAGAATCCCGCGTAGCTCTATAACTCCGTCGAGTGCGTCCCCAGCAAGTCTTTGGCGCGCGCAATGAACTCCACCAGCGGCATGGACCCGCCGTCGCCCTTGCCGCGTGTGCGTACGCTGACCGCCTGCGCTTCGGCTTCCTTGTCGCCCATCACCAGCACGTACGGAACCTTTTGCAGCGTGAGCTCGCGGATTTTTGCGTTCATCTTCTCGTTGCGCCCGTCGAGCTCCACGCGCAAACCGGCGAGTTGCAACTGCGCTTTAACCTCCTGCGCATAGGGTAGATGGCGCTCTGCGATAGGCACCAGGCCCACCTGAACGGGTGCCAGCCATAGCGGGAACGCGCCTGCGAACTGCTCAATCAGCACGCCGAAGAACCGCTCAACGGAGCCAAATAGCGCGCGATGCACCATGACCGGCTGGTGCCGCTCGCCGTCTTCGCCCACATACTCCAGCTCAAACCGGGCGGGCAGGTTGAAGTCGAATTGGACGGTGCTCAACTGCCACAAACGGCCGAGGACATCGACCAGCTTGATGTCGATTTTGGGTCCGTAGAAAGCGGCCTCGCCGGAGATCGTCTGATATGCAATGCCCTTGCGTTTCAAGGCTCGCTCAAGCGCGCCCGTCGCCAGCTCCCAGTTCTCGTCGGACCCGGCCCAGGCGGCGCGGTCCTTGGGGTCCCAGGTGGACAGCTCGACCTTGAAGTCGCTGAAGCCGAAGGTCTTGAGCACTGCCTGTGCGAAGTCGATACATGCGACAACTTCATCCTCGATCTGTGAAGGCATGCAGAAGATGTGCGCGTCATCCTGCGTAAAGCCGCGCACTCGCAGCAGGCCGTGCATGGTGCCCGAGCGCTCGTAGCGGTACACATTGCCCAGCTCCGCATAGCGCACCGGCAGGTTGCGGTAGCTCTTCGGTGAGTTTTTGTAGATCAGGATGTGGAAGGGACAGTTCATGGGCTTCATGCGGTAATCCGCATCGTCAAGCTTCATGGGCGTGAACATGTTGTCGGCGTAGAAGCCTTCATGGCCGCTGGTCTGCCACAGGTTTACCTTGGCGACATGCGGGGTGTACACCAGCTCGTACCCGCGACGGATACACTCGTCGCGCATCCAGTCTTCCATCGTTTTGCGGATGATGGCACCTTTGGGATGCCAGAAGATGAGCCCCGCGCCTGCGATCTCCTGGATTGAAAACAGGTCGAGCTGCTTGCCGAGCACGCGGTGGTCACGCTTGGCGATTTCTTCAAGCTGCGCGAAGTGATCGTCCATTGCTTTCTGCGTGAAAAAGGCGGTGCCGTAGATGCGCTGGAGCTGCGGGTTTTTCTCATCGCCGAGCCAGTATGCGCCGGCCAGCGAGAGCAGCCGGAACGCTTTGACGCGGCCAGTGGAGGGCACATGCGGGCCACGGCAGAAATCTGTGAAGCCGCCGTTCTCGGCTGCGGTGTTGCCGGGCTTTTCATGGCCCGACCCGCCGTTTTTGTAAAGTGAAATCTGCTCGCCCGGCTTGGTGAAACGCTCAATGAAGTGAACCTTCATGAACTCGCCCTGCGCCCCGTAACCGGCGAGGCCCTGCTCGCGCGGCTCATAGACGCGTACAAAGGCGGCATCACGCGCGGCTACTTCAGCCATGCGCGCTTCGATCTGTTTCAAATCATCCTGCGTCAGCGGCTGTTCGCGGTAGACATCGTAAAAGAAGCCCGCGTCCGTTGCCGGGCCGTGCCCCAGCTTTGTGTCGGGGAACAGCTCAAGCAGCGCGGTCGCCATTACGTGCGCCGCAGAGTGCCGCAGCACCCGCAGCGCATCGGGGTCGGTCTCCTTAAGCAGGGAGAGCGCGACGTCCTCGTGCAGCGGCTCGCGCAAGTCTACTAGCCGCTCCGCTGCCGCGTCCGCCGTGCCGTACATGGCCGCCTCGGTTACGCCGGCCTCGGTGTTGGCGTCGCGCTCGGCGGCTTCTGCCGCAACCCGCAAAGGCCGCACCCGCGCTACGACTACTACCGCCGCCAGCCTGGGTGAAATGCTAGTCGCAATCTCCAGTGGGGTAGTCCCCGCAGGCACCTGTCGCACCGCCCCGTCAGGCAACTGCACCTGGATCGTTTTCTGCTCGTTTTGTACTTCTGTTTGATCGTTCATACGCAAGCCCAGCATACTGCCTTGGGTATGCGTTTTGGCTAACCGCAGTGCGTAAGCACTCACCTTTATACTCAGTGAAGGAGCCGATCGCCCATGATGTTTCATGTCTCGCTCGAAAAATCCGAGGATGGATGGATTGTTGCCGGATGCCCGGCACTTCCGGGCTGCTTCTCTCAGGGTCGCGATGAGAAAGAGACCCTTGAAAATATCAAGGAAGCGATTACAGCCTGGCTATGGGCTGAAGATCAGAAGGCCATAAAGTCTTTGCCGCCGGAACAGTCACAGCTAATTGTTGCCGTCTAGTATTTATGGGTAAGCTTGCGAACATTTCCGGAAAAGAAGCTGCCAAGGCTTTTGCATGGGCGGGTTGGCAGATCTCAGGGCAAGTAGGAAGCCACTTAGTCATGATTCAACCTGGAGAAAGAGCAAACCTTGCTATTCCTCAGCACAAAGAGCTTTCTACCGGACTTCTGCGTGCTTTGATTCACGCCGCGAATATGACTGTTGATGGATTTATTGAGCTTCTTTGATATTTATGTAAATGCTTGTTGAAATTTATGAAGTGGGGGCACCACAATGACGGAAGAATTAAGTATAAATTCCATGCACACAGGCTCTTCCTTCGACAGTTTTCTGGAAGAAGAGGGAATTAGAAATGAAGGGGAAAGCGCAGCTGTCAAGCGTGTTCTCGCCTGGCAGTTCGAGCAGGAAATGGAGAAGCAGCATAAGACAAAGCAGGGTATGGCAAAAGAGCTAAAAACCAGCCGCTCTCAATTAGATCGACTGCTTGATCCTGAAAACACCGCAGTCACGCTAGAGACCCTGACGCGAGCAGCTAACATTTTGGGCAAGCGTCTTGTGTTTGAAATTCAGGACAAGCAATAAGCCATGCTTTTCATCGATTGGGGACTTATACAGGTTTGGGCTGTCGGGGTATTTTTGCTATTCGCTTCAGTCTGGGTCATGCGAGCGGTTAGAAAAAAAAGAGCCTTACTTCGCGTGACATCGCGGCTTCTTGGTGCTTGCTTGGCCGCGGTAAGCGTTCTTCTTCTCCTGCTGATCACACTAGGATCCATCGGCTGTAATACGCACGGCATACCTATTTACTCGCCGAACGGTAAGTACGCCGCCAGGTGTGAGGACTCAGATAGTGGTGGTCTCGGAGGCGACACAGGAGTGCAGTTATTCGCAGACCACGGCTTTGATACAAAGTTTGTTTTTATGGGCGGCTGGAAGTCAGTCGAAAGTCAAAATGTTAGATGGTTAAGTGATACAGAGTTGGAAATCGACTACATAGATGAGATGACTTCCTGCAATAATGCAGGTCGTATCAAAGTAAGGTGTATCAAACGTCCGAACCATTAGAAAAAACCAGTTTTGTAGTCAATTCAGGGATGTTCTGAAAAGATATTCCTGTTGAACTTTAACAACAAAAAGGGCGGCCATTGTGAGCCACCCTTTTCTGTAAAGCTGTGTTTATAAGTAGCCTAGGGATACGCAATGACAGGGCTCAACTGGTCCGCAAAGCCCTTGTTCACCGCCGCACCCACACCATTAATGACATGCGTGATCGACCCGCTGCCATTGAGGAACACAGTACCCACCCCCTGAATGGCGACATCCTGGGTAATCGGCACTGTCATTGCATTGTCCTCCACGATGTCGATGTTCTGGTCAAAGTAGGAGTAAATACCCAGTCCATATGCCTGGTGCGACTTGACGCTATCTGCCACCACATAGGATGGATAGCCGTTGGCCGTGCCATCCATCCATGCGGCCTGGCTTGGCGGGTCATACGGCAGCTCGCTTTGATAGAAGATGGTTTTGCCGCCATTGCCGTTCCATAGCACCTGCTCCTGCTGGTAGTGCTCTACCGCAAGGCCGGTGGCCGTTACGTTGTTTCCATTGACCACCACGCCGTGCGCTGCCGTGTTCACAGCCCATCCCACATCAGCAGGGTTTTGGCCATGATCCGCACGCCAGGCCCAGATGTTATCCAGAATCGCATCGTTCTGGTTCACCTCAAGGCTCGTCGTCGCTTTGCCCAGGGTGGCACCACCGATGCGGAAAACTATGTCACTGAGTGTTGTCGGGTTCGCGGCAACGCCGGCCTTGGCACCCCGCAGGCTACCGAGCTGTAGCAGCACCGGTGAGTTGACCGGACCCGCATCCACAATCAAGCCGGCGATCTGAACGCCGGGAACATCTTCCACCGTGAGCGCCGCTGTACCTTTCTGCGGCACCAGGGTTGCGTAGCCGATGCCAAGCACTACAGTGTCGGGTCTCCTGATATTGATTGTGCGGTCAAGCTGATAGATACCCGGCGTCAGTATTAGGTTTTTGCCGGAGTCGAGCGCCGCATTGATTTGGTGCGCAGTATTTGCCGGCTTTGCGATGAAGAAGTCGCTGATCGAAATGGAGCGCCCCGGCTGGCTGCCCGTGGCCCAGGTTGTGCCGCGGGAGTTCCGCTGCACCGATGGCGCAAACACTTTGTAACTGCCGTTCACATCGATGTAGAGGAAAGGCTTTTCACGGCTTACCGGCGTTGTAAGCAGCTCAGTGTACGGCGGCTTGGGGTATGACGGTGCCGGGGCACCTTCAACGCCCGGGAAGACCATATTCCATACCGCGCCGCTCCAGCTGCCCAGCGTGCTGTTGCGTGTAAACCACTGCTGCTGCGAGCACGGATTGACATTGCCGGTCACAACAATATCAGCCATAAAGCCGCCGCTCGCATTGCCGCAAAAGGAGTCTGTCAGCTCCAGGTCGCCGTTGACCTGGATACGGCGCAGGGGCGCGCCCTGCGAAACACCCCATTGCAGCGTGTTCGGCGGTGCATCCTGCGCTGTGGCAGTCACCGGGTTCACGGTCAGGTTCTCCATGGACCGCCAGAATGTGGCGGTGATGTTGGCACCGGGGAAGTTGGAAGC
>CAXSFX010000062.1:0-19388 GCA_964236655.1 uncultured Acidobacteriaceae bacterium | reverse complement strand
AGGCGACCGGGCAGACCGGTGATCGGCGCCCCTGTACCGAGCTTCTGCGAGAGGGGTGCGGAACCGGAAACATTGATGTACAGGTTTGCTTCGAGGTATTCAAGGTTAAGGGCGAAGTTAAGAACTTCGACAATCACGGAGTTTGGCGGGGCGGTGTTTTGCGCTTGTGCCTTGGGGGCGGCAGCGAGAAGCCCGGCACCGGCTGTTGCGGCAGCAAGGGCAGTTAGCGAGGTAAAGAACGAGCGACGGTTTACGGAATGAACGACCTTGTCGAGATCGAGAACAGCCAGGTCAGTGGCAAGCTGGTCTTCGGTGACCTTTTCGGATGGGCAGAGAGGGGACGTAAAAAGTTTTGCCGGCACGGATGAAACCTCCTGAAACATGCGCAGTTACATTGCGCATAATTTCCTAAAGGAGATATGCACAGCAATCTGCTCTTGAGACAGATGCCTGTGATCGTAAGGAAGGGATGGGGTGAAGCGGATTTTAACTTTGATGTTGCTCTAAGAGTTTGTGGAAACGGAGGAATCCGATATAGACGTTCCTGCGTATTAGCTGAGGACTTTTAGAGGCGCAGGTGGACACCATGATGACTCTTGGACTTTTGCCGGGGGCGATTGCAGGTATCGCTTCAAGCAAGCGCGCTACACTAAACACGCCTTCTTTCCTTGTCGTGAGCGGTAAACCGGATCGGGCGGCCCTGGGTCGCTGAAACGACCCAGGAGCCGCCCGAGGGAAGGAGGACCGGTAATTGAACCAGGACCTAGAACGTGCTTCATGGTTCCGGCTGCAAATTACCGTCGTGCTTGACTGGCGACTGGTAATGGCGGTGGTTCTGTTGCTTTGGACTGCGCTGCGGAAGTAGCGCCGAACCTCCCTGGGGAGCATCGACCTCTCCAGGGAACTACTTCTGCACCCTTATGATGCGCCGGACCTCGGCTGAAAATCAAGCGTGTATTTATGTGTGCCCGTTTGTGCGTTCATCAGGCAGCTTTTGTACCTTGCTGTGCTTCACGGAGTAGCCGAAGTAGATTGCCAGCCCGATTGCGAGCCACACGCCTACGCCTTCCCAGGTCAGCAAAGGCAGGTTGAACATCAGGTAGAACGCGCTTCCGATACCTAGAATCGGCACCAGCGGTACCAGGGGCGTTTTGAAGGGACGGGGCAGATCGGGCTGCCGGACGCGCAAGATCCATACGCCTGCCGAGACAATGGAAAAAGCTAATAGCGTGCCCATATTGACCAGTTCAGACAGCTTGCCGATGGGCAGGAGTGCAGGCAGAAAGGCAACAATGGAGCCGACGGCGATGTTTGAAATCCAGGGTGTGCGGAATCGCGGGTGAATGACGCTGGCCCACTTAGGTAGGAGGCCGTCTTTCGACATGGAAAAGAACACGCGCGATTGACCGAGCAGCATGACCAGCATGACAGTGGCGAGGCCCAGGACCGCGCCTACTTTGACAAGGATAGAGCCCCAGGTGATGCCGGTAACGTCGATGCCCATGGCAACCGGCTCGGCTACATTCAGCTCACGGTAGTTTACCAGGCCGGTGAGCACCAGCGACACCACAATGTAGATCAGTGTGCAGAAGACGAGCGATCCAAGGATACCGATGGGCATGTCACGCTTGGGGTTCTTGGCCTCCTGGGCGGCGGTCGATACAGCGTCAAAGCCGATGTAGGCGAAAAACACGGAGGCGGCACCGGCTGCAATACCGGACAAGCCGTATTTGCCTGGGCCTTCATTTTTCGGGATGAACGGATGCCAGTTATGTGCGAGCAGCTGCTGGTGGTGCAGCAGGAAATTGGTGCCGAGCACGACAAAAACGGCCACGATGCCGAGCTTGAGGAAGACGATGGCGGAGTTGAGGTTTGCCGATTCCTGGATGCCGATGACGAGGACCGCAGTGACCAGAACAATCGCGCAAAAAGCGATAACGTTGGCGATGCCGGTGACATGTACCAGGTGGGAGACATCGGTGCCGGGCGCGAAGGCGGCTAGGGGCACCCAGCGGTTATGCGACAGGTAGATGGTGTTTCCGTAGGTAGTGGTAAAGCGCGCCAACGCGGGAGAAGGCGTCAAGTGCAGCTGCTCAAGCAGGCTCAGCAGGTAACCGGACCAGCCGCTGGCTACCGTGGCAGCACCGAAGGCATATTCGAGGACCAGATCCCAGCCGATGATCCAGGCGACGAACTCGCCGAGGGTGGCATAGCCGTAGGTGTAGGCAGAGCCGGCAATCGGAATGATGGAAGCGAACTCTGCGTAGCACAGCCCGGCAAAGGCACAGGTGATGCCGGCAAGTATGAACGACAGCGCAAGCGCCGGTCCCGCATTGGCGGCGGCGGCGTGACCGGTGAGCACAAAGATACCCGCGCCGACAATGGCACCGATGCCGAGCGTAACCAGGTTGACAGGCCCGAGCGACCGCTTGAGGGTCTGTTCCCCTTCTTCGCTAGCCTCATCGCGGAGTAGGGAAAGTGGTTTGGTGGCCAGCAGATTCGCCATGGGCAGATTTTTTCCCTTCGAGTTGGTTGATTTTTACAGTGCAGCGCCCAGACGCGCCGAGCGCGACCAGAAGAAGTACACCGGCACACCCAGCAGGACCAGAAACAATCCCGGCCAGGTGTATTGCGGTTTGTAGCGCAGCAGCGTGTAGCAAATCGTAGTCGCCATTACGATGTAGAGCGCGGGCAACACAGGGTAGCCGAGCGCACGGTATGGCCGCACCGCATTTGGGCTTTTGACTCGCAGCACAAACAGGCTTGCGATTGTGAGGATGTAGAAGACCAGCTCGGCGCAAATGATGTAGTCCAGCAATTGCCCGTACGAGCCGGAGATGCAAAGCAGGCAGGTCCAAACAGCCTGCAAGATCAGCGAGGCAACCGGCGTCTTATAACGCGGGTGCAGCGAGCCTGCGGCCTTGAAGAATAACCCGTCCCGGCTCATGGCGTAGTACACGCGCGAGCCTGCAAGGATGAGCCCGTTAGCACAGCCGAAGGTCGAGATCAGGATGGCGGCAGCCATCAGGTAGGCACCGGCGGAGTGGAAAATCTGCTCCAGCACCGCGGTAGCCACGCGGTCTTCACCGGCGTACTGAATGCCGCGCGCGGTAAGCGTCGCTCCGTGAGGGTCACCGGCGAGCGGCAGCGCGAACAGGTAGACGAAGTTCGACAGCAGGTACAGCGACAGCACAATCCCTGTGCCGAGAATCAACGAGAGCGGCAGGTTGCGGTTCGGGTTGCGAACTTCACCCGCGGTGAAGGTGACGTTGTTCCAGGCATCGGCTGAAAAAAGCGAGCCGGTTTGCACAACGGCAAGCATGGTAACGATGCCGACCAGGATGGGGCCGCCCGAGGTTGCCAGCGGATGCAGCGCGTGCAAGCCCGCACCGGTCCAGAAACGGCCATGTGCGAAGTTGGCTGCCATGGCGGCAGGATTGCGTCCGAGCACAACCCCGAATAGCACCAGCGCCAGCAGTGCGAGTGTTTTGGCAGTGGTGAACACATTCTGTACCAGTGCGCCGAGCCGAACGCCGAAGATGTTGACCACCGTAAGCAGGATCACGATCAGGATGCCGGCCAGGTTGGCCGTGTTGATGCCAAGCTCCATGTTGCCGAGTGTGACCGGACCGATTTGCAGGGCGGGCACGCGGCCCAGGTGCAGCAGCCAATGCGTGGACGAAACTGAGGGGAAAAACACCCCGAGGAACTTGCCGAATGCCACGCCTACCGCTGCAATGGTGCCCGTCTGGATGACCAGGAATAACGTCCAGCCGAACAGGAAGCCCCACATGGGTCCGAGAGCCTCACGCAGGTAGACATACTGGCCGCCCGCTTTGGGCATCATGGCGGCAAGCTCGCCATACGATAATGCGCCGATAATCGTCATGACCGCAGTGACCAGCCATGCACCGATAAGCAGCGCAGGCGAGCCGGTGAGCCGCGCGATGTCTGCTGAAACGATGAAGATGCCGGAGCCGACCATGGACCCGATCACAATCGAGGTTGCCGAGAAAAGGCCGAGGCCCTTGGTCAGCTGTGGATTGGCCTGGGGAACAGGGGCTAGGGGCGGGGCTATCGACACGTTACAAGTTGTTCTACCGCAAAAGCTTCAGAAAGTCTTCTGCCATTCTGCCGGGGGAGCTGCCGCTACCCTGCTTGCCGGCGGCGAAGATAGCGCCGATCGCAGCAATCGAGTCGGCACCCGCAGCCCGTACCGCCTGTGCGTTTGATAGGGTGATGCCGCCGATAGCTACCAGCGGCTTGCCTGTGGCAGCTCGCGCTGCGCGGAGACCCATGAGGCCGATCGCAGGTTCTGCATCCGGCTTGCTGGAGGTGGCAAAGACAGGCCCGGCTGCAAGGTAGTCGGCTTGGGTGCAGCTCGCCTGCTCGACCTGGCCTACGGTATGGGTTGATAGCCCCAGGATCGCAGCAGTGCCGCACCGGGTGCGTGCAGTTTCTATTGCAAGATCGCTTTGCCCCAGGTGCACACCGGTAAAACCGGTCTGCCCAAGCAGGTCGGCGCGGTCGTTCAGGATAAGTTGCAGGTGTGCGGGCGCGGCGCTTCGCACCGCTTCGGCATCGCGCAGCAGTTGTTCGGTCCCGGCATGTTTTACGCGCAGTTGCAGCATGGTGACGCCTGCATCTGCCAAGGCCTGCACCGTATCGCGCAGGTACGCGGCACGCGCAACCGGCTCGCCGGGGAAGTACAGCGAATCGAGAATGGGATAGAGCGGCGGCAGAGTGAAGGGCATCCCTTCACTCTAACTGCTGGTGTCCGGGGCGAAGCTCGCCTACTATCGGGAACAGCCATGGCTCGATCCATACAAAACTCCGCGCAAAGCTCCGTGCAAAGCTCCGTGCAAAATGAGGGCAGCAACGAACCGCGCTGGCCGGCGATCCTGGCGCTGCTCTCGGTGGGTGGGCTTGACTTTGCGCTGCCCAACCAGCTTTCCTTTGGGCCGCGCTGGCTGCTGCTGGTGGTAGTTGCCGGGCTGACCGTTCCCGCGGTGCTGGCACGGCGGCACGGACGGCACAGGCTAAATGAGCTGCTGGCCTATTGCAACAACGGCCTGGTTACGCTGGCGCTGATATGGTCGCTGGCCTTGCTGGTGCGTTCGCTGCCTGGGCACACGCTTACACCCAAGCAGCTGCTGGGGGTGGCAGGGGTTCTGTGGATCAGCAATGTGCTCGTGTTCGCATCCTGGTACTGGCGGCTCGATGCGGGTGGACCCCACGCCCGCGACCTGCGCGACGCGCATACCGAAGGCGCGTTTCTGTTTCCCCAGATGACCATGCCTTCGCTACAGACACCGCAGGGAGCGAGCGGCTGGACGCCCGGCTTTGTGGATTACCTGTTTCTTGCTTTCAACACCAGTACCGCGTTTTCTCCGACGGATGTGCCGGTGCTTTCGCGCTGGGCCAAGGGGCTGATGATGGTGCAGGCGAGTATTTCGTTGGTGACACTGGTGCTGCTAGCGGCGCGGGCGGTGAACATTCTTTAGCGATCTGCGTAATGTACGTCTTTTATCCGGTTGCTGTCCTTGTTACGAGCAGACATAACCTTTTGCATCACTAGACTTTGTCATACACTTGCATTACAGCAGCTTTAGGAGGTTCCATGGCCGCGAACGCCCTTGTTCAGACCCGCATTGATCCTGATGTAAAAGAAAGAGCGACCGCTGTACTTGAGCAGCTTGGGATGACTGTTTCCGATGCAGTTCGCATTCTCCTGACGCGGACTGCGAATGAAGGTGCTCTGCCGTTTCCTCTTGCCTCAAACATGGAAGCGCATGATGCGTGGTTCCGGTTCAAAGTGCAGGAGGCAGTCAACGATTCCCGTCCCGCTGTGACCGGCGAAGAGGTGAAAGCACGGTTTGCCGCGCGCCGGAACGCTGCCGTACATGCTGAAAATTGAGGGTGAAACTTCTTTGGAGCCTCTTTGCGGTCTCGGATCGGGAAGACATCTTTGACTACATTGAAGCCGACAGCCCACGTGCCGCAGCGAGAATCGATGACCATATTGAAACTCAAGTCGACCGGTTGATGACACTACCCGAGATCGGTCGACCGGGACGCGTTTCAGGAACACGCGAGCTTGTAATTCAACGAACGCCTTATGTCGCTGTCTACGAGATCAAGGGTGATATGGTGCGGATTCTCCGGGTGTTGCATGGAGCCCGGCAGTGGCCGGACAAGGTGTAGCTTATAGCGGATTGTTGCAATGGCATCAACTTGCAACGATGTGCACGGTCTGGTCGCGCCGCTCTTTTTCTCGCTCGAAAAATCGCTCCATAAACTTGGTATCGAATGCACCCTTGCGGAAGTCGGGGTCCAGGAAGATGCGGCGGTGCAGCGGGATCGTCGTGTAAATCCCCTCCACGACAAACATCTCAAGCGCCCGCTCCATGCGCGCAATTGCCTCCGGGCGATCCTTGCCGTGCACGATCAGCTTGGCAATCAGTGAGTCATAGTAGGGCGGCACTACGCCCTCGGCATATTGCGCCGTATCCACGCGTACACCGTTGCCGCCGGGCAGGTTGAACGCAGTGATCTTGCCGGCTGAGGGGGTGAACTTTTCAGGGTGCTCGGCGTTGACGCGGCACTCGATCGCATGGCCCCGGATGGTGATCGGGTCGGGAATGATGGACGAAAGCTTTTCTCCGGCAGCAACACGCAGCTGCGCCTTTACCAGGTCAATGCCGGTAACCATTTCAGTCACGGGATGCTCTACCTGGATGCGCGTGTTCATTTCAATGAAGTAGAGCTTGCCGTCTTCATCCATCAAAAATTCGATGGTACCGGCATTCTGGTAACCCACGTCCACAAGCGATTTGCGGATGGTCTTGCCGATCTCCGCGCGCATTTTTTCTGTTATTTGCAGCGACGGCGCTTCCTCGATCAGCTTCTGGTGGCGGCGCTGGATGGAGCATTCGCGCTCGCCGAGCGACAGGACATTGCCGTGCTCATCGGCCATGACCTGGAATTCGATGTGACGGGGGCGCTCAATGAATTTTTCCATGTACATGTCGCCGTTGCCGAAAGCGTTGGCGGCTTCCGAGCTGGCAGCACGGTACAGGTCGGGCAGCTCCGCAGCGGCGCGCACGATGCGCATGCCGCGCCCACCGCCGCCCGCAACCGCTTTCAGGATGACCGGGTAGCCGATGCTCCGCGCCCACTCAAGCGCCTCATTTTCATCGGCCAGCACGCCATCCGAGCCGGGCAGGATCGGCACTTTAGCCTTCTTCATGGTCTGGCGTGCCATCGACTTTTCACCCATCATGCGGGTGACCTCGGGCGGCGGGCCGATGAACTTGATGTTCGACTCGCGGCACACTTCGGCGAAGTTCGCATTCTCGCTCAGCAAGCCGTAGCCCGGGTGAATCGCATCGACATCGGCAATCTCAGCGGCGGCAATCACAGCCGGCACATGGAGGTAGCTTTCAGACGAGCGGGGCGGCCCGATACAGATGGCTTCATCGGCAAAGCGGACGTGCAGCGCGTTGCGATCTGCTTCGGAATAAATGGCGACGGTGCGAATGCCGAGTTCCTTGCAGGCACAGATGACGCGCAGGGCGATCTCGCCTCGATTAGCGATAAGTACTTTTCTGAACATTGTTGCGAGGTCTCCTGCCCGGCTTGTATGGAGCGCTATGAGCGCGTGCGAACGGCGAACAAGGGCTGACCATATTCGACCGGCTGGCCACCCTGCACCAGGCGCTTGACGATCTCGCCGCTTACATCGGACTCAATCTCGTTCATCAGCTTCATGGCCTCGACGATGCACAGAGGTTGACCGACTTCAACCTGGTCGCCGGGCTTGACAAAGGCCGGTGAACCCGGCGAGGGCGACTCATAAAAGGTGCCTACAATCGGTGACTTGATGGTGTGCAGAACCTCTTCAGAAGCTTCAGGGGTGACCGGCATCGCAGGCGCGGGCGTGCCGGGCGATTGGAGCGCGGCAGGCGGCGGCGCGGGGGGAGCATTGGCGAGCAGGCGCGCCAGCAGCGCGGGGTCCAGTTGCGAGCTTGTGTTAGCAGCAGTGAATGCTGCTTCAAATTTCAGTTCGACTTTGAGTTCGCCGTGCTCAAGGCGAAACTCGCCGATTTTTTTCTCTTGCAGGAACTCAATGAGGTCTTTGAGCGCCTGGATTTCTTCCGGATTCATTTCTGGGCTTTCTGTGGGTAGGTTGTTGTATTTTCAGAGGAATGGGGCGGGTGGGTTACAAGGTAAGCAGCTCCCTGGGTGTAGGGGTCAGTACACGCGCACCTTTTTCTTCAACCACCACCATATCTTCGATGCGGATTCCGAAGCGGTCCGGCAGGTAGATACCCGGCTCAATGGTAACGACCATGCCTGCTGCGAGCACGTCCTGAACCTTGGCAGCCAGGCGGGGACCCTCATGAATTTCAAGGCCGACGCCGTGGCCGGTGGAGTGGGTAAAGTATTTTGCCAGACCATGCCGGCGCAACGTGCCGCGTGCAGCCCTGTCAACCTTGCTTGCTGTAACGCCTGCGCGCACTGCTTCGACACCGGCCTGCTCTGCCGCGAGCACGGCGGCGTAGGCTGCTTTTTCTTCGCGTGTCGGGTTGCCGAGGTACACAGTGCGCGTCATGTCAGAGCAGTAACCCATGAGCATAACACCAAAATCGAGCGTCACGAACCCACGGCGCGGCAGCCCTTGGCCGGTGGCATGGCCGTGCGGCAAGGCGGACCGCTTGCCGGAGGCGACGATGGTTTCAAATGACATGGCATCGGCACCCAGCTTCCTTGCGGCATATTCAAGCTCCGCGGCGATGTCGCGCTCGGGCACACCGGCAGCCATGTGAGGCAGGGCGGCGTCAAAAATTTTGCAGCCGACGAGCGCGGCTTGTTCCATCAGGCGCAGCTCATCTTCATCCTTGCGCTGACGCAGCGCGGCAACCGGCGAGCCGGGGAGCGGCTTGAAAAAACTTAACTGGAGGGCCTTGCTCATGGACTCCGGCAGGGCCGCCTGCATGCGCTGGAGCGCCGCAACCTGCGTTACGCTGCCGTCAAACGCGACCGAGGCAATACCCATCCGCAGCAGCAGGGCGCACGCTTGGGGCAGCAGGTGCTTGCCGATGACCACGCGCACGCCGATCCCGGCACACTCTTCCCTTGCCTGCGTGGTGTAGCGGCCATCCGTGAGCAATACCGCGCGGCTCCCGAATATGAGCAGCACGGCATTGGAGCCGGTAAACCCGCACAGGTACCGTACATCCGGCAGATGCGTCAGCAGCAATGCTTCAAGGTACTCCGCGGCCATGTGCGCACGCAGGTTAAGAATTCGGGCTGAGTAATTCATGTATGTATCAAAGTAGACGATATAGGAAGCAGCAGACATGTCAGCGATTGCACGCGGGCACCGGAACTATTGCAGGGCAAGCGTGTCTGCACAGACGGAACAGGACGGCCGGGCAGTTCACAGCCGATTCCCGAAAGCAAGCGCGTTAAAAGCACAAAGACACGGCAAAAGTGAGGAACAGCCATGCGGAACTATTCGGACCATGCAGGACGCGGGATTTTTGTTTTTCGCAGTGGGATACAGCAGGCGATTGCAGGCGCACTGGCCATGGCTATACTGCCGCTCAGTTTCGGCACAGCTTTAGGGCAGGAAGGGCCGCAGCCCGAGTATGAGCAAGAGGGAGCGCCGCAGTCGAATTACTTGCCGCAAGGGCCTGGCCAGCTTGACCAGTTGGTGGCACCCATCGCGCTGTACCCTGACTCGCTGGTAGCGCAGGTGCTGGCCGGTGCCACATACCCCGCGCAGCTGCAAAATGCCGAGCAGTTTGTGCAGGAGAGCGGCAACTACCCGCCGGAGCAGCTTGCCGAGCAGGCCAACACGGAGCCCTGGGACCCGAGCGTGAAGGCACTGGTTGCGTTTCCGCAGGTGCTTGCCAACCTGAACCAGAACCTGCAATGGACCGTGCAGCTGGGCAACGCCTACTACAACCAGCCGCAGGACGTGCTGAATGCCGTGCAGGTGATGCGGCAGCGCGCCTACGCAGCGGGCAACCTGCGTCCCACGCAGCAGCTCAACGTCATCTACCAGCCTGACGATATCGTGATTGCCCCGGTCAGCCCGACTATCGTGTACGTGCCGTACTACAACCCGTGGGTGGTCTACGGCGAGCCCCTCGTCGTGTACCCGCACTACTATTACGGGCCACCGCGCGGCATTTCTTTTGGGACCGGCCTGGCGCTCGGCTTCGGCCTGGGCATTGCCATCGGTGCGTTTACACATTTCGGATGGGGATACCATAGCTGGCAGCCGGACTGGCGCTCGCATGCGGTGCTCTACCAGCACAACACTTATATTTCAAATAGTGTGACCGTAATCAACCACGGCAACTACGGCCACTATGACCGGGCACCGGAGGCGCGCGCCTTTAACCAGCAGCAGGCGGCGCGCTACAGCAACGCCGGCAATCGGACCACCATTAATAACGTTACGGTGAACCGGGGCGGCAATACTTTCAACAACGGGGGCAATGGTTTCAATCGTGGGCCGCAGACTTCCAACAATGGAGGCAATGGTTTCAATCGTGGGCCGCAGACTCTCAACAATGGCGGGAATACCTACAACCGTGGCGGGAATACCTTAAATAATGGTGGCAACACTTTAAATAATGGCGGGAACACGGTAAATCGCGGCTCTCAGACATTCAACAATGGGGGGAACACGGCGAATCGCGGCAGCTATCCCGGCCAAGAGAATGCAGTGCGGGCGCAAGGTCCGCAGCAACCATTCAATCGCCCGGTTCAGCCGACTCCTCCGCAAATCAATCGCGGTACACAGCAGGCTCAGCAGCAGCAGTACAACCGTCCTGTGCAGCCGGTGCAGCAACAACAGCAGTACAACCGTCCAGTTCAGCAGGCTCCGCAACAGCAATACAATCGTCCGGTTCAGCAGGCTCCGCAGCAGCAGTACAACCGTCCTGTACAGCAGGCTCCTCAGCAGCAGCAGTACAATCGTCCGGTACAGCAGGCTCCGCAGCAGCCTAGTCGGCCTGCACCGCAACAGGCACCGCAGCAGCAACACAGCGCTCCGCAACAGCACTCAGATGGCGGCGGACATGATAACCATGACAATCACGGTGGCGGGCATGACGATCACCACCGTTGATGGTTGATGCCCTGCTTCCAGCTATGGGGCAGCGCTATCGGGCAGCTCGCACCGGCTTTTTATCCTGCGCGCGTACCGGCTTTGCCTTGGCCGGTCCGCTTTGCTCAT
The DNA here is from genome assembly GCA_964236655.1 of uncultured Acidobacteriaceae bacterium. Classification (GTDB taxonomy): domain Bacteria; phylum Acidobacteriota; class Terriglobia; order Terriglobales; family Acidobacteriaceae; genus EB88. Next base: position 8,134 of record CAXSFX010000062.1, on the reverse strand, counting down.
CCATCCAGCTATCGAGGCGGGATTTTTTGAAGCGCCAGCGATTGCCGAGCCGGAAGCAAGGCACGGTTCCATCCGAGGCGTAGCGGTACAAGCTGTCTGAACTGATACCCAGGTAGGACGAGGCCTGGCGAATGTCCATGACCTCACGTACAGGTACCTCAACGACATGGGGGATTACGGCCTTTTCGATCCGAATCACACTGCTTCGCATGGAACCCCCTTACATCTCTGGCTTATAACTGCTTTGCAGTCGGCTTTCAACCAAAAGTTGAAAGAACCGGCTTCATTTCCGGCTGACTCGTAACAAAAGTCAGGCGTTTCAACAAACACGGCGGACGGTTAGCGGAACAAACCGGCAATCTCCTCGCGGTACTTTTCTTGCAGCACCCGGCGTTTCAGCTTAAGCGAAGGGGTGAGTTCGCCGGTGTCGATGGCCCACTCATCCGTGACCAGGGCAAACCGCTTGAGCAGTTCGTAATCGGCCAGGGTGCTGTTGACCTGCTTGACAGTTTCCTTGAAGCGCGCGATGACCAGGGGATGCTCTACAAGTTCCCGGCGTGTGCCTACGGGGATGTTTTGCTTGCGCGCCCAAGGCTCCAGAACCTCAAAGTTTGGGGCGATAAGTACCGCGACATACTTTTGCCGGTCTCCGACCAGCGCGGCCTGGCTTACAAAAAGATCGGCTTTCAGGCGACCTTCGATCGGCTGGGGCGCGATGAACTTGCCGGCTGAAGTTTTGATGAGCTCTTTTTTCCGGTCGGTGATGAAAATAAAACCGTCAGCATCCCGGGCGGCAATATCGCCTGTCTGGAACCAGCCTTCCGCGTCAAAAGCCCGGCAGCTCAGCTCCGGGCTTTGCCAGTAGCCGGAGAACACGCTCGGGCCTTTCACCAGCAGTTCTCCGTCAAGCGCGGTTTTTACCTGGAGGTTGGGGAGCGGCTTGCCAATGGAGCCGATGCGATAGCTGCCCGGCGCAGGCGTGTTGACACCAATTACCGGGGAGGTTTCCGTGAGGCCGTAACCCTCAAGAATGCGAATGCCCGCCTGCGCAAACCAGTGCGTCGTATCCGGTCCGAGCGGCGCACCACCGGCAATGAAGTGCGTTACCGCGCCGCCGAAAACCTCGCGCACCTTGCTGTAGAAGAGCTTGTCAGCCAGCTTCCAGGTGACAGAGGACGGGGTGCGCCCGGCAAGGATTTGCAACTCATGCGCCTTGCCGACGCCCATGGCCCAGCGCACAACAGCGGTTTTCACCTTGGAGGCGCGGGAGCGCCGCTCTACCTCCTGCCGCACCTTTTCAAACACGCGGGGTACGGAAACGATGAGCGTGGGTTGGACGCTTTTGAAAGCACCCATCAATTTGTCCATCGTCGGGCAGTAGGCCATGGAAAAGCCCAGCGAGTACAGGGCATAGTCGGCATGGCGGGCGGTAACGTGCGACAGCGGCAGGAAGGAAACTGTGCGTTGCGGTCCGGCAAAGGAAAACTCTCGCAGTGAGTAGCTGACGTTCGATGCCATGTTGCCGTGGGTCAGCATGACGCCCTTGGGCTCCCCGGTGGTGCCGGAGGTATAGATGATGGAGGCCAAATCGGAGCCGGTGACGGTGGCCGCCTGTGCGTCAAAGCCGGCATCCCGTCCTCCTTCGCGGTGCTCGATCAGCGAAGTGAAGGAAAGCACATCGGCTTCGCGGCTGCTGTTCGCAGGGAATTCGTCCATCACGATGATGTGCTCAAGCGCGGTCTGACCGCGAATTTCGAGCACTTTTTTGAGTTGCGCCGCTGTTGAAACGATCACGGCCCGCGCCCCGGAATGCAGCAGCAGCTCGCCGATTTGCGGTGCATGCAACGTGGGGAATAGCGGTACGTTGACGATGCCTGTGAGTAGCGTGGCGAAGTCGCTGACTGCCCATTCCCAGCGGTTCTCTCCAATGATGGCAACGCGGTCACCTTTACGCAGGCCAAGATTTGCAAGTGCCCCGGCCAGGGCGCGCACACGCGCGTAGAGTTCGGTGCATGAGATGTTGTCCCAGCTTCCATCCTTACGAAGCACGCGGATGATGTCTGGGGAGTCATAGCCGATGGCCTTGTAAAAGACCTCGTTCAGTGTTCGGTACTCGGGAGCGCCGGGGCTTGACATACCTTGCCACTGTACTTGACCGGGAACAGGTGCGCCAAACTGTGCGGAAGCGCAGTTTGGCGCGAAGGAGATGTACGTGGGGCTTAGGCTTGCGGCAGCGGGTTCAACCGGACCATTTTTGCGGCAAGCGTGTCCCAGTCGGCCAGCAGCCACTGGGCGCGTGTGCTGCCTGTCTTTTCACCATGCAGCACTACCAGGTCCCGTATAGCCTCCTGCGATTCCGCGTCAAGCTCCGACCAGGGATCGGCGTCAAGAAACGCGCCATGGTAGCGCCGATCGGTCACGAAGCAGCCGTCCTCGTCGAAGACCCAGGCACGACCGCCGGTCATGCCCGCGCCGAAGTTTATGCCGGTGCGGCCCAACACTACCACGGTGCCGCCGGTCATGTACTCGCAACCGTGGTCGCCTACACCCTCCACAATCGCAAGCGCACCGGAGTTGCGGACGGCAAACCGCTCACCGGCACGGCCTGCCGCAAACAGCGACCCGCTGGTAGCGCCGTACAGCGCGACGTTGCCGAGGATGACATGGCGGTCGCTTTCGCGCGCGGCACGTCCCTGACCCCGCAGTACCAGCTCACCGCCGCACAAGCCTTTGCCTACGAAGTCGTTGGCCAAGCCCTCCAGAACAAGCGATAGGCCCCTGGTGGCAAACGCGCCGAAACTTTGGCCTGCTGCCCCGGTCATGTTGAAGCGCAGGGCAGGGTGCGTGTCGTCGCCGGTATGTTGGCGGCGCGCCTGTTGCAGCGCGAGCTCACCCGAGAGCCGCGCGCCCAGCGTCCGGTCCTTGTTGCTGACGGTTCCCTGCCACTCAAAAGGCTCGTTGGTAGCATAGGCAGCCAGCGCAGGCGCAAGCCAGGCGTCGTCGATCGGTGCCTCACCGGCGGGTATGGGCCGGTCGTTGCGGCTGCCTTGCCAGAAGCGGTCACCGTCTGCAGGGGCGGCCAGCATGCGGGCCAGGTCAAGCCCGCCATTATGGTGTACCTGCTCCAGCAGGTCTGTGCGGCCAATGGCGGCTTCAATCGAAGGCAAACCAAGCCGGGCGAGCAGCGCTTGTACATCGCGTGCCAGCTCCTCAAAAAATGTGACAATGTGCTCCGGCTTGCCGCGGAACTTGGCGCGCAGGTCTTCGCGCTGCGTTGCGATGCCGACCGGGCAAGTATTGAGGTGGCATTGCCGGGCCATGTCGCAGCCGATAGAAACCAGCACTGCAGTGCCGAAAGCAAACTCGTCCGCACCCAGCATGGCGGCGCATACCAGGTCGTTCGCTGTCCGCAAGCCGCCGTCCACACGCAAGCGCACGCGGCCTCGCAAGCCGTTTTGAAGCAGCACTTGCTGTGTTTCCGCTAAACCCAGCTCCCAGGGCGAGCCGGTGTACTTGATGCTCGAAAGCGGCGAAGCCCCGGTACCGCCGGAGTTGCCGGCGATGACAATGTAGTCGGCATAGGCCTTTGTCACGCCTGCCGCGACGGTGCCCACGCCAAACTCCGACACCAGCTTGACGCCGACCGTAGCCTGCGGGTTCACGCGCTTGAGGTCATAGATGAGCTGCGCAAGATCTTCAATCGAGTAGATGTCATGGTGCGGCGGGGGCGAGATGAGCGTGACGCCGGGCTGCGCGTGACGCAGCCGCGCGATGAGGCCGGTAACCTTGTGCCCCGGCAGCTGCCCACCCTCGCCGGGCTTGGCTCCCTGCGCGATCTTGATTTCGATTTCTTCAGCATTGCGCAGGTACTCTGCTGTAACACCGAAGCGGCCCGAGGCGATCTGCTTGGTCTTGTTGTTGAGCAGGAGGGCAGGCACCTTGCGGCCTACCAGTTCAAGCTCCGCATCTGCCTGGTAGACCAGGCGGTCTTCCCCGCCCTCGCCGGTGTTTGAGCGAGCGCCCAGCATGTTCATGGCAGCGGTGACAGTCTGATGCGCCTCCGGTGACAGCGACCCCAGCGACATGGCCGAGGCAAGGCAGCGATGAATGATGGGGGCGGCGGCTTCAACAGCGGTCAGTGCAAGCGGCTCGCCTGCGGCGCGGAAGGCGAGCAGGTTGCGCAGGTTTGAAGGCTCCTTGTCGGCAGCTTGCGCTGAAAACGCAGCCCAGGCCGCACCGGGCGCAGGCGCGGGAACCACGGCGCGCGCGGTGGCACCGGTGACGGTTTGCAGCAGGCGCACCGTGGAAGGCTGCCAGGAGTGGGGTTCAGCGCCCTCGCTTTTGCGGAAGCGAATCCAGCCGAAGTCGGGCAGCTCTTTTTCCGGGGCAGCCACCGCAACGCCGACAGGGGTGAGCGAGCTGTGCACAGATGGTTCTTCTATGCGAGGCGGCGCGTAGCCCTCCCAGTTGGTGCGAACCGTGTGCTCAATTTCAGGAAAACCGATGCCGCCGAGCGGTGACAGGGTTCCGTAGAAACACTGTTCGGCTACAGCCGCGTCAAGGCCGATGCAGTCGAACAGGTGCGCGCTGCGATAGCTGTCGAGAACGGAAATGCCCATCTTCGACATGATCTTGGCTAAACCGCTGTTCATCGCTTTCAGCAGGTTGGTCTCGCCGGTGATGGGATCGGCGGCGCGCGCGGTTTCAAAAGCAAGCCAGGGGCAGGCCGCACCTGCTCCCATGCCGATGAGCAGGGCGAGATGGTGCACATCGCGGCAGTCGCCTGCCTCCACAGCCAGACCGACCTTGCTGCGAATGCCTTCTCGAATGAGCGTGTGGTGCACAGCGCCCAAGGCCAGCGCCATCGGCACCGGAGCATGGTCAGTGTCAGCGGCACGGTCAGACAGCAGAAGAATGGCCGCGCCGCCGCGCACCAGATCAGCCGCTTTGGCGCAGATGTCGTCAATCGTGTCTTTGAGGCTCACGCCTGGGGCAAGCAGACAGTCCAGCACCGCCAACGGCAGGTCGTTGCCGAGCGAATGCTGCCGGGTGCGCAGCGCCTCCACTTGTCCCAGTGAAAGCAGGGGCGAGGTTAGCGAGAGGCCGGTGAGCCGCGCCTTGTTGTCGAGCAGGTGCGGCCAGGGGCCAAGCCGCGTGTGCATCTGCATCACCACGGCCTCGCGCAGCGAGTCAATGGGAGGGTTGGTGACCTGCGCAAACCGCTGGCGGAAGTAAGCGTATACGGGTCGCGGCGAGCGCGCCATGGGTGCAAGCGGCGTGTCGTCACCCATGGACCAGGTAGCATCCTTGCCGTCGGCGACCATGGGTGCCAGCACCATCTTTACGTCTTCGCGCGTGTAGCCGAAGCCGCGTTGCAGGCGAAGGAGCTCCCCGTCGGGAAGCGGCGCTACCGGGGTGGCAAAGTCGAGGGTGCGATCTTCAAGCAGCGGCGCGTACTGCGGGGCGCGGCTGTCAAATACGTCCTGCACCTCATCGTTCTCGTACAGCTTGTGCTCGTCGAGATCGACGCAAAGCATTTGCCCGGGGCCGAGGCGACCGGAATGGATTACATGCTCGGGGTCCAGGTCAACCAGACCCGCTTCCGAGCCGACCACCAGCAGCTGATCGTCCGTTAGAAAGAAGCGGCAGGGACGCAGCCCCACGCGGTCTAGTGCCGCACCTACCAATCGGCCATCGGTAAAAACAACCGCCGCAGGGCCATCCCAGTGCTCGATGCAATCTTCGTTATAAGCAAAAAAGGCGGACTGCTTTTTGCCCTGCGCGGGCGGCAGCATCAATCGGATCGACTCGGCAATTGACCGGCCATTGTGGGACAGCAGCTCGGCGGCTTCGTCAAGCGAGGTCGAATCGGACCCGTCCGGTGTGAAGATCGGCTTCAGCTCATCGGGCAGCGTGGCGGCGCGGGCATCCATGCGCGCACGGTTGCCCCAGACGGTATTGATTTCGCCATTGTGCGAGATGGTGCGGAACGGCTGCGCGCGGTCCCACGAGGGCGCGACGTTGGTCGCGTAACGCTGGTGAAAGATGGCAAAGGGAGTGGTGTACCGTACTTCAGCCAGGTCGGCATAGAAATGTGCCAACTGCCGCCCGGAGCACATGGATTTGTAGATAAGGGTGCGGCTGGAAAGCGAGCAGATGTAACCGGGGGTGCCGCTGCGCTCGAAAGCCTTGCGCGCGATGTAGAGCTGCCGCTCCAGCTCCTTTGACTGCATATCATGGGTAGTCGTCAGCAGGACCTGCTGGATGACCGGCATGGTGGAGCGTGCAATCTCGCCGAGGATTTCAGGCCGGGTCGGTACTTCGCGCCAGCCCAGCAAGTCAAAACCGTGTGCGCTCAGAATGGCATTCAACGCGTTTTGGAGATCGCTAACTGAGCTGTCCGCCGGGAAGAACACAGCGCCGACGGCAAGCGGCTGTTCAGGGCTGAGCACAATGCCGGTGGATGCAAGCAGCAACTCACGCGGCACGGCGGTGCAGATGCCGATACCGTCGCTGGAGAGCCCGTCTGCCGCGATGGCCCCACGGTGCGCGAGCCTGCCCAGGGCTTCAAGCGCCTGCTCAAGGATGCGATGCGAAGGGATGTCGGTGAGAGTGGCTACGAAACCGACGCCGCAGCTTTCATGCTCGTAGCGTGGATCGTACAAACCGGGGGCAGGCTTGCCCGGCGGGATGGCAGAGGGCGGATTGCTGTTCTCGTAAGGGCCCATGTCCAACTATAACGTCCTCTTTTTGAATTGTGTAACCGCGCGCATAGGGTTGTGGACAGGACAAAAGAGCCGCATCACTTGGGAAATGGTTTAGGAAAACAGTGCGGGGGCTTGTCCACTTTCCACATTGTTGCATATGTATGCATTGAGGGTGTATTTTTATGCAGTACCCGTCTTTCAAAGAAAGCCCTGCCATTGACCGCATCGCAAAACAAGTCCGAGCGTCACGCAGCCATCCGCGAGCTGCTGGCCGCAAGCGGGGCCGCAAGCCAGGACGAGCTGCGACGCAAGCTGGTGCGCAAGGGCTACCGTGTTACACAGGCTACGCTCTCGCGCGATGTGCACGAGCTGCAGCTTTTGAAAGGAACCAACGGCTACGCGCTGCACGGTACGAGCGCAGCGCGGGGTGGAAACAACGATGACGATGACAGCTTACCGGCGCTTGAAGACCTGCTCGCCAGTTTCGGGTTGCGCGTGGAGCAAGCGCGGAACCTGCTGGTACTGATTACCGTAACCGGCAGCGCGCAGCCTGTAGCAGCCGCGCTGGACCAGGCCGGCTTGCCTGAAGTAGTAGGCACAGTAGCAGGCGACAACACGGTGCTGATTGTGTGCCCCAGACAACGGCAGGCAGCGGCCCTGGGCGCGCGGCTGCGCACCTGGATCGGCTAAGGCGGCCGCATGGAAATGGGCAAGAGCGAGCAGACAGCTGTAGTAGGTGCGCGCGGCTATGCCGGCCAGGAGCTGGCGCGGCTGCTGCTGGCGCATCCCCGGCTTGCGGGGCTGCCGCCGGTGTTCTGCGGGCGCGAACGCGACTCGCTTGCCGCGACACACCCGGCGCTGCGCGGGCTTGCGACTGATGAGGCACTCGCGGTACACCCTTTTACGTGGGAGCTGTTAGCAGAGCGCGGCGTGGAAACCCTGTTCCTGGCGACGCCGCATGAGCAGTCGCGGCAGTGGGTGCCGGAAGCATTGGCGCGCGGCCTGCGCGTGGTAGACCTGAGCGGTGCCTGGCGGCTTGCAGAAAACGGCAATCGCGCCGTGTACGGCTTTGCCGACAACGACGCGCCCGAGGCGGAGAAGGTGCAAGCGCAGGCAGTGTACGGCATGCCCGAGCTGCATCGTGAAGCAATTGCACAGGCCCGGCTGGTAGCCAACCCCGGTTGCTACGCGACCTCAGTGATTTTGGCGATGGCTCCGCTGGTACAAAACAACCTGCTCGACCTGGATCACGGCATCATTTGCGATGCCAAGTCGGGCGTCTCCGGCGCGGGTAAGGAGCCTACGGCGAAAACACACTTCATGTACGCGGCCAACAACCTTTCCACTTACGGGTTATGGAAGCACCGGCATACCGGCGAACTGCGCGAACAATTGCAATTGACGGACGCTCAAATTTTGTTTACGCC
>CAXSFX010000061.1:0-19415 GCA_964236655.1 uncultured Acidobacteriaceae bacterium | reverse complement strand
CCTTTGTCACGGATGTGTCTGCCATGGTGGTTCTCCTTTATGACTTTACCAAGCGATGCCCAGGTGTTCTGTCACTTGTAGATGCCGGGAGTAGAACTGTTGCTGAATTTTGGGATCGATTTAACTGAAACTTTAACACCTCGTATCCGTGTTCAAAGCTCATGCCCCAAGTTGAAAGAGCCGGTGAAAGGTGCGGGCGAGTATCACAGAAAACCGTGAAGCCGGTGCTAGAATCTTAAGTGTCAGCAGCCCCGCGCCAACGGAGCCGCTGACAGGTTGTAAACCGCTACTTGCAGGAATGGAGAGCACCTGCAAGCAGCACAGCCAGAAGAGTAATCAGCCGCAAAAGCGACCTGTCGCTCATCTGGAAGCCTACCTTCAGCTTCATTTACATCACCACCCTTCAGCAGGCCGGAGTTCGATCTCCGGCCTGGCTAGTCACGTTGAAACGCGACCCGCGTCGTGGCGCATGTGCATCTCTGCGCCTGCGTGACGGCCATGGCACTGCTGTCGGGTACATCCATTTTATCTGACGGAACCTTGCGCAGAGTCACCGTTCTGTCGGCGGGTAAGGTGTCGCAAGCGGATGGGTGGGTTAAGCCGCGACTGCGGCGAAGGCTTTGCGGGCTGCGGCAATTGTCGCTTCCGCGTCGGCGTCGGAGTGCGCGGTGCCCAGGAAGGCGGCCTCGTACTGGGAGGGGGGTAGCCACATGCCTGCTTCGAGCATTGCGTGGTGGAAGCGGCCGAATGCGGCTGTGTCGCTGGCGAGGGCGGTGGTGAAGCTGGTAACCGGCTCCGCTGTGAAGAACCAGGTAAACATTGCGCCGACACGGTTCAGGGTAAGCGGCACACCGGCGCGGGCGGCTTCGGCGGCTACTCTATCAGCGACTGCGGCGCTTACAGCTTCAAGCCGCGCGTACACTTCGGCGCGATGCTCACGCAGGTAGCCGACAGTTGCGAGCCCGGCGGCCATGGCGAGGGGATTGCCGCTGAGCGTTCCGGCCTGATATACGGGGCCGAGCGGGGCCAGCATGCGCATGATCTCGGCGCGACCGCCGAAGACGCCGCAGGGCAGGCCGCCGCCCACGATCTTGCCTAGCGTGGTCATGTCGGGCGTGACGCCGTAACGCTCCTGCGCGCCGCCGAAAGCCAGGCGGAAGCCGGTCATTACTTCGTCAAAAATGAGTAGCGCGGACTCGCGGAGGGTGATGGCGCGCAACCCTTCGAGGTAGCCGGGCGCGGGCGGCACACAGCCCATGTTGCCTACGACCGGCTCCACGATAATCGCGGCAATCTGGCTACCGTATGCTGCAAAAGCCTGCTCTACGGCTTCGAGATCATTGAAGGGCAGGGCCAGGGTCAGGGCAGCGACTTCGTCGGGCACGCCGGCGGAACCGGCAATGCCTAATGTCGCCACGCCGGAGCCGGCTTTGACCAGAAAGCCGTCGGCATGGCCGTGGTAGCAGCCTTCAAACTTGATGATGTACTTGCGCCCGGTGAAGGCGCGGGCCACGCGCACTGCCGACATGGTGGCCTCGGTACCGGATGAAACAAAACGCAGCATTTCAATGGAGGGGTATGCTTCTGTGACGAGGGACGCAAGTTCTGCCTCGGCGGCTGTGGAGGCTCCAAAACTGGAGCTGCGGGTGGCTGCCTGCTGGATTGCCTCTACCACCGGGGGAAATGCATGGCCCAGGATCATGGGGCCCCAGGATCCGAAGTAGTCGATGTAACGGTTGCCGTCTGCGTCCCAAAGGTAGGCGCCCTGGCCGCGCTCGACAAACGGGGGTGCGCCGCCTACGGCCAGGAAGGCACGTACCGGCGAGTTGACGCCGCCGGGCAACAGGGTTTGAGCCCGCGTGTGCATCGCGGTTGAGCGTTGTGTCGATCGCAAAAGGGGGGCTCCTATTTGAGGGAAATGCTTTGGGCTAGTGGGGTTTGGCGGGGGTTTGGGGGGCGGGGGGAGCGCCGGGGTTCATTACAGCCTGGCCCCTGATGGCGTTTGCGCTTCCCGCATCGGAGGCGGGGGAGGGCAGGCCGTCGGTAGTGTCCGCGGGGGTGGGCAGGGTTGCATTGTTACTGCTGCTTGCGGGAGGACTTTTAGTATCCGAGGTGTAGGTCTTGCCTGTGTCCTTTGTGGATTTGGTCGGGCTTGTAGAGGAGGCGCTCTTGGACTTGGAGGAGCTAGAGGATGTAGACTTGCCGCCCCCACCGGAGCTGCCGCAACCGGCAAGCAGGCTCAGCAGCAATATTCCGACGGCTGCTTTTGTATGTTTCTGGGGCACACATCCTGTGCTTGCCTTGGTATGTTTCTGGGTCATAACTCCCACATTTGCTTTTGTGTATTTCTGCGTCATGGGCTTCAGTGTCCTGTCACTGGGCCATGCAGTACCGCCGCAGGTCGCCCGCCTTGCCATTCCGGGTGAAATGCCACATCGATGACGCCAAGGTTACGCGCGAAGTTCAGCTTGGCCTGGTTGTACTGGAAGGAAGCATTGACGAATTGAACCTGGGCCTGGGCAAGGGTGGACTCGGCCTCGATTGCGGGAAGATTATCTTCGATGCCTGCCTGGAATCGCTCGATGGACTGCTGGAGCGCGACCTGCCCCAGCTCAGCGTTGCTTTTGGCCACGGCTATGGTTGCCATGGCGGCTTTCAGATCGATCAGGCTGCCGCGCACCTGCTGGGCTATTTGCTGACGCACGTTGCTTACCTGGGCGCGGGCGTTGTCCAGCATGAACTCGGCTGTATCGCGGTCGGCACGAAATTGCGCTTCGCGGAATACGGGAATGTTCAGAGTACCCATGGCGTTCCAGGTGTCGTGATAAATGCCGCCGGTGACACCGGTTATCCCGTAGGTACTGTTGAAGGCCAGGGTGGGGTAGCGTTCGCGGGTGGCGGCGCGGCGCTCAAGCTCGGCAGCCCGCAGTTGCTCCACGCTGCTGCGGTCATCCTGCCGGGCGGCAAGGGCCTGCCGCTCGGCGTCATCGGGTGTCATGGCATCGAGGTCGGCAAAGGGGGTAGCGTCGATGACTGCAATTTCCTGCTCAGGGGCCAGGCCGATGGAGCGGTTCAATGCGATTTTTGCCTTGCTCAACTCACCGGTATCACTAATCAGGGCTTGCTGCTGCGTCTGGTACTGCACGCGCGAGCGCAGCTCATCGAGATTGGCAATGATGCCGGCCTGGTGGCGCTGCCGGCTTTGATAGAGGACGCCTTCATCCGTTGTCAACAAGGCCTGGTCAAAGGCTATCTGAGACTGCGCGGCGATGACCCGCAGGTAGGCGATGCCGACATTTTGAACCACCTGCCCACGCGAAGAGGCAGAGTTGGCGGTAGCCGACTTTAGCAGGTGGCCGACTGCTTTTAGAAGATCGAAGTCTGAGAAATTCAGCAGATTTTGCGAGAGCACGAAATTGCCTTGCGTGACGCCGACCTTGACGATGGACTTGAAGCCTTGCAGGTTGGCACCGCTGCCAAACGCTGCCGCGAATTGCGGAATTACGTCGGCGCGAAAGCCCGAGGCGGCAAGGTTGTACTGGTGGAATGCGGTTGAGCCCTGGATGTCGAGAGTGGGAAGTATGACACCGTAGGCATTGAGCCTTTGGGCCTGGTCACCTAGCTCGGTTTGCCTGGCATATACAAGGCCGAGGTTGTTTTCAATGCCCATCCGCAGTGCGTCATCGAGGGTGAGCGAGAGGACCCGGGGCACGGCTGGAGCTGCCTGCACGCTGCCGAGGTAGGGGTTGAACAGCGAACTTTGCGTGGAGACCTGCACCGGGAATCCGCCGCCCGTGCTGCCTTGCGAAGTTGTGGCACCGTTGCTTGCGGTGGGTGCCGAGGGCAGGGTTGAAGTAGCCTGGGCGTCGGCCATGGATGCACCCAGCAGGAGAATCGCCACTCTTGATATAGCCCGCGCTGCCGTGCGAAGTGGAGCGGTGCCCCATGTTTCCTCTCCCATCCGCTCCTGACTCCTTCAATTGAAAACTTAGGTGCGCCCGGCGCTACCTGTCACCATTAGAGTACGTTGCTTGCTTTGGGTTGCCGAAATTACGGGACGGATTGCAGAGATAAAGCGGGGGTGGGGTAGGGAGCAAGGCAAAGGCAGGTTCTTCGGCTGCGCTGCGCTCCACTCAGGATGACACGGTTTTTTGGATGGGTTTATACATTTAATTAATTTTGCTTTGGCTCCAGCCTGTTCAGGCTGCGCCGGTTTCTGTGCGGACGCGGTTAGAATCGAGCGCGATGGCTCTTCTTCCAAATCCAGCAGCTAGACCGACAGCGCTCAGCAGCGTGCTTCGAATGCTGCGGCCCTCACATGCGCATACTGCTTTTACCGCGACACTGCTGCTGACGGCGGCGGCGCTTGGGTCGAAAGTGATCTCGCTGGTCCGGGTGAAGTACATCACGCACTTGCTGGGGAAGACGCCTGCCGCGGATGCTTTCAGCGCCATGTTCCAGCTGCCTGACACTATTTCTTACTTCCTGATCGGCGGTGCGACTTCCATTACGTTTGTCACCATGCTGACGCGCTACCGCGAGAGCGGGCGCGAGGCGGAGGGTGAGGAGGCGCTTTCTGTCATATTGACGACCATGCTGCTGGTGCTGGGGGTAGCCGTGGTGGTGGCGGAGCTGCTGGCACCTTTGTATATCCGGACGTTTTTTCCCGGTTTTACCGCAAATCCGGTTACGTTTGCGCTTTGTGTACACCTGACGCGGATCATTTTGCCGGGGCAGCTTTTCTTCTTTATGGGCGGCATTTTCGGGGCGGTGCTGGTGGCGCGCAAGCAATTTACGCTGCAGGCGTTTGCGCCGCTGATCTACAACATCGGCATGATTTTAGGCGGGGTGCTGCTGTTTTGGCGGCTGGGTGTTTCGTCGATTGCGTGGGGCGGGCTGGCGGGGGTTGGGCTGGGGCCGTTCGCTGTGAATGCGCTGGGAGCGCGCGCGACGGGGATACGGGTAAGGCTTCGGCTGGACTTCGGCAACCGGGGGCTGCATGCGTGGGTGCGCTCAGCGCTGCCGCTGATTGTCGGGTTTTCGCTGGTCACGGTGGATTTGTGGATTATCTCCTACTTTGCATCGAAGGTGCCGGGCGCGGTTGCCCTGACCAACTATGCCAAGCAGCTGTTCGGTGTGCCGCAGGCGCTGGGGCAAGCGGCGGGGGCGGCATCGCTGCCGTTTCTGGCGGCGCTGTTCGGCAAGGAAGGCAATGGGCCGTTTGGGCGGTCGGTGAATGAGTCGGTTTCACGCATTGCGGCGGTGTCGCTGCTGCTGTCTGCGTGGATGATTCCGCTGGCGGGGGCGGCTATTGATTTTTTCCTTCGCGGCGGGTTGTTTGTGCGCAGTGATGCTCGCACAACCGCGCTTTACTTCAGTATCTTTTCGCTGTCACTTCCCTTCTGGTCGGCGCAGGCGCTGTATGCACGCGCATTTTATGCTGCCGGGAATACGCTTACGCCCATGCTGGCTTCATCGGCTATTGTGCTGGTTTCTTTACCTATATATGCGGGGCTGTTTTATGGCTTTGGGGTTAGGGGGCTTGCGTATGCGTCGGATATCGGGATTGCGGGGCAGGCGATTGTGTTTGCAGTGATGCTGCATCGGCGGGGTATGGTGCCGCTTTGGAGTGGGGGCGGCGGACTTGACCGTTTAGGCCATTTGGATTGGGGGGAGCTTTTGCGGTCACTGCTGGCGGCGGGGGTAAGTGCGGGGGCGCTGTTTGCGCTGCGGCATGCGCTGCCTGCCGTGCTGACACGGGTGCAGGAGTTTGGGTTGCTGGTGGGGAGTTTGATTGTGTGGGGTGGGGTTTGTTACGGGGTGCTGCGGGTTAGCGGGTCGGCGTTGCCGGGGCAGTTGCGGAGACGGTTGCGGCGGTAGGGTGGGTGCGGAGGGAAGCAGGTCATTCGGCTTCGCTCCGGATGACACTTGTTCGCTTGGGATGACAGTTAGTTCGCTCCGGATGACACTTTGTTCGTTCGGGATGACACTTTGTTTGTTGAAGGGTTGCGGATTAGTCCAGCTCGGACAGGATGTCTCCGTATGGGATCACTGTTTCTCGGAGCAGTACGGTGTCCACGTTTTGCAGCTTGCCTTGAGAGAAGCGGAGAAGGCTGTTATCGGCAGGATCGATGACATAGATTGCAGGCACGCCCATGCTTTCAAAATCACCGAGACGAATAATCAGGCGGGAGAGACGGTCTTCCGGGCTTAGGATTTCAAAGGCGATTAACGGTGGCGTTGTTGCGATCGGTTCTCGTGCAAGAGCGGCATCGAGTATGGCGACATCGGGTACCCGGTAGCGGCGCTCGCTTGTTTTTGTTCTAAGTTCAGGGCGAACCCGAATGCTCCATTCGCGGCGGTGAAGCCCGAAAAAAATCACAAGAGCAGCCTGCCAATTTGAGTGCTGATCTTCTCCCACGTTGCGCTCCTCGATTACACCATCCACATACTCTGCGTCGGGCTCGTACGCGGTGTGAAGGTACTCTTCCACTGAGATTAAAGTTGTTGCCATCGGCATTCTCCTGACTCCTAGCCCGGAACAAAATGTGAAGTGGTTGGCAACCGACATTCAAGAGTCGGTTCAATGCTTCCAACTATCTAACTATAGGATAGTGGTGACAATATCCTGCCAAGGAATAATCTTTTCGCGTAGCCGTACCTCGTTCGCATTGCGTAGAGCACCATCCTGGAAAGACATCAAGGCACTATCTTCAGGATCAACTATGTAGATTCCACTTACACCCATTTGTGCGAAATCCTCAAGGCGAACCAGCATACGCGGAATGCGATCTTCCCGGCTAAGCACCTCAAAGGCGATCAGCGGGGCTTTGACAGCTACCGGATCAGGCGGGGTATCGGCATCCCAAACGCCAATATCCGGGATGCGATAGCAGGCGGCGCTCGTCGAGGTACGCTGTTCTGTGCGAACCCGGATGTTCCACTCCCTTGACTTTGTATAGAAGAAGCTGCCAATGCCAAGTTGCCATGCGCTGTGCCACCACTCACCCACGTTGCGCTCCTCGATTACGCCGTCTACATACTCTGCGTCGGGTTCGTATGCGGTGTGAAGGTACTCTTCTACTGAGATTAAAGTTGTTGCCATTGGTCCTCTTAATTGAGCGGCGTTGATCGAGCGGCGTTAATCGAGTAGTGCTTGGAGATCGCTGAAAGGAACTATCCAATCTCGAAACGCGATTGCGGAGATTGCTTCGAGCTTACCTCCCTGATAGCGCAGCAAGGTGTCATCTTGCGGATCGACAACATAGATACCGGCTACTCCCATGGTTTCAAAATTGGAGAGTCGCAGCAAAAGACGAGAAAGACGATCTTCCGGGCTCAGGATTTCAAAAGCAAGCAAGGGTGGGACCAAGGCAATGGGATCGTGGGGAGCGTGCCGGTCGAAGATTGCGACATCCGGTATGCGATAGCGGCGCTCCCCCGTTTTCGTCCGCAGTTCAGGACGCACTCGCAGGGTCCATTCCACTCGCCGCTGCCAGAAATATCCGGCGATTGCCATCTGCCAGTTTGAATGTTTTTCCTCACCCACGTTGCGCTCCTCGATTACGCCGTCTACATACTCTGCGTCAGGTTCGTACGCGGTGTGGAGATACTCTTCTACTGAGATTGGAGTTGTTGCCATAGAAGCCTCCTGACCATGGTAGTTCGAAATAGCGCGGGTTGTGCGAGCCACTTAGGTTTGCTGTTGGCCGGATTCGCCTAGGGTTAGGCGGACTGTCATTCTTTTTTGGCCGCGGTAGAACGTTACTGTAATTACGTCGCCGATGTGGTGCTTGTCCATGATGTCGGCGATGTCCTGCTGAGAGCTTACGGCCTCGCCGCCGATGGCTACCATCAGGTCGCCGCCGAGTACGATTTGCATGTTGCCTAAGAGTGCCTGCTCGGAGCCTCCGCGCAGGCCAGCCTGCTGGGCCGCGCCGCCGGGTACTACCTGCTCGATGAGCAGGCCGGAGCTTGCGGCCAGGCCCATTTGCTGGGCGAGTTCGGGGCCGATGGGCAGGGGCAACACGCCGAGCGAGGGACGGCGCGAGTGGCCGAAGTTCTCAAAGTCACTCAGCACGGCCTTGGCGCTGTCGATGGGGATGGCAAAGCCGATGCCTGCGCTCTGGTCAGCTTGCCCGCTGGGGTTGGTGGCGATGACCGTGTTGATGCCGATGACCTCACCATGCGAGTTGAGCAGCGGGCCGCCGGAGTTGCCGGGGTTGATGGCTGCGTCGGTCTGGATCGCGTTTTCAATTTGGCCGCCGAGCGGGTCGCGGATGGAGCGGATGGCCGAGATGATGCCGGTGGTCATGGTTCCGTTGAGGCCGAAGGGGTTGCCGATGGCGTAGACCTTTTGCCCGGGGACCAGGTCGTGCGATTGGGCGAGCAGAACCGGTTGCAGGCTGGGGGCGTCGATTTGCAAGAGCGCCAAGTCGTGCTGTTTGTCCTTGCCGACGATGCGCGCCTTGTAGCGGTGCTTGTCCCAGGTCTGCACCTCGATATTTTGCGCGTCTTCAATGACGTGGTAGTTGGTGGCGATGTGGCCCTGGCGGTCGAGGATGAAGCCGGAACCCTGGCCCTGGCTGGGCACCGAACCGTAGAAAAAGTCAACCTGAATGGAGGTTGAAGTGACGTTGACGACGGAGGGGAGCAGACGCTTGTAGACCGAGATATTGGTCAATTCTTCGGCGTCATATTCCGGCGCGGCTTTGACTTCTTCGAGCACCAGCGGCCCGGTGGAGCGGCTGACGGTGACGCTATCTGGGACCCGGGCCGGTGAAAATCCGGGGATACGGTGCCCTCCGGCGATGTACCAGACGCCGTAGACAAGCAAAGCGGTAATCAGCAAACGTCGAGCGATCATCGAGGGTGCCCTGGCTGCCTTTGAGTCCAGCAGCATTGTTGCTATTTTAGACATTTTAGACGGAGAGCTGCGGGATTTAACGCTCCTCTGCGCGCTTGCGGAGTGCCGCAAGTACCCGAAGCGCTTCCCGACGCAGCAGCACCAGCGTGCGGTCATTTTCGATGATGTAGTCGCATCGCTCGCGCTTCCATGCTTCCGGCAGTTGTGCGGCCATGCGACGCCGGGCGTCGGCTTGCAGGCTTGCCCTTACCTCCGGGCTTGCGTCGGGGCCGCCTACTCGTGCGATGAAGCGCTCCATGCGGACGGCCTCGGGAGCGGCGACCAGTACGATTGCATCGAAGCGCTTGCGCCATCCGGGAGCGGTGGGTTCGGTGTTTGGCTGCTGAGGCTCGCCGGATGCCTCGCTCGATGCCTCACCCGACGCCTCAAAGATCAGCGCCGACTCGACTGCCGCGATCGAGTTCCCTTCCGCGGCGAGCTTGTCCAGCTCGGATGCCTGTGCGGCAATCACTGCGGGGTGCACGATGGCGTTCAGCCGCTGCAACCCTCCGCCCTCGAAGGCTTCGCGGGCCAGAGCGGCGCGGTCGAGTTGGCCGTCACTGCTGACGACCTGCGGCCCAAAAGCCTCGGCAATCGCGGTGTAGACGGCCTGGCCGGGCTGCATCAGTTCTCGGCCAAGCGCATCGGCTTGCAGTATGGGGACGCCGGTTGAGGCCCATACCAGGGCGACGGCGCTTTTACCGCTGCCCAGGCCGCCGGTGAGCCCTACTCTCAGCATGTTCTTGTATCTGCCATTCCTGTATGCATGCTCAATACGACAGACTTTAGAATAAAGCCATGCGACCCAGGCCTTTACCCCCACTGTCGACCGCCGCGCTTGCGCTGCTGGCCTGCCCGGTATGCCATGGCACATTGCAGGGGCGGGGTACGGAGGCTATTGCCTGTACCGAATGCGGACGGGTCTACCCGGTTCGTGACGGCATCCCGGTGCTGATCGCGTCTGAAAACATTTAAGATTTAAGATGTAGCTAGCGAGGCGGGGTAAAGGTAGCCGGTTGGACGCAGTTTCCCACTTTGGTACTAGGAAGTGGAGGAAATATGATTCCCTCGGCAACACGATGCCTTGTTTTCTGCTCATAAAGAGGGAATGAACCCGCAGTTTGAAGATCCAGGTTTGTGGAAGCCGGGAAAGAGGACGCCATGAAGAGTGAACAACGAGTGGAAAAGTTTGATCATCACGATCTAGGCGCTTTGAGCATTATGTTGATGCAGGATGAGCTGGACTCCTCGCAGGCATCGGAGGTTCTTGCCACTTTCCTGAATGGTCGCGGCTACGGCGTCAATGGGCACCTGGTGCAGGAAGCAGTGTTGCGCATGGACGAAGGCGAGTGCGACCCGGCTTGCATGCAGGCTGAGCTGGAGCGTGTGGCACTTGTAATGTAGCCTGGGGTGCCGGGACGTAGTGCATAGATTCGATAGCCGTATGGAAGCACCGGTTTGCCTCCCCATTGCTGAAGAGTTCGCGGTGTCCACTCCCGAATGAGTATGTATTGAGTTGCGATGTAGTTGTTTAGCCATGGCCAGCGGGTGAGTTTGTTGTACTGGAAATCCGGTGGGCCGCATTCGTCGCTGCTTACGATCAGTATTTTAGGATTATTCGTTAAAAGTGCCTGTTTGAAGGTTAGGCGGTATTGATCGCGTTCGGGTGCGTGCGCGTTTGCTTCCCTACTCTCCGGGTACAGGTAGCAGTCGTATAGGAAGCCGGAGCGTTCCACCAGCTGCATCCTGTACAGCACCGTGGTACAACCGCCGGCCATGTCCAGACATTGCACCTGCTCGTTCAGCGACTCAGCGCCCAAAATTGTTAGATCGTGCTGAAGGTTTTGGTCGAACGCGTCTGTGCGCCCATCGAAATGCATGATCTCCAGGAGCGAACGCGGCACGATGACAAGGGCTGCAAACAGGAGTCCGGTTGCGGCGCATAGCTGTGGCGGGGTCCAAGGTCGCTGGGGCTTCGCATGGCGCAGTGTGTCAGTAAACGCGATAGCTCCGAGTAACAGCAGGAACACTTCAGAGGGGTAGCGGTGATATGGGTATCCTTTGCCCTGCACACAGAAGGAAAATATCCCGAATAAAAAGCCGAGCAGCAATGCCTGATCTCGAAACAGTTTCCATCGTTTGCCGGTGACAAATACGAGTATCCATAAGCAGAAAAAGGGGAGCAGCACAGAGGAAACCGCACCGGTTAGAAGCTTGTCCGCAGGCAGACGCCATAGGGAAGCATGGTAGGGTGCCAGGTGCAGCATCAGGCGTAGGAAAGCGCCCAGTGCGTGCTCATGCAGCAGGAATCCTAAAGAGCCGCCGATGGGAAGAAGCGCGCCCGCGCAGCTTGCGGCAAGATGTGCTCTCCATCGGTGGCCCTCACGCCGAATCTGGTGCGCAACGAGGGCCAGCAGCGGGGGGAGGAGGATAAGGGCATCGGGCTTGACTGCCGAGGCCGCGCCCAGGCACATGCCGGCTGCGCAGCTTGCGAGCAGGCTGCCTGTGCGTATGCTGCGGAATAGAAGCGCGTAGGCACACACCAGCAGTGTGGCCATGAGCAGGTCGCGCTGACCCAGCTGGATGAGGCCGTCGCGCCCATGGATCATGGCAAAAGTGACGGCGGCAAGCAAGGCTGCGAACCGGTTGCGGCAAATGGCAGCCGTGGCGACACCTGTGACGCCGAGCAGAGTGAGATCGAAGAGCCGCCAGGCTAGAGCGCCCTTGCCGAACAGGGCCATGACCGCTGCTTCAACGGCGAGGGTTCCGGGCAGGTTGAGGTCGATGACGTTGCGATAGGGGGTAAGCCCATACTGGGTAAGGAAGACGATGTAGTGCAGCAGCGGCGCGTCGCCGACCAGCGGCCAGTGCCAGGATATGGTGGTGAACACGGCGGCGCTGAGGATCAGCACCAGGGTCAGCGTGATCTGGAGTATGCGGTACGGGATGGAGGCGCTTAGAGAGGGGCGGAGTTTCAAGGCCGGTACCTGGTGTCGTTCTTGTGTTGGGCGTGGGGGCTAGGGATAAGGGGGAGCGGGTCCTTCGGCTTGGCTCAGGATGATATGGGGTTGGGTTTGTGCTTGAGTTAAAGGGAGGAAAGCAGGTCCTTCGGCTTGGCTCAGGATGACACGGTTTTGAAGGGGGTCAGGAGAGGGAGAACATTTTAGATATACCTGCTCAGGTTAGCTATATCTGCTCGGGTTAGATATAGCTGCTCGGGATGACATGGGTTTGAAGGGGTCAGGAGAGGAGAACTGCGCGCACCTTCTCAGCGGGCTTCGAAATTCTTGTCTGCGAAGTGTGTGCATGGGGTGACGCCGGTTACTTCCGTGGGGAAATACAGCTTCCACCGGGGCATGAGGCGCATCTGTATCAGCATGAAACAGGATGTGCCTGTACGCGGACGTACCTCCTTGCACTTGCGGGCTGCTCTTGGTTTGTTGATTTGCGGGGTGCTGTTTTCTGTATGCGGTCGCGCCCAGGCTCCGCCGCCGCTTGCCCCGGCACCGAACGGGCCTATTCCGAAGCCGGTGTTTCTGTATCCGGGGGGCGCACCGGGAGCGCGGGGCCATGGGGAAGCCGACAAGCCCCGGCTCTACCCGTTTCTGCCGTCGGGTCACTCGTCCAACTCGTTACGGGCCGCGGTGCTCATCCTGCCCGGCGGGGGCTACTCGGCCATTGCACTGGGGCATGAAGGCTTTCAATATGCGGAGTGGCTCAATGCGCAAGGCATCGCCGCTTTTGTGCTGGACTACCGGGTGGCTCCTTATGCGTACCCCGCGGAGATTGAAGATGGGGTGCAGGCGATGCGGATGATTCGCGGGCATGCGTCGGATTACGGTATTGACCCGGATCGCGTGGGCGTGTGGGGCTCTTCCGCCGGTGGACACCTGGCGGCTGTACTGGCTACCGATTGTCATCTCAGCGACCAGCCCGGTACCGGGCTGAGCGGACTGGAGTGCCAGCCTAATTTTGCCATCCTGGCGTACCCGGTGATCAGCATGGAGCTGCCTTTGGCGCATCCCGGTTCGCGCAACAGTTTGCTGGGACCCAACCCCGACCCGGCGCTGGCTCATCGGCTTTCGCCCCAGTTCAGCGTGACCTCGGCCACACCGCCCACATTTTTGTTTGCTACTACGGGAGACCCGC
This sequence comes from uncultured Acidobacteriaceae bacterium, assembly GCA_964236655.1. Taxonomy (GTDB): domain Bacteria; phylum Acidobacteriota; class Terriglobia; order Terriglobales; family Acidobacteriaceae; genus EB88. Next base: position 6,361 of record CAXSFX010000061.1, on the reverse strand, counting down.
TGGTGCCGGTTGGCAACAGCGTGGCCATGTACAGCGCCTTGGAGGCAAAGGGGGTGCCGGTCGAGATGCACTTGTATGACTTTGTGAATCACGGCTGCGGGCTGTGCGGCGATATCCCGGAGCTGGCGGGCTGGCCCACGCTGCTGCGGGCCTGGCTTATGGAGCATCACCTGGTGGCTCCGGATGCGCCACCGGCACCTTTGCCAGCTGCCAATATGCAGGATTGGCCTTCCGGCATTGATGGGCCGGGGCATACGCAGTAGTTATCTTGCGGGCGGGCCTGTTTGGTCGTGTGCCAGGCACTTGAATACACTTGCCGGACGAGCGAGGGCTGTATTAGGGGCAGGGCTGTATTAGAGGCAGGGCGTATACCCTGCTAGGCTCAAGGCATGGCAGTATCGCAACATATGGTCCCCGCTGAGGCGGCGGGTACACGGCTGGACAGCTGGCTGACGGCGCAGCTTGAGGGTGTGAGCCGGTCGCGGGTGCAACTGCTGCTAGAGCAGGAGAGCGTGCTGGTGGACGGCGCTACCGCTAAACCTTCACTGCGGCTTGAGGGCGGCGAGCAGGTGAATGTATTGCGCGAACCGGTGCTGCCGCCGCTCAAGGCTACGCCGGAGGCGATCCCGCTCGATATTATTTACGAAGACGATGACATGTCCGTTATTAACAAGCCTGCAGGCATGCTGGTGCATGCGGGGGCGGGGGCACGCAGTGAGGACGCGCCCCCGGTGGATGAGGAGGAAGAGGGAACGGCTGACGTGTCGGGGGATGTTTCTCGGGATGATTCTCGTGAGATTTTTCGGGATGTTTCTCGGGATCGGGGCACGCTGGTCAACGCGCTACTGCACCACTATAGTGAGTTGAGCTCGGGCGGCGGCGACCCGCTGCGACCCGGCATTGTGCATCGGCTGGATCGGCAGACCAGCGGCTTGATCCTGGTGGCGCGTAACGATGCGACCCATGCCAAGTTGAGCGCCATGTTTGCCGAGCGGGCGCTGCGTAAAACCTATTTGACCCTGGTACATGGGCACTTGCCTACTGATCGCGGCACGATCAATGCAACGATCGGGCGCGACAGTGTGCGGCGTACTCGCATGACTACGCGCCGTGTGCATGGGGCGCGTTCCGCGATCTCGCACTACATGGTGGAGCGGCGGCTGCGGACTCGTTTCGGGCTGTTTACCCTGCTGCGGGTGCGCATCGAGACAGGGCGTACCCACCAGATTCGCGTGCACCTGAGTTCCATCGGGCACCCGGTGGTAGGCGACGCGCTCTACGGTGCGCCGCATGTTATTCGCGCAGAAGAAGGCAAGCATGTGATGAAGAAGAGCCGACGCCGGGCGCTCGATACATTGGAGCTGCCGCGGAACTTTTTGCATGCCGCGGAGTTGGAGCTGGCGCATCCGCGCACCGGTGAGCCGCTGCGCCTTGCGGCTCCGCTGCCGGTGGAGTTGACCGGGTTTCTGGCAGCGCTGGAAGAGCCTGAAAGTGAATCTCCAAAGACAGCGGAGCCGGAAGACGAGTAGCGGCAGACAGGGCAAGCTGCTCCCACTGAAATGTAGAATGCAAACACGCCGATGAATCTGATGTCGCTTACCTCCCTGCTCCTTGCTTTGCCGTGCCTGGCCGTATCGACCGGCTTTGCCCAGGCTGTTCCCGCATCGCAGTCGCCCACCTCTGCCGCGCAAAGCGCAGCCGCACCTGCATCGCAGGGCCCGACAGCCGCCGCGCAAGGTACGGAGCCGCCGCCCATTACTATCAAGGCCCAGGTCACCGAGGTTTATCTCACCTTTACGGTGGTCGACCGGCGTGGGCACTACATTGATGATTTGAAGCAGAGTGATTTTGCATTGCTTGATGATGGCCGGGCACCTGCGCAAATTTATCGCTTTGAGCAGGACACGAACCTGCCCCTGCGCGTCGGCCTGGTTATCGATACGAGCACTTCCATCCGCCAGCGCTTTGCGTTTGAGCAGCAGGCGGCTACGGAGTTCCTGTTGCAAATCCTGCGGCCGCAAAGCGATAAAGCTTTTGTGGAAGGCTTTGACATTACGCCGAACTTTAAGCAGAACTGGACTAATAACCTGGACTTACTAAATACCGGCATTAATAACCTGCACTCGGGTGGCGGTACGGCCCTGTTCGATGCGCTTTACAGCGGCTGCCATGACAAGATGCTGGACGCCACGGAGCACCATGAACCGGCGCGCAAGGCCATGGTCGTAATTTCTGACGGTGATGATAATCAGAGCCATGCTTTTGTGGAAGACGCGATCAAGGAGTGCCAGCGTGCCGAGACCAGTGTGTACGCTATCAGCACGAATGTGAGCCCGAGCCGTGACCGGGGCGATGATACGTTACAGAAAATAGCGGATGCTACCGGTGGGCGGGCATTTTATCCGACCAAGATTGAGGACATGCCGGAGAGTTTCGGCAAGATTCAGCAGGAGCTTCGCTCGCAGTATGCGCTGAGTTATAAACCGGCGGAGTTCCAGGCAAATGGGGCGTTTCGGACGATTTATTTGTTTTGTCTGGATCGGAAGTACCAGGTGCGGTCGAGGACCGGGTATTTTGCGCCGAGACCGTAGGGTGAAGGCAGGTCACTCAGTCATGCTTGGTGAGAAGGGTGTACTTGGGATGATTGGATAAAAATGTTTCATCCTGAGCTTAGCGGAATCGTTATTTGGGCGTAGCGGAGTTGAAGAACCTGCTTCTCTTCGGGCCGAGCGTAAGGTTGCAAGTTAAAAGCAGGTGCTTCGAATGCGCTCAGAATGACAAGGGTTTTGGTGGCAGATTCTGCATAAAGGTTATTTTTTGTATGTTCGCTTAGCACCTTCTCAGGATGGTACTGTCTCCATACTCAGCATCCATTTTGCTTTTAGGCCTAGCGGAACTCATGAAGCTATTCAAGATTTTAATTGGCGGCGTGCCTTGATTAATACTGTCGCTTTCTATATCTTGTGTTATTAACTATTGTAGCAAAATATATCTACAGCGATTACTATTTAAAGTTTTCCTTACATGGGTAGTGGCGATGGGTTATTAGTGATGATGGTTTATCGGTGCTGACCAATGTCCTGAAACGCTAACTGAATCGTATTGAGTCACATAGACCGAAAGCATATCAAGCCAGGCAAAGTACGGAACTTTTTAAAAGCAATTTAATTGATCGAGGATGAGTCTTGTTCTATCGGCTCTGTCAGTTGTGTGGGTGCCATGCGGTACAGGATCAGGTCGTCGCGGTCTTCATCGTCAAATGCGTGCCAGTGTGCCACCGGGAGCAGGCTGTATCCGGCGGCGTGGATGTCTTCGAGCGTACCCGGGTCGAGCCCGTTCCACTGTGCGTACCAGCCGGGGCGGTAGCGGAGGATGCGTTCGTTCAGGCCGCCGGTGCCGAAGTCATCGCAAATGGCAGGCAGGTGGGTGAATAGCGTGATCTCGTCGCCGGAGATGGACAGCAGCAGACGCTTGGCTCCGTCGGGGTGCGCATCGATATAAGCAGTGAGCCCGGTGGCCGCATGCAGCATGGTGTACTGCGGGTGCCGCACATACCAAACACTGTCTTTGACGTCGCGAGCAAAGATGAGGGACAGCATGGCGATTGCGGCTGCTGCCAACATGCGGCCTGCTCCCCGGAGCAAAAAGAGGGACTGGACACCCAGTACCGCCACAAAGACAACCGGGTAGGCCAGCACCATATAGTAACGAGGCTGCGGATTATTGTGCCAACCTATGAACAAAATGTAGCCGACTGCCGATAGAAGGGATGCATGGATGAGTGGAGAGCGGCGAAAACTGGATGAAAGTGCCCCGGCGGCAGCCAAGAGAGTGAGAACGGTGCAAACCAGCCACGGACCTATCCAGAGCAGCCCATGCGCAGCGTACCAGTAGGCGAGCAGGTGGTCATGCAGGCCCTTGGGGGTAACTGTGTAGTTGACGGTGAACAGGTAATGGAAGTCGAGCGCGTAGCGGCGCGCGAACAGGAGGTAGTAGGCAAGCCACGGGAGGGTACCTCCAAGAAGGGTGATTGATGTATCGCGCATGATGGACTTGCGCTGCCAACCGCTGGCCCAGCCCAGTAGGAGCATGGTGCCCGGCAACAGGAAAATGGCGGTTGTTTTGGTGAGAACGGCCAGACAGGAGAGCAATCCGAGACCCAACAAAGCCAGCGTGCGCGATGCACCTTGGAAAGGCCGCAGTCGCAGCGCAAGCAGCCAACCGGAAAGAATCCAGAAGGAGAGAAGCGGTTCGAGAATGGCTAACCGACTGAACGCCCAGAAGTACATACTGCCGGAAAGCAGCAGCACTGCGCCGTAGGCTGCCAGGCGACGTGCACCAGCGGCTTGTAACACGGCATAGCTCAGCAGGAGGTTGCCGCCGAAGACGAATAGTGCGAGACCGCGCGCGGCTTCTACCGTGACACCGGTAAGCTGAAACAGTAGCCACTCCAGTGCGGGCCAAACCGGCAAAGCTACGGCGGGGTTGAAAGCGCCGGGCATGCGCCAGTGGCCAAATAGAGTAGCCCATATGGCAGCGCTGCCGTACCAGCCTTCGTCGGTGTACTTGGCGTAGTCCTCCCAAGGGGAGAAGTTCGGGAAATCAGCAACGAGGTGTGGCCAGTGCAGCGCCCATAGCACCAGTACACCCGCGGCAAGTAGTGCTGCCAACAAACGGCGGCTTTGGATGAAGTTATTCGTAGGCAAGTGCGTCGATTGGATCCTTACCGGCGGCTTTGAATGCCGGGTACGCTGACCCCAAGATGGCACCGACAAATGCGATGAGAAGGGAGCGCACCCACCATTCCGGCGGAACCATGAAGGAAAGTGTAGGAAAACGATACCGCAGGAACGTCTTGATTGCCATGGTCAGCACAACGCCGAGCGCAATGCCGACAATGGTGACCAGCGCCGCCTCACGAAGCACGGAACTGAGAATCATGGTGCGGGAGGCACCGAGAGACTTCAGGATGCCGATCTCGCGTGTGCGCTCCATGACGGCGGTGTACATGGATTGAAATATGACAAGGAAGCCGATGATGACAGCAATGCCGATAACGGAGTTGAGGGCCGGGGTAAACGCAGGGAGGTTCGATGCCGTGAGCTGAGACAGGAGCTCCGGGAGTGACTGCACGTTGTACTGGCTGAGGCCCGGCACGGCATGGATTTCCCGTTCGACCAGCTCCTGGTTCGCGGGATTGTCAGATCGAAGGTAGAAGAGCGAAGCGTTGGTTGGGCTCCCGATGAGTGCGCCCAAAGTCTGGATGGGCACATACTTGCGGCCGCCTTTTCCCTGTTGGACAATGCCCGCGATTCGAAATGGGTGAACTTTGATCTGGATGATGTCGCCGACATGGTGGCCGGGTTTCTTGTTGGCTTCAAGGTCATCGATCAGCGCATCGTTCGGCCCTTGGAATGGACCGCCGGCGAGAAACACAAACGGCTTCAGGGCGTTGTAGCTTGCATAATCGATGCCCCAGATGGTTTCAACCGAGCCGACGGTGCTGAGGTCAGTAATGACCGGGGCGGCAACGGCAACGTGCGGTAGCTTTGTGAGAACCCCTGTGATCGAAGCAGGCACGGGGGCACCACCGATGGCCGAGATGAAGCTTGAGTTAGCCGGGCGAACGATCGTATCAGCACCGATGCCGCTGACTTCTGAGCGTGAATTTGCCAGCATCCCGACCATGATGCCGACGATTGACAGGATCATCACCACTTCAATGGCGACTGCCATCATGGTAATAAAGGTCCGGACAGGCCGGTAGAGCAGGTTGCCGATGACTAGCTTGTTCATGGATGAGTGATACCTACGGAGCCACCCAAAGTGTAGCAAAGCGGCTTTTGGCGCGGAAGGCCTGCATGTATGGATCTCGCGTCATCGAGTGAGTATTCCAGTAACGAAGTTTTGACGTGTGCGGGAAAACGGCACTACCGTAAAGCAGAGCGTCGAGGTCAGTGAGGGTTCGCGGCATGGGACAATTTGGACAAGATTTGCGTAGGGAGCGAGAGTCGCGCGGGGTAGCGCTTGAGAGTATTACGGGCGTCACCAAGATTAGCGCGCGGCACCTGCTGGCGCTTGAAGGAGAGGACTTCAACGCACTGCCTGGGGGCGTTCTGAACAAAGGTATTGTGCGCGGTTACGCGCGGGCATGCGGCATGGATGAGGATGCCTGGGTGCAGCGTTACCTCCAGGCATACCATGACAGCGGACAGATCAAAGACGATGACCAGACCTGGATAGACTTCGCGGAAAATGTAGGCAAGGCTCGCAAAGGAGAATCAAGGCAGCCGGATACTCGCATCCGCTGGGGCGGGGTGGCGGTGATGCTGTTGGTGCTTGCATTTTTTGCATGGTATGT
>CAXSFX010000060.1:0-19619 GCA_964236655.1 uncultured Acidobacteriaceae bacterium | reverse complement strand
GATTGAAGCTGTGCAACTATTCCACCCCGGTTACCACGGTGAGTCAAACCCCTTGTTTTCTGAGGCAAGCGTTCCAAGCACGTGTATGGCAGGCTATATTCAGGATGGCGATTCCCACGACCTTGCTCAGGTGTGGCACAACTGAAAGCATTAAACGGTAGCCCGCGATCTCCCGCTCTCGCAGAGGATGCGTCTGAGGAGGACGAAGCGTTTCTACGTCCCGCGGTGCCGGTTTCACCTCTGCGCTCCGGTGGGAAGCGCGCGCGCCGGGCTGCGCCGGATCGCGCTGAGCCTACCCTTGTTCCAAATTATGACCCGGACCTTGAGCCTGGGGAAGATGCGGAGCAGTTTCTGCGCAGCCGCCGTCGTGTGCCCCCGCAAAAGGGTGAGCGTCTGCGAGCGTTGGCTCGCACGCGAGTGGGCCGTGTGCTGATCGCGGTCTGCCTCCTTGCTGTGCTCGGCCTGCTCGGTTTTGGTTTCTGGGCTGTACGCTCGTTCCTCATGCACGATCCGCACTTCCGCATTGACTCGTCGGCTTCTATCCAGGCAACCGGCATTACCGAGCTCAGCCGGACGGAGCTGGTCAATGTGTTCGGCTCGGATATTGGACGGAATGTCTTCTTTGTTCCCCTGGCTGCGCGCCGGGCGGCGCTTGAGGCGCAGCCCTGGGTGCGCCATGCGACCGTGATGCGCGTATTGCCGAACACGCTGCGGGTGACGATTGAGGAGCGCATTCCGGCTGCCTTTGTGCGGGTAGGCCGCCAGATTGAACTGGTGGATAGCGAGGGCGTCCTGCTGCCCATGCTGCCTGCTACCCTTGCTGCGCGGCACTATTCGTTTCCCGTGGTGACCGGGCTCGACCCGGCGGCACCACCTGGGGAGCGTGCCGAGCGCATGCACTTGTACCAAAGCTTTGTATCGGCGCTGGATGAGCCTTATCCTGGAGCGGGCGGTGCGAAGATCTCCTCACAGCTGAGTGAGGTGGACCTGAGCAGCCTGGATGATGTGCGCGCGGTGGTGCCCGCACAGGGAAGCGACATCCTGCTGCACTTTGGAAACAGCGATTTTCTGGAGCGTTATCACTCCTACCAGGAGCACCTGGCGGAGTGGCGACAGCAGTATCCAAACCTGAGTGCGGTGGATCTTCGCTATGACCGGCAGGTGGTGTTGAAGATGGCCGATGCTGCGCAGGCGGATGAAGCGGAAGCACAGGCGGCAGCGGTCAAGCACGGTGAACCTGCCCGGCCTGCTCCCAAGGCAGCATCGCCTGCTCATACAGTGGCTCACAGATCGACAGGGGCGGTGGCTCATGCGGTTCATACGGTTCATAATGCGGTGGCGCACAGTGCTGGGCATGGACCTGCAAGGAAGGGTGTCTGGTATACCCAGACGCGCTCCGGACCGGACAACCGCTTGCACTGGGTAGCGCATTACGGCGCACGGCCGCCGCTGCGTACCGGGCACGGCGAATGACTATAAAAGGTGAAGGCGTGCTGGCGGTACTGGACGTCGGCAGCAGCTGGACCAGGATGCTGGTGGCTGAGCTGCGGGATGGCTCGTTGCGCTACCGGGGCCATGGCGCGGTACGGAGCGCAGGCATCCGGCGCGGCATTATCGCGGATTTGAAGCCGGTGACCGAGGCGATCAACCAGGCATCAGTGCGGGCGGAAGCGTCTGCGCAAGTGGTGCTGGAGCAGTGCTTTGCAGGTATCGGCGGTGCCCATGTGCGCGGCTTCAACTCGCAGGGCGGTATTGCGCTGGGGTCAAAGATGCGCGAGATTACGCGGGAGGATGTGCGGGCCGCCGCCGAGCGCGCCCGTACGATCACGCTCGCGGGGGATCGAGAGGTGCTGCACCTGCTGCCCCAGCACTTTCTGCTGGACGAGGTGCCGGGCATCCATGACCCGGTGGGCATGGTGGGTCATCAGCTGGAAGTGCTGCTGCATATGGCCACCTGCTCGGCGAGCGCACACCAGAGCCTGGTGACCTGCGCCAACAAGGCCGGGCTTGAAGTGACGGAGACGGTGTACGAGGCGCTGGCGGCGGCGGAGAGCTCGCTGTCGACTGACGAGCGGGAGCTGGGGGCGTGCCTGATCGACATTGGGGCGGGCTCGACCGAGCTGATTGTGTACTACGAGGGTGCCGTGGTGTACAGCGCGGTGATCCCGGTAGGCGGCGACCACTTTACGAATGACTTGGCCATGGGGTTGCACCTTGGCATTCCTGATGCCGAGTACCTGAAGTGCGAGTACGGGCACGCTGTGGTTACGGCGATTCCGCAGGATAGCGAGATCGGATGGGACGGGGAGGACGGGCAGCCGCGCCCCAGCATCCGGCAACGCGCTCTGGCGGAAATCCTGGAGCCGCGCGCGCGGGAGCTGTTCTCGCTGATCCGCGAGAGTCTGCGTACCGGGGCGGTGCTGGAGGCGCTGGGTGCGGGCTGTGTGCTGGTAGGGGGCGGCGCAAGGATGGCCGGGCTGCTTGACACTGTGGAAAGCATTTTGAGGGTGCCCGCGCGGGTGGGTACGCCCGTACCGTTGTCACGCCTGCCGGGCGAGCTGCAGCAGCCGGAGTATGCCGTGCTGGTGGGATTGATGCTCTATGCGCATCGCACTATTACCATGCGCGCGCAAGAAGACGGCTCCCTGCGGGCCAAGGTGCGAGCGATGTTTGCGGGAAGTATTTAGGCTAGGAGACAGGGAGTTTTCAATGAATGAGGGCGAAGCGATGCGGATTCAGTACCACGATGAAGTTCCTACCGGGGCGAAGATCAAGGTTATCGGCGTGGGCGGTGGAGGCGGCAATGCAGTCAATCGCATGATCGCAGCCCGGCTTGAGGGTGTGGAGTTTATCGTTGCCAACACCGACGTACAGGCGCTTCAGCTGTCATCGGCACCGGTGAAGCTGCAGCTGGGCGTAAAGCTAACCAGCGGCCTGGGCGCGGGTGCTAACCCGGATGTGGGCAGACGGGCGGCACTGGAAGACTCAGAAAAGATTATCGAAGCGCTGGAAGGTGCCGATATGGTCTTTGTAACAGCCGGTATGGGAGGCGGTACGGGGACCGGGGCGGCACCGGTGATTGCTTCACTGGCGAGCGAGATGGGGGCATTGACCATTGCGGTAATTACGCGGCCGTTCGGCTTTGAAGGCAAGCGCCGCATGGCGCAGGCAGAGCGCGGCATGCAGGAACTGCTGGATTCTGTCGATACCATGATCGTGATTCCGAACGAGAAGTTGCTGGCGGTAGCGCAGGACGCCGGTTTCTTTGAGTCGTTTCGCGTGGCGGACGATGTGTTGCGGCAGGGCGTGCAGGGGATTTCGGACATCATCACGATTCCAGGCATCATCAACCGCGACTTTGCCGATGTGAAGACGACCATGGCGGGCATGGGGTATGCGGTGATGGGCACGGCCATGCGCGCGGGCGACAACCGTGCGATTGCCGCGGCGCAGGCGGCCATGGCTTCGCCGCTGCTTGAAGATGGCGCGATTGACGGGGCGCGCGGCATCCTGATTAATATTTCCGGCTCGTCTTCGCTCAAGCTGAGCGAGGTGAACGCGGCTTCCACGCTGATCCAGAGTGCTGCGCATGAGGATGCGAACATCATCTTCGGTGCCGTGCTGGATGAAACCATGGGGGATGACGTGAAGATTACGGTGATTGCGACAGGGTTCCGGCAGGACCGTCCAAAAGGCTCGGACAAGTCAGCTTTAGCTTCGCTAAGCACGCCGAAACCGGCTCGACCGCCTGCCGCGCCTACGGAGAAACCGCGCTTTGCCAGTGAGATGGAGGAAGAATGGAACCCGGCACCGTCTTCATCCGCCTCTTCATCCGGCTCGTCAGCCCGGAGCGAGTTTGCGGCACCTGCGATTGCCGAGTGGAAGAGCGAGCCGGAAAGTCCGTTTCCATTCAAAGCAAACAGTGTCGAACACGCGCGCGCCGTTGAGCCTGAGCTTCACCCTCACAGGGAAGATGAGCTGGAGATTCCGGCCTTTCTGCGACGCGGAGGTAACTAGGCGAGCACTATTGTTCTTGGGGGAGGGTAAAGCTTGCTAGAGTGAGTGCATCGCATACCAATTTAAATGTGCACCTGCGGGATAACGCACCATCCCGGCAGTGGAACTGAGTGGGGCTGCGTCGATTGCAAGTTGAGCTGGGTGGATCTGGAGCAAATTTGAGAGGCCGAATGAAATGTTTTCTGAGAGTCTTCGCGGTATTTGTTCTGCTTCTGCTGCCGCTCAGCAGCTTTGCTACAACCAGCAGTCGGCGCGGCCATGCCCGAGCGGCGCACCGTGTGGTGGAGAGCCCCAGGGCGCGTCGCCACATGGCACAGCTTGAGCACAGCCGTCGTGCGGCGGGTGGTGTCCACACTGCCGGTGCCAGCCAACTGGTACGTGGTCGCCACGGTCGCCTGGTCCGTGTGGCGACACGCCATCGCTACCGTGAGCAGTTCTCGGCTGATTCGTTTACCAGCACTGATCTAAGCCAGGGAGACATCACCGCAGGCGAAGACCCGGTGGTACGACAGGCTGCGATCGATGCGCTGGGCAATATGTACGGCACCGTGGTTGCGATCAATCCGGATAATGGCCGCATCCTGGCCATGGTGAACCAGAAGCTGGCATTATCGAGCGGAGCCGAGCCTTGCTCGACGATCAAGGTTTCAGTCGCGCTGGCGGCATTGTCTGAAGGGATTATCACGAAGGACACGCCAGTTAACCTGGGCGGCAACTACTCAGTCAACCTGACGTACGCACTGGCACGCTCGATCAATCCATTTTTTGAAGTGCTGGGCCGCCGACTGGGATTCGAGCGGGTTCGCCACTATGCCAACGAGTTTGGCCTGGGTGAGCTTGCCGGTTATAACATCCCGAATGAGCAGCTCGGTATTTATCCTTCGCAGCCGCTGCCGGATTCCAAGGGTGGGGTAGGCCGCATGTGCTCCTTCGGTGAGGGAGTGTCCATGACCCCGCTGCAACTAGGCGGTCTTGTGTCGGCTATTGCAAATGGCGGCACACTCTATTATTTGCAGCACCCGACGACGCCCCAGCAGATCGCGGCGTTTCAGCCCAAGATCAAGCGCGAACTCAACATCAAGAATCTTGTTCCTGAAATTGAGCCCGGGATGGCGGGGGCCGTGGATGAAAGCTACGGGACGGCACGTTCCCTGCGCGCATCTTTCAATCAATTTCCAGTCATGGGTAAAACCGGGACGTGCTCAAACAACGGCACACGTTTTGGATGGTTTGCCAGCTTTGCGGACACGCAGCAGTATGGGCGCATTGTGACGGTGATCTTTCTGGAAGGTGGACGGGCGACCTTTGGACCGAGAGCAGCGGAGCTAACCGGGCTGTTTTATAAGAATATGTGGGATCACAGCTATTTTGCTTCCAAGGAGAATACCAGCCTCGTCACTCCCGGTTCTTCTCGGTAGAGCCGCATCCTAAATAGCAGAATGGCCTCTGGGAACAGAGGCCATCGCTGTGTGCAGAGGTGCCATGAAGATTCTTACAGCGGCGGAGATGCGGGAGACAGACCGCCTAACGATTGAGCAGTACGGAATTTCTTCAATCCGGCTAATGACCCATGCCGGGGAGGCGGTAGCGCGGTTTGCGCTTGCGGAGTTCGCGGATGCGCGGCAGATCGTGGTTGTGTGCGGAAAAGGCAACAACGGGGGCGATGGACTGATGGCGGCAAGCGCGCTGGCGGCTGCGGGGCGCAGTCCGCACGTTCTACTGCTTGGCCGACGAGATGAGCTGACCGGCGATCCGGCGGCGATGTTTGCCAAGTCGCAGCCTGCTGTTCCTGTCACCGAGATCGTTTCTGAAGGTGACCTGCACACGGCGTTAATCGCCAAGCTGTTCGCCGAGGCCGACCTGATTCTGGACGCCATGGTGGGCACCGGCTTCAAACCGCCTTTGCGCGGATTGGCAGCAGCAGTCCGAGACATGATCCAGCCCATGCCGACACCGGTGCTGGCAGTAGACCTGCCCTCGGGCTGGGACGCGGACTCGCTTGCGTATGAACAAGCTGGAGCGATGCGGGCGGATGCAGTGATCACTTTTACCGCGCCGAAATTGGCGCATGCCTTCGGTAACCTAACCGGCTCGGCGAACAAGCCGATTGTTATTGCAGATATCGGATCGCCGGACGAGGCAATTCTGTCTTCACAGAAGCTGCGCTGGGCCGGTGCGGCCAAGCGCATTACGGAAGCTCCGCGTCAGGCGGATGATAATAAGGGACGGCATGGCCATGTCGTGCTGTTTGCGGGCAGTCATGGCAAGTCGGGCGCGCCGTCCATGGCGGCCTTGGCTGCGCTTCGAGGGGGCGCGGGGCTGGTTACAGCGGCGGTACCTGCGTCGATCTTGAACAATGTAGCCCTGATTGCGCCGGAGCTGATGACTACGCCGTTGCCTGAGGACGCGCAAGGGCAGCTCGATGGGAGCTTCTTCGCACAGCCGGGCAGCGATCCACTTCATGCAGTGCTGACGAAAAAGACCGTTATCGCCGCAGGCCCGGGGCTTGGTGAGAGCGAGAGCGCGGCAGCCCTTGTGTATGCGTTGCTGGAGCGAGCGGAGGTGCCGCTGGTGCTCGACGCAGATGCGCTGAATGTGCTGGCAAAAGATATGAGCAAGCTGCGAGACCGGCCTGGGCGGGGCAAGCATCCAGTGGTGCTGACGCCGCATCCCGGCGAGATGGCACGGCTTGCCGGGATGCCGATTGCCGGGGTGCAGGCGGACCGCATCGGCCTGGCGCGGCGGTTTGCGGCGGAGTACGAAGTCACGCTGGTACTCAAGGGTTGGCGCACGCTGATCGCGCACCCGGACGGCATGATTGCGGTGAATACGACTGGAAATCCGGGGCTTGCGAAAGGTGGCTCCGGCGATATGCTGACCGGGTTGGTCGCGGCGCTGGTGGCGCAGTACCCGCAACAGGGGGAGCAGGCGGTAGAAGCTGCCGTGTACCTGCATGGCCTGGCTGCAGATATTGCCGTGCGAGACCAGGATGAACACACGTTGCTGGTCACGGATGTGCTGTCAAACTTGTGGCGGGCATTTCGCTATCGCTCACGAGGCAAAGACGGGTATGTTTGGTGGGAGGGCATGCCGAAATGGGCGAAGAGCTAGCTACGCGCAAGCTGGAATTTGAGACAAAAAGCGCAACGGATACAATTCGCATCGGGGCGCAGCTGCTGGAAAAGCTTACGCTGCCGGTGCTTTTAATCCTGACCGGGACCCTTGGTGCGGGCAAGACGACCCTGGTGAAAGGGATTGCGGAGGCGCTTGGCGCGGCGGAACCCGATGAGGTGACCAGCCCTACATTTACATTGGTCCACGAGTATGAAGGCGAGTACAAAGGCAAGGTGGTCTCGCTGTACCACCTGGATCTGTACCGGCTTGAAAATGAGCGGCAGGTGGAGCAGTTGGGAATTGATGAGTTCATGGAAAATAATGCGCTTGTACTTGTGGAGTGGGGCGAGAAGTTTCCTTCAATCCAGAGGCGGGCGGCGGGTGAGATTGTGATGGAGACGGCGGGTGGGGACCAGCGCCGGATTACGGTTACACTGCACTAGGGCATTTATACGAGTTTTGATTAAGAGCAGTGCCGGCTTAATACGCGCGAAATTTGGGTTATCGTAGGTAGAAGTTGGCGCGCAAGTGTTAGTTGGAGGCGAAAGACCTGCTTGCTTCCTGGGCGTTGCGCGACGGTTAAAGGCAAAAACAGGTCCTTCGGCTTTGCTCAGGGTGACACTGTTTCTTATAGGACACTAACCTTGCTTTTGCTTTAATTGTGTTGCAAGTGCCAACTGGAGCTAAAGGACCTGCTTGCTTCCTGAGCGTTGCGCTAAGTTCAAAGGTAAAAGCAGGTCCTTTGGCTTCGCTCAGGATGACACTGTTTTCTTGTAGGACACTAACCCTGCTTTTGCTTTAATTGTGTGGCAAGTGTTAATTGAAAGCGAGGGACCTGCTTGCTTCCCGGATGTTGCGCTAAGATTAAGGTAAGAGCAGGTCCTTCGGCTCTGCTCAGGATGACACTGTTTTCTTATATGGCACTAACCTTGCTTTTTGCTTTAGTTGGTGCAAGTGTTAACTGGAGCCGAAGAACCTGCTTGCTCCAAAGCGTTGCGCGAAGTTTAAAGGCAAAAAGCAGGTCCTTCGACTTCGCTCAGGATGACAATGTTTTCTTATATGGGCGTTTCGCTTAGGATGACACCGTTTTTTTACGTGACACTAACCCTGCTTTTGCTTTAATTGTGTCGCAAGTGTTGACTGGAGCCGAAGCACCTGCTTGCTCCAAAGCGTTGCGTGAAGATTAAAGGTAAAAGCAGGTCCTTCGACTTCGCTGCGCTCCGCTCAGGATGACACTGTTTTCTTATATGGGCGTTTCGCTTAAGATGACACCGTTTTCTTACGTGACACCAACCTTGCTTTTGCTTTGATTGTGTCGCAAGTGCCAACTGGAGCTAAAGGACCTGCTTGCTCCCAGGCGGTGTGCGAAGATTAAAGGTGAAAGCGGGTCCTTCGGTTTCGCTGCGCTTCGCTCAGGATGACACCGTTTTTTATAAATGCGCTCCCTTCAGGATGACGCTGTTCTCTTATATGGCACTAACCTTGCTTTTTACTTTAATTGGAGCAAGTGTTAACTGGAGCCGAAGGACGTGATTGCTCCCAGGCGTTGCGCGAAGGTTAGAGGTAAAAGCAGGTCCTTCGACTTCGCTGCGCTCAGGATGACACTGTTCTTTATACGTGCGCTCCGCTTGGGATGACACCGCTTTCTTATATGGCACTAACCTTGCTTTTAGTTTAATTGGTACGCGAGCGTTAACTGAAAGCGAAGCACCTGCTTTCTCCCAGGCGGTGTGCGAAGATTAAAGGTGAAAGCGGGTCCTTCGGCTTCGATCAGGATGATACCACTTTTTTAAAAGTAGGTCCTTCGGCTTCGCTGCGCTTTTCTCAGGATGACATCGTTCTCTTGTATGTGCATTTCTCTCAGGATGACATCGTTCTCTTATATGTGCTCTGCGCTCGGATGACGCCGTTCTCTTATGTGACACTAATCCTGCTTTTGCTTTAGAGCACTTGTAATGGGTCTACTTTTTCCGGTTAACCTAGCCAACCCCGAATTAAGTCGAGCCAAGTCAAGTCATTCCCGGATTAACAATCCGTTGGGGTGATCTTGTTGACAGCAGCTTCAGCGATAGAACTTGACCGCATCCCAGCTGCTGCTAAACGGCTGGTACCGGTTGCGGCACACGTAGATGTAGCGTTGCTCCCAGGGCATCTGATATTTGTAGGTCTGCCGGTCAGCCACGGTGCAGCTTCGGTAGACGCGCAGCATTGCGGATGGAGAAGCATCGGTGACCACGATCATCTCCTTGCCGGAGTTGCCGCCCGAGCCCCACAGCCAGAAGTTCTGGTGGCCGCTGATGGCTTCTGGCAATCCGAGCGGCTTGCCGAGGATATCGATCGCACTTGCCTGCCCGTAATTACTGGTGATGATGCCGGTTTGCCGCTGCTCCGCAAGTGGCAAGGCATGATAGGTGCGGCTCACATCTTGCACCAGCGGCTGCCAGTCCAGGTAGTCCGCGAAGAACTCAGGCAGAGGCGTCGGCGTATGTTGCTCGCTTTCTGTGAGCTCGAAGTGCATGAAGTGGCTGTAGAAGACAAAGTTCGCAGGCGAAAGAACAGGCACGGCGAATGGTGCCGAAAACAGGACAAACATCGTCATCAGAGCGGTATAGGCAGCCACAACCCTGATGCGCGTCCTTGAAGCGTCAGCCCACTCTGTCCAGAACACGGCTCCGGCAGCAAAAAGGAGCGGATAGATGGGCGCAAGATAGTATTCCTTGGCATGCAGGGCCATCATGATCGCCAGGAAGAACAGGTACAGCAACCCGGCAGCGCGCCAAGGGCGGCCCGAGCGCCCCACAAGCAGCCACAGCAAGCCCGGCAGCCATACCAGCAAATGCAAAGGCGACAACATGAGCACTTGCTGCAGCAGGAATTGCAGCGGCGGCAGCAGCACATCTTTATCGCTGTGCTGCACGTCCTTCAGCCACTCCCAGGTAGGGAAGCCGTGCGCCGCTTGCCACCAGAGATTGGGCAGCGAAAGCAGCAGAGTAAGCCCGACGGCAAGAAGGAAGCCGCGTGTACGCAGCAGGCTGCGCGCCGAGGTTGCCAGCAGGGCCAGCAGCAGGGCAGCAATGAAAAATAGAACAGAAGCCTTGTTTTCAAACGCCAGCCCGACGCTGAGACCCAGCAGCACCCACCACCTCGTTGCCGTCGGCACTGCAATGAGCCGGAGCAGGGCCAGCATGGCAGCCATCCACAACACGGGGTCCCACGCGTTCATGGAAACGAAGCTTTGCGTAGCCAGGAAAACGGGTGCAGGCAGCACTGCCAGCATGGCCAGGGCGGCAGCCTTGCGCGTGCCGCCGAGCGTGGTTGCGAGCAAGCCGGTAAGCACCACGGTCAGCGAACCGGCCAGCGCGGGCAGCAGCCGGAAGGCGATGAGGTTGGTGTGGCCGAACAGCAGGTCTGCCAGGCGAGCCTGAAGCGCGACCAGCGGAGGATGATCGACATACCCGGCAGCCAGGTGGTTTCCGCACACAAGGTAATAAAGCTCGTCGCGGTAAATGCCGTAACCGGCATGGATCGACAGCGAATTGATGCCGATTTGCAGCAGGAACCGAACTACCCCGAAGAGCACGAGCAGAGGAATCAACGTGTCGGGTCGCCGTCGCTCGGGTTGACGTTCCGGCGTTCGGGGATAGGCCAGCGATTGAAGTTGTGTGCTCATGCCTGATTCATGCTGAGATGAGGGTAATGGCAGGAATGCGATTTGTACTCCCGTTTTTACACCAGCTTGTCAGAAAAATGCGTACGGAAGCCTCAAGCATTTGGCAGGACTGGAAGAAGCAAATTGCCGTTCGGTACCGGCAACTTTTTGGGTATGAGATCCGTAGCGCCTTGCGGCTCCTTGAGTTCGGCTTGAAAATGAGCATGGATACGCTCCGCAGTCTTGCGAGGCACAACCGCGGTAAGCGCCTCAATACCGGCTGCTCCTACAGAGCGAACACTGCCGAAATGCTCCACCAGCCGGATGCGAGTACGCGCGCCTACGCCCTCAATCTCCAGCAGTTCAGAGTCGCGGTCGCGCATTTCGCGCCGCTTGCGGTGGTAGGAGATGGCGAAGCGGTGCGACTCGTCGCGGATACGCTGCACCAGGTGCAGCACCGGCGAGCGCCGCTCCAGCACGATCGGGTCCGTATCAGAGTCACTGCCGTTACCGTGGACATAGATCAGCTCCTCGCGCTTGGCAAGGGACGCAAGCGGCTGCGTGGTCAAGCCGATCTCTTCCAGTGCCGCCGCCGCTGCATGCAGCTGCCCCAGGCCTCCGTCTACCAAAATGAGGCTCGGCATGGGTTTGTCTTCCTCCAGCAGGCGCTTGTAGCGGCGCTGGATTACCTCGCGCATGGAGGCAAAGTCATCGACGCCGGTGACAGTCTTGATCTGGAACTTGCGGTAGTCAGACTTCTTCATGCCGCCGGTTTCCCATACCACCATGCTGGCGACGGTCTCCGACCCCTGGATGTGGGAGATGTCAAAGCACTCGATGCGGGTGGGGGTTTCAGGCAGCATGAGGGCGTCTTCGAGCGCTTCTGCGATGGCCTTCTCGCTGGGCTTCAGCACGCGGAAACGCTGGTCGTAACTCTGCTTGGCATTGGTGCCGGCCAGGTCGAGCATGGAGCGCTTTTCGCCGCGCTGCGGCACCTCAATGCAGACTTTGCGCCCGCGTTTTGAGAGCGCCGAGGCAAGCAGGTCGCGGTCGCTGAAATCTACCGGTGTGTAGATAGCGGCGGGCACATAGGGCTGATCCAAGTAGAGCTGCTTGAGCAGGGAAGCGAAGAAAGCACCGGCATCGAAGGTCTTTGCGGCGTTCGTGACGGCATCCGTGACGGCATCGGTGACAGCATCCGTGACAAGGACGGCTTCTTCCTCCTCTTTCAGTTCGTCCCGTATTTCAAGGTCCGGGATGTCCTCCCAGAAGAACTCGCGGCGGTCTACGATCTTGCCGTTGCGCACGTGGAACAGGTTGACGGCCAGCATGCCCTGCTCGTAGTGGTAGCCGAACAGGTCGGCATCGTCTTCGCCGGTGGTAGCCATGCGCTGCTTCTCGCGCAACTGGTCCACGGTGGTCAGCAGGTCGCGGTACTTGGCGGCCAACTCGTACAGCTCGGCTTCCGCGGCGGCTTGCATGCGATCTTCGATCTGCTTGCCCAGCTCCGCGCCGCGTCCTTCAAGGAACATCTGCGCGTCGTGCACGCTTTCACCGTAAGCCTCGGGCGTGGTCAGGTCCTGCACGCAAGGGCCCAGGCAGCGCTTGATGTAGTACTGCAGGCAGGGCCGTGGGTGGTAGCGGCTCAGGTCAACCTTGCACGAGGGCAGCAGGAACGAGCGGTGCAGCAGCTCCGCGATGCGGTAGGCCAGGTTGCCGGGGAAGTACGGGCCGTAGTAGGCACCCTTGTCCTTGCGCAGGCGGCGCGTGACAAAGACCTTGGGGAAGCGGTCGCCCATGGTGAGCTTGACGTAAGGGTAAGTCTTATCGTCGCGCAGCAAGATGTTGAAGCGCGGTTTCTTCTGTTTGATGAGGTTGTTTTCAAGCGCGAGCGCTTCACCTTCGTTATCGACCAGGATGTAGTCGATATCGACGGCTTCGCGCATCAGGGAGCCGGTCTTGGCATGCGCCTGCGAGGCCGCCAGCAGGTACGAGCGCGTCCGCGAGCGCAGGTTCTTGGCCTTGCCGACGTAGATGACGGTTCCATCCGCGTCCTTGTACAGGTACACACCCGGGCGGGTCGGTATAGTCCTGATTTTTTCCTGGAGATCCATGGCGTCTCCTCCATGGTAACCGGGCGGTACCTTCGCCTGCGTTGGCTGGGAATACCTTGAGGGGTCGGTAAAAGTACATTTGCAAGGGAATCCAGGCCGGTGTCAAGCTGTTGCAAACCTGCGTTGTGCAGCATTTCCAAAAAAGGCACTCTTTGGCCTCTCCCGTGCATCACAGCTCTTTGGCAGATGCTCAACGCCAAACGATACTAGAGGTGAAAACGCCGATGCTAAAACCTTTTCTCCAGCCTTTTTTTCAGCCCCGGACTCTTGGCTGCTCCTTGCTTGCCCTTACGCTGCTGACCGGCTGCACTACAAAGAAGTCCGTACGCAATCAAACTACGCCCGTTATCAACGGTACCAATGAGCTGGAGGATAAGACCTCTGCCAACAACCGGTCGTTGAATGAGCTGGACAAGCGCACCAGCAGTGGCGTGAACGGAGCATTGAGTTCGGCGAACAATGCGCAACAATCGGCTACCGCGGCAAACTCCGCAGCCGGTACGGCGCAGGGCAATGCGCAGGATGCGGTGCATCGCGCTGATACCCTGGGCAGCGTGGTAGCCAACCTGGATACCTACAAGCAGGTGGGCGATGTGTCCGTCAATTTCGCTTTCAACAAGGCCGACCTGAACTCGCAGGCCAAGTCGCAGCTTGATGGACTTGGAACGCAACTGGCTGCCCAGCACTCCTACCTGTTGTCGCTTACCGGCGGTACCGACTCCGTGGGCGGCGCGGCGTACAACTACGAGTTGAGCGACAAGCGTGCGCAGGCCGTGGTGCAATACCTGGCGGCGCAATACGGGGTACCGGCGCATCGCTTTTACCTGATAGGGTTAGGTAAGGACAAGGCTGTTGCCAGCAATAACACTGCCTCCGGACGCGCACAGAACCGTCGTGTTGAGGTGCAGCTGCTGACGAACCAGCCGGTATCGAGTTCCGGTTCCGGTGCAGGTACAGCCCAGCCATAAGCTCCCTCCCCCAGAGCGAGGCGCAGATGTCTTCTAAAGAGGCATCTGCGCAACATGCTCTTTGCGTACATCCGCGGCAGTAAACAGGCTTAAGAACGGCGCACCGTCCAGAGATGTTTCTACCGCCGATCGTCCCTCGGCTTCTGTACGCTCGACCAAACAGGCGGCTCCCAGTACCTCCATGCCTGCTTCGCGCGCGGCTGCGATGGCCTCGATGGTTGAGGCACCGGTGGTACATACGTCGTCCACGATGACGATTTTTGCTCCCGGCTCAGAAAAGCCCTCGATACGTCGGCGTGTGCCGTGCGCCTTCTCGCCTTTGCGGACCAGGAAGCCGTGCACCAATGGCTGACTGGACTGCTCGTGCGCGCGTTGTGCGCTGGCGATTGCAATCGCGCTCACTACCGGGTCAGCACCCATGGTCAACCCGCCCACGGCGGCGGGGTGCAGCTTGTGAGCCGCGAATAGATCGAGCAGCGCAAGGCCTGTGAGCCGGGCTCCCTTGGCGTGCAGTGTGGTTACGCGACAGTCGATGTAATAGTCACTGGCGGCACCGGAAGAGAGTTTGAAGCTGCCGAGGCGGAAGGAGTGGGTGGCTAGCAGGCGGAGCAGGGCATGTGCATGGTCGTTCCTGAGAGGGGGCAAGTTAAATCCTCGGGCAAGGGTTAGGTTAGGGAAAGCAGGTCGTTCGACTTCGCTGCGCTACGTGCAAGATGACTTACATTTCGCTATTTGGCGACGTGTTTAGTGGGCGATTCGGTCCAGGTGTCGGAAGCCCCCGGTTTGCACAAGAATGCCGGCAAACAGGGTGAAATTGTAAGCGGAATGCACAATGGTACTGCCGGCCAATGAGTTGAGCCGCAACCGCACGGCGCATAGCACCAACGAAACCAGGCCGATGAGCAACACCGGGGCCCAGGCATGCGAGACCTGCTGCCCATGCATCAGCGCAAACGGCACACTGGTAAGCAATGCGGATGCGGGCATGCCGAGCCAGACCACGGCGCGCGGCGACAGGTCGCCTTTGAGCGACAGCCAGCGGAATGCATTGAGAAACGCCGGAAGCAGGAAACCGCGGAAGAACATTTCTTCAAACAGCGGCGCGCCGGTGATGCCGAAAATGAACATCATCCATGCGCCCGATGGTGAGCGCATGAGGTCGGCCAGAATAGGCGGGTCCTTGGGCATGGGCAGTACGCTGCCCAGCATCCCGATGCCCAAGCCGCAACCCAGGCCCACCAGCAGCAGGCGGCCCAGGTGCCTGCCTGCCTGCGCGGCGTTCCAATGCAACCCGGCGGCAAAGCTCCGGTGCCAGATAGCCCGGAACAACGGAATGGCCGCGCACAGCACCAGCGCATAGCCGAGAGCTTCAGTCGCTACCAGCCAGCGGGCGTCTCCCTGCATCAGCGTGCCATAGGTTTGCAGGGAATGTCGCCCGAACACGCGGAAGTAGCGCAGGGTGGCCAGCGAGGCAATCTGACTACCGAAGAGCAGGATCGCCGACAGGATGAAAAGGATCAGCAGGTGGCCCATGTTGGGTCCCAGCGCGGTGATACCCGGTTCTGGGCCCGGTTCTGAGTCCAGTTCAGGCGCTGGCAGATTACGCTCCGGCAAAGCCGGTTCGGTTGTGCTCACTGCACTGTCTCCCCGAGTGATGTAGGGACCTTGGACGACTTACGCGGCTTGACCGCTTTGGCCGGTTTGACTGGCTCCACCCGTCCATTTTCCTTAACCGATTTCACAGCCTTGTCGGTTTTCGCGGCTTGCGCCGGAGAGACCATGACGACTTCCTCTATCGTGACGTACGGCTTTAAAAAACCACCGGTGTGCGAAGCAGGGACAGCGGCAACCTGCGCCGGGGTGCCTTCCGCGATGATGCGCCCACCGCCCTCGCCGCCTTCGGGGCCCATGTCCAGAATCCAGTCGGCATTGCGGATCACGTCGAGATTGTGCTCAATAATCAGGATGGTATTCCCCAGGTCGGTGAGCTTGTGCAGTACCTCCAGCAGCTTTCGTACATCGTCAAAGTGCAGGCCCGTCGTGGGCTCATCGAGCAGGTAGAGGGTGCGTCCGGTTTGCCGCTTCGACAGCTCGCGCGCCAGCTTCATGCGTTGTGCTTCGCCGCCTGAAAGCGTGGTAGCAGCCTGCCCCAGGTGGATGTAGCCGAGGCCGACATCGACCAGCGTTTGCAGCTTGTTGCGTACCTGGGGTATATCGGCTAAAACCGGCAGAGCATCAGCGATGGACAGCTCCAGCAGGTCGGCGATGGAGTAGCCGTTGAACTTGACTCCCATCGTCTCCTGGTTGTAGCGGCGGCCATTGCAAATGTCGCACAGGACGTAGACGTCGGGCAGGAAGTTCATCTCGACACGCTTTTGACCATCGCCCTGGCAGGCCTCGCAACGCCCGCCGGACACGTTGAAGGAGAAGCGGCCCGGCTTGTAGCCGCGCTCGCGCGACTCGGGCAGCAGGGCAAACAGGTCGCGCATGGCGGCGAACACGCCCGTATACGTCGCGGGGTTGGAGCGCGGCGTGCGACCGATGGGCGACTGGTCGATACGCACGGCCTTGTCAATCTGCTCGAAGCCCTTGATACGGGTGTGCTTGCCGGGCTCTTCGCGCGAGCCGTACAGCTCACGGGCCAGCGCGCGGTACAGAGTGTCGTTGACCAGCGTGCTTTTGCCCGAGCCGGAAACGCCGGTGATGACCGACATGATGCCGAGCGGAATCTTCGCGGTCACGTTGAGCAGGTTGTGCGACTTTGCGCCTTCCACCGTGATCCAGTTGCCGGTAAGCGGACGCGGCGCTTCGCGGTGCATGATGGGCGTTTGCCCGGACAGGTAGCGCCCGGTCAGCGATTCCGGCGCGGCCATGATGTCGGCGGGCTTGCCCTCGGCGACCACATAGCCGCCCAGTTTGCCTGCGCCGGGGCCCAGGTCGAGCACGTAGTCGGCGTGGCGAATGGTGTCTTCATCGTGCTCGACTACCAGCACGGTATTGCCCAGGTCACGCAGGCTTTCAAGTGCCGCGATCAGGCGCATGTTATCGCGCTGGTGCAAGCCGATGGAGGGCTCGTCGAGCACGTACAGCACGCCTCGCAGCCTGGACCCGATCTGCGTAGCTAGCCGGATGCGCTGACCTTCGCCGCCGGAGAGCGTGGCCGCGCTGCGGTTTAGCGAGAGGTAGGACAGGCCGACTTCGTTCAGGAACTCAAGTCGCTCGACGACTTCGCGCCGCAACCGCTCGGCGATCAATCCGTCGCGGGTGGAGAAGGTCAGCGCGCGCGCGGCATCAAGGGCGCGCGCCAGCGGCATCTCGGTGTACTCGGAGATAGATAGCTCGCCGACCTTGACCGCCAGCGACTCGGGCCGGAGCCGACGGCCTTTGCAGGCGGGGCAGTCGGTAGGCGTCATGTAGCTCAGCATCTGCTCGCGGTAGCTCTCCGAACGCGACTCTTTGAGCGAGTCGCGCAGCCAGGCAAAGATGCCGTGGAACCCGGTGCGGGGGCCTTCTGCCTTGTCCGGCCCCAGCAGCAGGATTTCCTGGTGTTTGGCGGGCAGCTGCTCGAAGGGTTGTTTGAGGTCGATCTTGTAACGGGTAGCAGCCAGCGCGATCAGCTTGAGCAGATATTGCGACCCGGAGCCGGGCCCGAGCGCGCCGTCAAGCAGCGGCTTGCTCCAGTCTGTAATGACCTTGGCCGCATCAAAGTCATAGATGGAACCGAGCCCATTGCAGGTAGGGCAAGCGCCGTAGGTGCTGTTGAAGGAGAAGGAGCGCGGTTCGAGTTTCGGCACATCAAGGCCGCAGCTGGGGCATGACATGGAAGAGGAGTAAAGCTGCTCAGCCGGGGGTTCACTGCTGCCCGTGGCGTGTACCTGGACGACTACCAGTCCATTGCTCATCTGCAATGCCTTGCCGATGGAGCCTTCGATCCGCTTGCGATCCATGTCGGGCTTCAGCACCAGCCGATCCACCACGGCTTCAATCGTGTGGTTTTTGCGGCGTTCCAGTGTGACCGGCTCGGCCAAGTCGCGCAGCTCGCCGTCAATGCGGGCGCGGAAGCCCTGCGAATCGAGCGAGTCCAGCAGCTCTTTGAACTCGCCCTTGCGGCCCCGGACAACCGGCGCAAAGATGGTGATGCGCTCCCCGGATGCGAGCGCCAGGACGCGGTCGGTGATTTGCTCCAGCGACTGCCGCGAGATGGCAAGGCCGCAGTTGGGGCAGTGCGGCACGCCTACCGAGGCGTAGAGCAGCCGCAGGTAGTCGTAAATTTCAGTGATGGTGCCGACGGTCGAACGCGGGCTGCGATTCGTAGTTTTCTGCTCAATGGAAATCGCCGGGCTCAGACCCTCGATGGAATCTACGTCAGGCCGTTCCAGCTGGTCGAGGAACTGCCGCGCGTAGGCAGAGAGGGTTTCTACATAGCGGCGCTGCCCTTCGGCATAGATGGTGTCAAAGGCGAGCGAGCTTTTGCCGGAGCCGGAGAGCCCTGTGACCACGGTGAGCGTGTTGCGCGGGATGCGAACGCTGATGTCGCGCAGGTTGTGCTGCCGCGCGCCGTGAACCGAGATGTGGGTGATGGCTGTAGGCATCAGCTAGTGGAGTTCGCGGGTGTCATAGAAGGTACCTCGTATGGAGATTCATAGGAGCTCATTACTTAAGTTAGAGGTATTGTCTGCGAGAATCGGCTGGAAACAGAAAGCATCCGGAGCCTTCAAAGGGCATCTGATAGAGAGACTGGAACAGTGCACATGCAGGATTTCATGAATCTGATAATGCTGGTTTGCGCCATTGCTGCTTCGCTTGCGTTTGGGGTACTTGCCGCTCATGCACTATGCCGTACTGCCTTTACCTTGCTGCGGCTCCATGCGATTTCAGTAGCTAACGGACGGCTTGAAAAGGCTGCTTCGCTTCCTCAAACCCTTCTACATGGCTAGATTGTAAGCGGTTTTCCAAACTCCTCTTCAAACACGGTTCTGCTGATGTCAAACCGCCCGCTGTTATGTTTTTGCCGATCTTTTGCCCGGCCGATGGCAAGCAGTGCCACGGGCTCATAACTGAGAGGCAGGCGCAAGCTGGTACGCAGTTTCGCTGCATCGAAACCTTCCATCGGAGCGGTGTCATACCCCAGTGACTCCGCGGCCCACATCATGGTGGCAAGGGCCAAGGTGACCTGCCGGTTGAGCCAGGCGGCCATGTTGGGGTGTTCGCGCAGGTAGCCCGGGATGTTGCTGCGCATCTGCTCCAGGAAGCTCGGTGCCATGCCGCCCTCACGTCCCAGCCGCAGCATTTCTTCAAGATCACCGGTCCGCCAGCCGTCAGCGTCACCGCAAGCCACAATCACCGCAGGTGCTTCTTCTACCTTTGCCTGGTTGAAGCAGGCTGCGCGCAATCGCCGGCGGCCTTCATCGCTGCGCACCACGATAAAGCGCCACGGCTGCAGGTTGTAGCCGCTAGGTGCCTGCAGGCCGGCTGTCAGGATAGCTCGCAGATCTTCTCCGGCAACAGGGCTGCTGTCAAAGGCGGGCGTAGAGCGCCGCTCGGCCACAAGCTGCAAAAACGGTTTGTTTCCCGAAGAGGAATCGGATGTGGGGGACGTGCTCCCTGGTAACGGCATGTTCCCTGTATGCTACCGCGAGCTACGGCAGCGCGCTCATGGGTTGTTCCACGGCAAAGGTCTGGCCCGCGCTTGTACTCTCATATACCCACAGGCCGTGAAAGTTGCCGCGCAGCTCGGGGTGCTGCTTTAGAAGGGCT
>CAXSFX010000059.1:0-19876 GCA_964236655.1 uncultured Acidobacteriaceae bacterium | reverse complement strand
TGCCAGCACGGTTGCCGGAGCCACATGAACATTGCCGATCTGCAGGGACGCAGATACACGTGCCTGTGGAGGCATGGCGTGAACTGTCGGGTTGTCCCAGCCTCTAGCCACAAGCGTTTGCCTTCCGGGTATATGACAGAAAAAGCCCCCACGCCCAAGCGCGGAGGCTTCGGTGTTCTTTACAAGGATTTACTTGGCGGCCGGTGCTGCCGGTGCGTCTTTCTGCGCAAACTTGCGACGGAAGCGCTCAATACGACCCGCAGTATCAATCATCTTTTGCTTGCCGGTGAAGAAAGGGTGACAGGAAGCGCAGATTTCCACGTTGATGTTGCCCTTGTGTGTCGAACGCGTCTTGAACTCGGTCCCACAGGCGCACTTTACGTTGATCTCGCCGTAGGAAGGATGAATACCTTGTTTTGCCATGATCTTGAAAACCTTTCCGCAATCTCACTATGCTATCGCGCTCCGCGTACTGAGGCAATGAAGGTTGCTACAGAATTCGATGCGGCTCGGTCTATTTCGGTGCAAGGCTGGCCGGTTTGCCATACTGGAGCATGAGCGAGACGCCGTGTGTATTGTGCGATGGGATGGGCATGCGTGTGATCGCCCAGGCCGGCGGCGGCCGCGCCGCCGAGCCGTGCGAGTGCCAGCATGCCCGTAAAGTGTTCCTGCAGCAGCAGCGAGCGCAGATCCCGGCGCGTTATGCCGCCTGCACCCTGGAAAGTTTCAAAGCGCACGGCGATCTGTTTCTGGCTGCGAATACAGCGCAGCGCTTTGTCGAAATCTACCCAGGGGAAAATGATGGTACCGGGTTGCTCTTTACCGGCTCCATCGGCGTCGGCAAAACACATCTTGCCACGGCTATCCTGCAAAAGCTCGTAAGTGAAAAAGGCGTGTCGGGCCTGTTCTGCGATTATCGGGAGCTGCTGAAGTCCATCACCAACTCCTATAACGCACATGTGCAGATCACCGAGCTGGAGGTGCTGCAGCCGGTGTTTGAAGCGGAAGTGCTGGTACTCGATGAGCTGGGTGCAGCCAAACCGACGGAATGGGTATGGGAGACCGTTGCGCACATCCTGAACACACGCTACAACGACAAGCGCACCACCATCATCACCACCAACTACCCGAACTTGCCCCCGGGCGGCGTTGCGCCAGGTGACGCCGGTGCCATGGCGCGTCAGAGCCTACGAGAAGAATCGCTCGGTGACCGTATCGGCGAGCGTATGCGTTCCCGCTTACAGGAGATGTGTGTACCGGTGGAAATGCACGGTGCGGATTACCGGCAGGGTGCCAAGCGGGCCAGATTTCGTTAGGGTTTTGTAAAGCTAAACAGCAGTAGTGAACAGAATCAGCAGCGCGGCGATCACCGCAGCAATGCGGTATGGGCGCTCGCCCAGTTGCGATGCAGATGGCATAGGAGCATGAAATGGGACAGACATGGCCGGTCCTTTCAGGGAGAACGACTTTACCTATTAGGCGGTATGCGTGTGCAATGCAGAACAACTTTATAAGTGAATTTTTATTATGACCATTACCTTTGTACTTCCTTTTGCAGCAGCGGACTGCAAACCATGTATGCGCTGTGAAATGCAAGGCCCCGGCGGTACGATAGAAGCATGATGGAAGCAGGTCAGCCACCCGAGCACGAAAGCAATGTGACAGAACGGGCGCTGTTCAGCAGCGGCATGCCCCAGGCAAAGGAGCCGCGAGACTGGAAGCCGGTTGCAATTGCAGTTGGGGTAGTGGCGGTTGTGCTGCTCGCATTACTGCTTATGGGTCGCCGCTCTAATGAGCAGGCAAACCCCGGTGGTGCCGGCCTGGCTCCGCCGGCTGCATATGCCGCCTCACTGCCCATCACGGATGTAAAAATGAGCGATTCTGCAAACCTGTCCGGCGGCAAGGTGACGTATCTCGACGGCACAGTCAGCAACCATGGTGCGCAAACAGTACGCGCTATTACTGTGCAGGTTACCTTCAAGGATTTCACCGGGCTGCTGGCCGCCAAAGATACCTTGCCGCTCAACCTGATCCGCTTTCGAGAACCTTATGTGGATACAGAGCCGGTAGGTGCCGAGCCGATCAAGCCAGGACAGTCGCGGCCCTTCCGGCTGATTTTTGACGCGGTTCCGCAAAGCTGGGATGGTGCCTACCCGGAAGTTCGAGTCATCACAGTGGAAGCTCGCTGAACGAAAGCTGTCCAGGCGATTAAAGCTGCATCTTGGAAATGTACAGAAACGTATGGAAGCGTGCGGCATGTCTCAGTTCTGGACAAAACCTGTTCCAGCCCCTAATTTTCATAGTTCGAGCTATCTTGTTGATTTCTAACGCTATAAAGCTGGCGGTTTGAAGGATTGAAGCTGGATTGAGAAGTTTGGTGCCAGGGATGCAACCCTCTATCTGCAAAGGCGCTCTTGAATATATTAAAGTTGTGAATTACGAGAGGTAAAACAGTATGAACAGCAACAAGATTTCCGCAAGCGCAGCTTTGCTGCTTGCCGCGTCCATGGCACTGCCGGCCATCGCGCAAACCCCGGCTCAAGGTACTTCGGCACCGACAGCCGCGCCCAGCTCAACCCAGGCTAGCGGCTCAAGCAACCCTGCCGATAACAGTACCTATGCTTCCGGCTCTCCATTACCGCCGCCGTCCAAAGAAGGCTTCTGGGGTCATCTCAACCCGTTTGCACGCAAGAAGTGGGTCAATCGCCAGCTTGATCCAGTAAAAGGCCGTTTGAACGAGCTCGATCAGCTGCAGTCTAAAAATGCGAATGACATCCGCTCGCTCGATTCTCGAACAGCAACCGGTATTCACCAGGCGCAGACCACCGCCGATCAAGCGACTCAAAGTGCTTCCACGGCAAACACTACTGCTACCCAGGCACAGCAGCTTGCCCAACAGGCAAACTCTCAGAATACAAAGCTGAACACGACCGTATCCGGTCTTGATCAGTATTCCAAGGTCTCCGATACGGAACTGCGGTTCCGCCCCGGGCAGACGATCTTGAATGCAAAGGCTAAAGAGGCACTTGACCAGGTAGCAACGCAGCTTCAAGGGCAAAAAGGTTATGCCGTGGAGGTAGCAGGCTACTCGCGGACACCTGGGCAGGCAGGTATCGCCAGCTCGCAGCACATGTCGGATGCCGTAGTACGGTACCTCGTGGAAGAGCACCAGATTCCGGTGTACAAGATTCATCAAATTGCGCTTGGGAATGCCAAGCTCCAGGACGGCACAGCTGCGCCAGCCGGTAGTTCAGTGCGAGTGAGCGTGGTGCAGAACAGTTTAGGGGGCTCATCAGCCGGTGCAAGTAGTGCACCCGCCGGTGGTGCGGCCTCGACTGCACCTGCGGGCGGCCCCACGCAATAAATGCTCCGCAACAAGCTTTCAACCGATGAGAACCAAGGCAGAGTGGCCCCTCGCAAGAGGGGCTTTTTTCACTTGTGAAGAGTGGCACACTGACCGCAGGCGATTTAGCCCTGACGCTTCGGCGCAAGTGCGTGCAAAGCCAGCAGCGTCTCAAGTAGCGGCTTGAGCAGGTCGAGCCGAAGCGCGTTGGCGCCATCGGACTTGGCTTCTGCCGGGTTGTCATGGACTTCCAGAAAGATGCCATCGATCCCGGCAGCCACAGCAGCGCGGGCCAGCAGCGGGATAAACTCCGGTTGGCCACCGGAAACGCCGTTCGCGGCAGACGGCATCTGGACCGAATGGGTACCGTCAAAAACAACCGGCGCAAGTTTACGCAGGATGCCGAGTGAGCGCATATCCACCACAAGGTTGCCATAGCCGAAAGTGGTGCCGCGTTCGGTCAGCGAGATGCGCTCATTGCCGGTAGTCAGAATTTTGCCGATGGCATGCTCCATATCGCCGGGCGCTACAAATTGGCCTTTTTTAACGTTGACTGCGCGACCGGTTTTTCCAGCAGCTACCAGCAGGTCAGTTTGGCGACACAGGAAAGCGGGAATTTGCAGCACGTCGGCACCCTCGGCAGCGATCTCGCAGTGCGAGGGCTCGTGCACATCGGTAAGCACAGGCAGGCCGGTAGTTTCAGCGATGGTGCGCAGGATGCGGGTACCCTCACGCAAACCGGGACCGCGAAAGCTGGTGACAGACGTGCGATTGGCCTTGTCGTAGGAAGCCTTGAAGATGTAAGGTACCCGCAAGTCAGCGGCAATGCGCCCGATGCTTTCAGCCATGGTGCGGGCGTGGCTTTCCGACTCAATGACGCAGGGACCGCCGATGAGAAAAAGCCTGCCTGCCCCGACATGGACGTTGCCGATTTCAAAATCTGCGATCATAGGGCTTATTGGAACACATAGAAGTGGATGAACCGGGAAGTCAAAGCATCAGCCAACGCACTGTAGTCTTTGCCCTTCCAAGCAGGGGAGAGGTGATGCAATGGCAATCAATACGACACCGCATACGGAGTCCGGTAAGAACCATGACGTAGCAGAGAGTGATCTGGAGCCGGGAGTTTCTGCAAACACGCTAGCGCGCGGAGAAGACGCCGCTTTGTACAGCGAGGACACAGGGGCGCAGACGGCAACCAATCGCGGCCCGGCACATGCTCCGGGAAGCGGTCCGGTACATCGCGGCCCCATCCAGCCCGATGTGACGCTGGAAGGCTCGCTCACAACCCGTGCACCGGAGGGGCAAGGGCAGGGGATCAGCGGACGTTCTCAAAGTGAGGAGAGCGTGGGGCAGAAGAACGTAGTGGAGAACCGGCCCGATGCGCAGGCTGGGATAAATCAAAGTAAATAGTGACATCAGTGATATTTGGAAGAGTGGTAGTAATGCCGTTCTTCCAAATAGCTTTGTTAGCGCAACCGTATTAACTCAGCTACTCCCGAGTATATAAATATTCCGCATATGGCGCTAATAGCGACCGCGATCCAGATGCTTACCTGCTTACTTTGATTGTTCTTAGTGTACTCAGCCCACGTAAGAACCAGAAAGAAGAGACCAACCGGTATGTCAAAAAATGGATTACTATGGCTACCATTGGCGGCCTGAGCGACAGGTCCGAAAACCGTCGCTGCACAAAAAACATAGTCGTTGATCTCAGTTATCATAACTATAAGCACTCTTAGAAAATTACATAAGATTGTAATTATAAGTACATTACTACATCAGTTTAGCTACGCATTTCTACGGCTTCCAATGCGATGCTCATTTCAGACCGCCGAAGACGCGCAGCGTAACTCGCTTCAATAAACGCAGAAAATAGCGGGTGCGGCTCAAGCGGCTTCGACTTGAACTCCGGATGAAACTGGCATCCCAGAAAGAACGGGTGTCCAGGAATTTCAACGATCTCAACATATGTCGAGTCCGGCGTAGTACCGGTAATGCGCAGACCGCCACCGGTAAGCAAAGCTTCATACTCGCGGTTGAACTCGTAGCGGTGCCGGTGACGCTCCGAGATTTCTGTTTCCGCATAGGCCTGGGCTGCAACCGAGCCGGGCTGCAAAACACAGTCCCACGCACCCAGCCGCATGGTGCCGCCCATCTCTTCCACCCCGGTCAGCTCTCGCAGTTTGTAGATGATGCGGTGCTGGGTGGCTGGATCAAACTCGCTCGAATTGGCCCCCTGCAATCCGCATACATTGCGCGCGTACTCAATGCAGGCGGTCTGCATGCCAAGACAGATGCCGAAGTACGGCACGCGGTTCTCACGAGCGTAGCGGATGGCGTTCAGCATGCCCTCAATACCGCGTTTGCCGAAGCCGCCCGGCACCAGGATGCCGTCAAAACCCTGCAGCTGCGAAAGGTAGCTTGGCGTCTCCAGTCCCTCGGCTTCAATCCAGGTCACGCGCAGCTTCAGCGAGTGGCCAAGCGCGCCATGGGTCAACGCCTCCTTCAGCGATTTGTAGCTGTCTTCGTACTCAACGTATTTGCCGACGATGGCTATGGAAACCTCATCGCGCGGATGGTAAGCGCGATCCACCAACTGCTTCCAGAGTCCCAAATCCGCCTCATGCGGAGCCAGGTGCAGGTACTTCAGGATGAGCGTGTCCACACCTTCTTCGGCGAAGTTCAGCGGCACTTCATAGATCGAATCGACGTCGCGCGCACCGATCACTGCCCGTTCTTCCAGGTTGCAAAATAGCGCTATCTTGCCCTTCAGCTCGCGGCTCAACGCACGGTCAGAGCGGCACAGCAGGATGTCCGGCTGGATGCCGATTGAGAGCATCTCCTTGACAGAATGCTGGGTGGGCTTGGTTTTGAGCTCCTGCGCGGCGGCAATCCAGGGCACCAGTGTGACGTGGATGAAAACAGTGTTCTCGCGGCCCAGTTCCTGGCGCATCTGCCGAATCGCCTCAAGAAACGGCAGCGACTCGATATCGCCGACCGTGCCGCCGATTTCGACGATAGTCACGTCGCAGGCCGCGCCGCTCTCCATGCGGCTTGAAACCTTGCGCATGGCATTCTTAATCTCGTTCGTCACATGCGGGATCACCTGCACGGTTTTGCCGAGGTAATCGCCGCGGCGCTCCTTGGTAATGATCTGCTCGTAGATACGGCCGGTAGTCAGGTTGTTGTCGCGCGTGAGCCGGGCATGCGTAAACCGCTCGTAGTGGCCCAGGTCGAGATCGGTTTCCGCACCGTCATCGGTGACAAACACCTCGCCGTGCTGGAAGGGCGACATGGTACCGGGGTCCACGTTGAGGTAGGGGTCGAACTTCATCAGGTTGACGCGCAAGCCTCGGCTTTCGAGCAGGCATCCTATGGAAGCAGCGGCAAGACCCTTGCCAAGCGAAGACACCACGCCGCCGGTCACAAAGATGTATTTCGCTGACATCGAAAACCTCCCGTGTACATATCCGCGACATCATTAGGAACAAGCGGGCAGGTACGAGTCAGTATCGCAGACCTCCCCCGGTGTGCAAAGCAGGCCGTACCGTGTGAAAGGGGCAAGCAGGACATTGAGCCCAGTTGAGCCCAGGCTACCCGGTACATCGCAATCCAGGCCGGCGTTCTTCAGATCACTCCCGGCCGCCGGGGACGTGCAGGGTGCTGTTGCTGTCGCTTGCTCGGTTTTCCTGGTGGGGTGTGTCGCGGCTTTTTTCTGGAGCACGCGGCATTGGCCGCTGGTCAATGATCCGGCGCTGATGCACTATGTCGTGTTCCTGATGGGGCGCGGCATGGCACCGTACCGGGACATCCACGACATCAACCTGCCCGGTGCGTATGCGCCGGAGTGGCTGTCGATGACGCTGGCGAGCCTCCTGCATGTGTCACAAGCAGCCATGTGGCGCGGGATGGATTGGCTGCTGCTGGGGCTTGCTGCACTTGCCATGCTGCGGATCGCAACCCGCTTTTCCTGGTTCGCGGGCGTGGTGGCAGGCTCGCTATTTGCGCTGTACCACGGGCGCGACGGTGTGGGGCAGGCAGCGCAGCGAGATTTAATCCTCACAGTATTGCTGCTGTGGGCCACCGAACAGCTGCTGAGGGCTATGCGTGGGTGCTCGGCTTGGCCTTTGGTGGGTTTTGGCTTGTGCCTGGGCGCGGCTGCTTCCATCAAGCCGGTGGCGCTTGTATATGGGATATGCCTGCTGCCTTTGCTCTTCCAAAAGGGACGCACAAAAGCCGCCCTAGCCGCAGCTGCCGGGTTTGCGCTGCCGGTGCTTGCGACCACGGCGTTTCTGCTGCACTGGCATGCCGTGGAAGCGTTCCGGCGTATGGTGGAATTCGACCTGCCTTACCATGTCAGCCTCGCACATGGCACAGTGTCGCAGCTCG
Source organism: uncultured Acidobacteriaceae bacterium (assembly GCA_964236655.1). Classification (GTDB taxonomy): domain Bacteria; phylum Acidobacteriota; class Terriglobia; order Terriglobales; family Acidobacteriaceae; genus EB88. The sequence continues at coordinate 12,141 of CAXSFX010000059.1, read as the reverse complement.
TTTGGGCAGCCAGTATTTCTTCCGTGAAAAAGCTGATTTGCCTGCTTGGTCTTACGCTGCTTCTAGCCGGGCGGTGGCGCGGCTCGTTTACGGCGTTCGCATGGCCGACCTCCCAGAATAGAAAAAGCCAGGCCTGGACCTGCTCTCCGGAGCGCTGCCTGCTGCTGCTGGGCGTGTTGCTGGGGTTGTTCTGCTTTGTCGCGCAAGGCAAGGGCTACCCCTACCAGCGGTATCCCTTTGTTGCATTCCTGTTTCTGCTGGCCGCGCTTGAGTTTACGGCTGCGGCGGCCGGCGGACCGCGACTGCTGCGTGCGGCGGGCGTGGCAGGGTTGGCTTTTTGTATCGTGCTGTGCGCGCCTGTGTACTTGCGCGGGGCAATTCAGGCCAGGTGGTCCTCACCGGTTCTTCAAATTGAAGACGCGCTCCGCAGACAAGCTGCGGCAGGCGACCTGCGGAGTTTGCAAGGCAAGGTGCAATGCATGGACGTTGCAACCGGCTGCACCGACGCGCTGCTTGCGCTTGGGCTTGGGGAAGCGACGGGGACAATCTATGACGAGTTCCTATTCCCGCAGGTGCCTGCGGGCTGGTCTGTCTTGCCTGCCGGGTCCAGACTCGAAGAACCGCTACCCGCAGCCCTGGTGGCTGGGCGTCAGGCTTTCCAGAAGGCGCTGGACGGCAATCCTCCCAGGGTCATTATCGTGACTTCTTGGCTGTTTCCGGAAGGGCCGGGCGATTACCGAAAACTTATGCTGTGGCCATGGTTTGAAGAGTACCTGCAGGCCTACAGGCTGGTGGAGCAGCAGGCGTTTCCAAGAGGTGAGAACGGGCCGCTCGGCTTCCGCGTGTACGTGAGACGGGAAGCAAAAGCAGGTTTCCCCCTGGGCGTGGAATGACGTTTTTTTGGAGGTAAAGCAGTTTCCATGGTGCGGAAGCTACAGGCAAATTGCAGTAAATTGAGAGAGTGACCCGACGCTTCCCCATGCTTCTTCTGGCAGTTTGCCTGCTTGCACCCGTTGTAATCGCGCAAGGAACAGCAGATCGCCAGCGGTTGATTCTGAAAGACGGCACCTACCAGGTGGTGCTGCGCTATGAGGTTAAAAACGGGATTGTGCGCTTTCGCTCCGCCGAGCGCAATGAGGGCTGGGAAGAGCTGCCGGAATCGTTGGTAGACTGGCCGGCAACGGGACGTTACAACCATGACCACGCTCCCGGTGCCGCACCGCCGGCAGACAGCCCGGCAGCCCAGGCAGCCGCGGAGATCGACCGCGAGGCAGCTTCGTCCAAAGCTCAGGAGGCAGCCCGGCAGCCTGTGGTTGCGCCCGGGCTAAGGCTGCCCGATGAGAGCGGCGTGTGGGGGCTTGATGCCTTCAATGACAAGCCGGAGCTGGTGCGTATCCGCCAGAGCGACGGCGATCTGAACCTGGATCTGGGCCATAGCGTCAAAGCTCTGCCGATTCCGCAAGGGGGCGCGCGCGACCTGATCCGGTTGCAGGGGTACCGTGCGCCGATGTCGTTCCATGTGCCGCGACCTGTTTTTTACATTGCGCTCGATGTTAAAGATGACGTATCCCGCGAAGATGCACTGGTGGTAAACACTCATGGAGCCGCGGCGCCGGCTGCTGACAAAACGCAGAAAGCCTCGCCCGACAGCACCTATGCGCTGATCCGGCTGCGCGTCTTCAAGGACGGGCGCTATGCTTCGGCGCTGCAACTGCGGGCCCTGGGCACAGGCGGCGACATTGACGGCAGCGCGGAGGTGGTAGCCACTGAGAGGCGCGTCCTGCCGGGCGGTCGCTGGATGCGCGTAACCCCGCGCAGCGACCTGAACCTGGGCCAGTACAGCCTGGTTGAAATCCTGCCGGGAGAGACTTTTAACGTGGACGGCTGGGATTTTGGTGTAAACCCGTTGGCTGCCGATAATAAAGGTGCGTTCTCGGCGATCAGCGCTGAGGGAAGTGGGAATACACCCTAGATTCTTAGGGCGGAAGTACGCTCCATGTTCCTATGACCGATGCTAGGCTGGTTTTGAGAACCGGTTTCCCTAAATGCACAAGCCGTAAAAGGATTCACCATGCAGGCTGTAGAGAATATGAGCATTGCCTTGTCACAGGAGATCGCCGCCCAGATTCAGGAAGCAGTTGAGAGCGGTGAGTATGCGTCTTCAAACGATGTGGTTCAAGACGCGCTTCTTGAATGGATGCACAAACGTCATTTGCAGCCGAAAAGCGCCCAGGATTTACAGCAGCTATGGCAACAAGCGCGTCAGGATGCAACGCCGGGCGTTCCACTGGAAGAGGTTTTTTCAAGGCTGGAAAGAAAGTACAAGGCAATGGCGATTGCGAGCAAAGCAGATGCACATGCTGCCGAGGCAGAAATCTAAACGGTTTAGTAGTTTGATGTCCTGAGATATCAGTGTATTCACGGTAGGCAGTTGACGGACTATCGAGAAGGTTTGGAAGCATGTTGGAGCTGTCCGGCTTTGTTGAAAGCGACCTTGAATCAATCGCTGATTTTATCGCAGTCCACAACCCGGAAAGAGCTGTAAGTTTTCTACGGGAGCTACAAGAAGCGATAAAGAAGGTGGGCCGAAATCCGCTTCGTTACCGGCTACGGCCCGATATAGGCGAACATGCGCGGTTAGCTGTATTCGGTAGGTACGTCATTCTGTTCCTGGCCGACCCTGATTCAGGAGATGTCCGGATCGAGAGGGTTGTGTTCGGCGGACGCAACTTGCCTGAACTCCTTGCCAAGTCTTAAGCGGTTCGCGGTCACATCGCGCACTTGTATCCATGCCACACGCAGCGCATCAGATAGATGTTATGGCCACGACGCTTCCCGACATCTCGATACCTGTGGTGCAACCGGTAAACGGGCGCACACGCGGCAAGCTCGTAGACAAGTTTGGACGGCAGATCACCGATTTGCGGCTTTCCGTCACGGACCGGTGCAACTACCGTTGTATTTACTGCCGTAACGGCGAATCCACCTCCGCGCCTCGGGAGCTGTCGCTTGAAACCTATGCGCGTATCGTGCGGGTGTTCGCTTCACTCGGCATTGAGAAAGTGCGGCTCACCGGTGGAGAGCCCTTGCTGCGGCGCGGACTGGTTGAGCTGATCCAGGAGCTGGCGCAGCTTGAGACCGCAAGCGGCAACCCGCTGGACCTGGCGATTACAACCAACGGGCACCTGCTGGCGGCATTGGCGCGTCCGCTGCGCGATGCGGGTCTTGCACGTGTAACGGTGAGCATGGACGCGGTCGAGCCTGAGACATTTGCCCGGATCACACGGGTGCCGGGCTCGTTTGAGCATGTGCTGCGCGGTGTGCATGCGGCGCGCGATACGGGGCTGGGGCCAGTCAAAATCAACTGTGTGCTGCTGCGCGGCTTCAACGACGACCAGATTGTGCCGTTTGCCCGGTTCTCTCGTGAAGAAGATGTAATCGTGCGATTTATCGAGTTCATGCCGCTGGAGGAAGACCGTATCTGGGCACCGGACACGGTGGTGCCGCTCGACGAGGTGCTGGAGCGGTTGCGCGGCTTTCGCCCGGTGGTGGCGCTACCTGCCAACTCGCCGAGTGAGACTGCCCGGCGTTATACATTTGACGACGGCTTAGGAGAAATCGGCGTCATTGCACCTGTTTCGCAAGCGTTCTGCGGAGCCTGCAGCCGGGTCCGGCTTACTTCCGACGGCAAGATACGCACTTGCCTGTTCTCGCATTTCGACCACGACCTGCACGCTGTCATGTTGCGCGGCGGCAGCGACGACGACATGGCCGCGTTTATCAATGCGACCATCGCGAAAAAGGAAGCCCGACACCATATCGGCGAGGCCGGTTTTGTGCAGCCCGGACGCACCATGGTCCACATCGGCGGGTAGAGCGGTCTCGCCGAGCATTCTGCTGTACAAGCTATCTACACGATGAATATATGAGGCTACACGTACATGATTAAGTTCACGATACTGTTGCGGCGCAAAGCGGGTACAACCCACGAGCAGTTCGTCGCCCATCACCGCAATGTGCATGCTCAGCTTTTCAGCTCACTTCCTGAAGTCAAAGAGCATGTCCGGCGTTACGTTCAATGCCATGCCACAGGGGATCAGCTTCCCGGAATGCCGGACTCCCGGATCGATGGCTCGACAGAGCTCTGGTTTGACGATCTGGCGGGACTCTCCGCCGTATTCGGTTCGCAACGCTACATGGAGACCATCAGGCCGGATGAAGAGTCTTTCCTGGATCTCCACGCCTGTGAATTTCTTCTGAGTACCGAGTATCAAGTCATTCCTGCTGCCTTGGAGCGATAGCAGCCCAAACTCCTTCTCGGTATCACTTGCCCTGTACTCTGGAGTTGACATGGCTATTCTCCGTTCGACTTTCATTTCGCTTTCCCGCAACCAGCCGCTTCGCCGGTTCTCAGAGGCTTCCGCAGCAGGGCGGCGAGTCTCGTCACGCTTTGTGGCAGGGCTTGAGAGTGAAGATGTGCTGCAGGCCACGGCTGCCCTGAACGCGCAGGGAATTGCCGCTACGCTCGACAGCCTGGGCGAGAACGTCCACACGCCGGAAGAAGCGCGACTCTCTGCCGCTATCTACCACCAACTGCTGGATGCCATCGGCGAGCGCAGCCTCCAGGCCCATATCAGTGTCAAGCTGACCCAGATGGGCATGGACCTGAGCCCCGGCCTGGCCGAGCAGATCGTGGGCAGCCTGGTGGAGCATGCGGTGCGCGTAGGCACTTTTGTACGCGTGGACATGGAAGGCACTGCCTACACGCAGACCACGCTGGACCTGGTGTGCCGGCTGCATCGGCAGTTTCCGGGCAGTGTCGGCGTTGTGATCCAGGCGTACCTGCGGCGCTCCGCCGACGATATTGCCTGCCTGCTGCGTGAAGGCATCCGCGTGCGGCTGTGCAAAGGCGCGTACCAGGAGCCCGCCGCTGTCGCATTCCCTGACAAGGCTGATGTGGATGCGAATTACATCCGGCTGACAGAGACGCTGCTGCGGAGCGGGGTGTACCACGGCATCGCCACCCACGACCCACGCATGATTGAAGCTGCCTCGCAGATCGCCAAAAGGGAACAATTGGATCGAAGCAGCTTTGAGTTCCAGATGTTATACGGGGTACGCCGTGACCTGCAACGCTCCCTGGTGGCTGACGGCTACGGGATGCGTGTCTACGTTCCGTTCGGGCGGGAGTGGTACCCGTACTTTATGCGGCGGCTGGCGGAACGCCCCGCGAACGTGCTGTTCCTAGCGAAGAACTTCTTTCGCAGCTAAAGCAGTTAAGCGCGCTACTGCGGCGGGTGATAGGGCTCAATCGAGAGCAGGTTATCCAGCATGGAGCGCTCCGCAGGGCTGTACTCCGCCTGAAACCGGGCCGACCCTAAAGCATTTTGCCGCTCCGCGAGGGGCAAGGCGCGGAGCTCCCGAAAAGCCTGGCGCACAGCTTGCCGACGGTCTGGGGGCATCTGGCTTAGAGCCTGACTGGCACCGCGAATATCCTGCCTGCGCTCAGGCGGCAGCGCCTCAAAACGCTCATTGCGCTCCATCATCCGCTGGCGCTGGGCAGGCGGTGCTAGGTCAAGCCGGTGCAAGCGGTCGATGACCTGCTGCTGCTGGCCTCCCGGCAGGCGGGCAAAGCCGGGCTCCTGCTTCAAGGCATCTTCCTGCGCTGTAGGGCTCAGGTTCTGGTGCTGGGCAAACCATTGCGGCAGATGCTGGCCCGATGAAGAGTGATTTCCAGGTCCAAACCGGGGTGGCTGGCCGTTGAAGCGGGGCGGGGAACCGGCCTGTTTTTGGAAAGCAGGTGCGCGCAGGCTACCGAACTGCAAGGCCTGTAAAGGTAGCGCGGGCAGGCATAGCAGCAGGGTACAGCCTGCCGCTTTCATGCTCTGCCTGTATGTGCGTCCCTGCTTCATGACTTGCGACTTTCCCTCTTGTTTGTATACATCCGGCACTTACCGCAGCAACCTCCAGGCGCAAGCGAAATCAATCATTACCCTGCGTATCGGTATCCGGGCCATCCAGCGCGGAGAGCTGCTGAAACACTTGCGCATTTTCGTTAAGCGATTGCAGGTCGCGGACTGTGCTTGATGCCTGCGTCTGCGGCGCAACATCCGGCCGGCTGGACAGCTCAAACCAGGTGCCGCCGCCCACTGCCATCACCAGCGCCAGCGCTACACCGGCTGCCGGTCGCAAGGTGTAGTTGCTCACCCACAGGCGCGTGCGAAGTCCTGCTATCAGCCCGGCCAAACCGCTAGGGGGGCGTGCCTGTTCCTCACGCAATTTTGCACCCATGCGGGCTGACCAGAACGGCGAAGGTTCAGGAGCCTCCCAGTGCTCCAGTGCCGCGATCGTACCCTGCATGGACCTGAACTCCGCCCGGCAGTCGGCACAGCTTTCAAGGTGCGCGCGCGATGCCGGGTTTGCGGCACCGGGGTCAAACAACAGGTCGGGCATGGCAGCGGGCATTGCCTTGCAATCAATTACAGGGATCATGGGAAACTCCATCAGACGTAATCCTTGAGCCGTTCACGCAGCGTCTGGTAGGCGCGAAACAGCAGTGACTTGGTTGCGGACTCCGACAGTTTAAGCACATCGCCGATCTCGCGGTAGTCCATCTCCTGGTACTTGTGCATCAGGACAGCTTGGCGCTGGCGCTCCGGCAAGGCCATGACCTGCGCCTTGATCCCTGCCAGGCGTTCATTGTGCATCAGCTTCTGCTCCACGGTAAGCCGGCTGTCGGCTACATCAGGAGTTGTGCCGGTTTCACTGTCGGGCTGGTCCAGGTATACATTTTGTGCGGCTTTCTCATGCTTGTGGTCGCGGGCATGGTTCACACCCAGGTTGGTGGCAATGCGGTACAGCCAGGTGGTGAACTTGGCTTCTGCTCGGTAACTTTCCCGCGAGCGATACACACGCAGAAACACTTCCTGCGCCAGCTCCTCGGCAATCGCCTGGTTGCCCGTCATGCGAAACATGTAGTGGATGATCTGCTTGCGATACTTCTCAATCAGGTACGTGAAGCCCGCGTCATCCCCTTCGCGCACCCGCAACATGATGGCCGCGTCAGAATCCTCATCGGGGATGCTGCTCGCGTGCATGGCCGGGGAAGATCCCCGGGTCATGCCGGTCCAGCTCCGGTCGTAGGCTGCAGTTGCCATACCCGTATCAACACGGCCTTCCTTAAAAGGTTGCGCCTTCTCGTTCTCCGCGGCATCGTCCTCGGTTTCTGAAGCAGGCTGCGATATGTCGTTTGAGTCTGGATTTCCACCGGGATCGATCCTCTCCTGGTCTCCGCTCTCAAGGCGTGCGGCTTGCTCCGGGGCTGCCGCACGCAAGGGGGATCGATTGTGAGTATCAGGACTGTCAGGAGTATCCATGCCGGCTCTTCGACTGATTGTAACCGTGGGTATGAAATGGGCATGAAATGGACCTCGGCGGCCGAATCCCACTCGGGAGAGCGTTGCCCGGTTGAGCCGCCCAGCCGTGGGTGCTATGCTTCAATAATCGCTGCTCGCCCGCCGGGGCTGGGGCAGACGTGGACCACCCAGGGCGCATAACTCAGCGGTAGAGTGCCACCTTCACACGGTGGAAGTCGTAGGTTCAAATCCTGCTGCGCCCACCATAAACTCCCTTCCTTGTGTCTCTTTAGGTCGACTCTCTTGCATCTATTTCACTGCAAATGCATAGAGCCCAAGTGGCTGCTCTGCGTATTGGGTTAGCCGCCTGGAGCGGACTACACTGGACAAGCAGCGTAGTGTCTTCCGGTGTTGTTGCTGCTCGTTTGAAAACGCGTGACAACCGATGCTTTGAAGGGCAATGGCAGCTATGAAAAAAGCTTTGGTCCAGGCTGAGAAGCCCATCGTTGTTGCGCCGGTATCGGCGCAAGAGGAAGCCGAACGCGCGCTTGCTCTGTTTCACCCGGTGACTGCGGACTGGTTTCGTGCTGTATTCGAGCGGCCCACCGCGCCGCAACGGCTAGGCTGGCCGGCGATTGCCAATGGTGATAGCACGCTGATCCTGGCACCGACCGGAACGGGTAAAACGCTGACGGCTTTCCTGTGGTGCCTGGACCGGCTCATGCTGCACACGCCGGTTGTGCCTGACGCAGCACCCTCGGCAAAGCCCGCCAAGCGCGTTCCCAGGCAGAGCGGCGGCTGCAAGGTGGTGTACATCAGCCCGCTGAAGGCGCTTGCGGTCGATGTTGAAAGAAACCTGCGCTCACCGCTCGCGGGCATTGCGAACATGGCGCGGCAGCGCGGCATTCCGTTCCACACGCCTGAGATTGCGGTGCGTACAGGGGACACCTCGCAGAAGGATCGGGCACGGTTTCGGCGGCACCCAGGCGAAATCCTGATTACGACGCCCGAGTCACTGTACCTGCTGATGACTTCCGATTCCGCGGCCTCGCTCAAGACAGTTGAGACGGTGATCCTCGATGAAATTCATGCGCTGGTGCCGACCAAGCGCGGTGCGCACTTGGCGCTGACTCTGGAGCGGCTTGAAGCAATCACAGAGAAGCCGTTGCAGCGCATTGGGCTGTCGGCGACACAGAGGCCGCTTGAAGAAGTAGCGCACTATCTGGCTGGGGCGCTGCCGCGCTCCCCTGAAGTGATACCCGGCGTGATATCTGGCGCAATGCCCGATTTACTGCCTGCCACAGTAGCGGCGGAGCTGCGCGAGGAGAGCGAGCGCGAGTGGACCAGCGAAGCCGAGCCGGTCGCAGATAACCTTGCGCTTACTGTAACCGACACAGCGGCAGCAAGTAATTCTGCGCTTTCTGTAACTAACACGGTGGCAATTGCCGATACAGCCGCGCGCTACCGGCCGGTGACGATCCTGAACGCGATTGAGCCTAAACGCCTACTGCTAAAGATTGAAGTGCCGGTAGAAGACATGGCGCGGCTGGGCGAAATGCAGGACCTGCCGAGCGGGGCGGCTTCGCAAGGGCCGAAACGCACGTCCATTTGGGCGGCGATTCATCCGAGGCTGCTGGAGATTGTGCGCGAGCGGACTTCAACGCTAATTTTTGTGAATAGCCGCCGCGTTGCCGAGCGGCTTGCCGGTGCGTTGAACGAGCTGGCGGAAGAGAACATCGCGCGGGCGCACCATGGGTCCCTGGCTGCGCCGCAGCGGTCCGAGATTGAAGAACTGCTGAAGGCGGGCAAGATCAAGGCGCTGGTCGCCACGTCTTCGCTTGAGCTGGGCATAGACATGGGCGCGGTCGACCTGGTGATCCAGATTGAAGCGCCGCCTTCGGTCGCTTCCGGGATGCAGCGGATCGGGCGTGCGGGCCACTCTGTAGGTGCCGCGAGTGAAGGGATTATCTTCCCGAAGTATCGCGCGGACTTGCTGGCGTGTGCCGCGGTAACGCGCGCGATGCACGAGGGGCAGGTGGAATCCACGCGGTTCCTGCGCAATCCGCTCGATGTGCTGGCGCAGCAAATGGTGGCGATCGTGGCGCAGCCGCCTGTACTGGCTTCGCGTGAGGAAGACTCAAAACGCACAAAGAAATTGAAGGCGGAGTTTGACGAAGACCGCTCGCCGGGCATTGCTGTAGAAGAGTTGTACGCGATGGTGCGGGCGTCGGCTCCATATGCTGAGTTGTCGCGCGGAGCGTTTGAGGGCGTACTCGATCTGCTTGCGGGGCGGTACCCGTCAGACGAGTTTGCCGAGCTGCGCCCGCGTGTGACGTGGGACCGGTTGACAGGCATGGTGACGCCGAGGCAGGGTGCGAAGGGACTCGCAATTTTGAACGGCGGCACCATTCCGGATCGCGGCTTGTACGGTGTGTTTTTATCAGGCTCTGAGAAGAAGCCGATCCGTGTAGGCGAGCTTGATGAAGAAATGGTGTTCCAGTCGCGCAATGGGGACACGTTTATCCTGGGCGCGAGCACGTGGCGCATCGACGAGATCACGCATGACAAGGTGCTGGTGTCGCCCGCGCCGGGTGAGCCGGGCAAGATGCCGTTTTGGCATGGCGATAACGCGGGCAGGCCGCTTGAGTTTGGGCGGCGCATCGGTGTGCTGACGCGCGAGCTGCGCGCGTTGCCGCACAATGTGGCCTTGACGCGGCTGGTGCGCGAGCACGATCTGGATGAGAAGGCTGCTGAAAACCTGCTGCGTTACCTGGCCGACCAGGAAATTGCCACCGGCATGGTGCCGGATGATCGCACCATCGTGATTGAGCGGGTGCGCGATGAGCTGGGCGACTGGCGCGTGTGTGTGCTGACCCCTTTCGGCTCGCGCGTGCATGCGCCGTGGGCGATGGCAGTGACGGGGCGCATTCGTGCGAGCGGCGGCCCGGATGTAGAAGTGATGTGGGCCGATGACGGCTTTGTGCTGCGCTTCCCTGAGTCGGACTCGGCACCGGATGCGGACATGCTGCTGCTGGATGCGGAAGAGGCGACAGGGCACGTGCTGCGGCAGCTTGGAGCGACGGCGTTGTTTGCGGCGAAGTTTCGTGAAAGCGCTGCGCGTGCGTTGCTGCTGCCGCGTCGCCGCGCCGCGGGGCGCACACCGCTGTGGCAGCAGCGCAAACGCGCGTATGACTTGCTCTCTGTTGCGTCGCGGTACGCTTCGTTTCCCATGCTGCTTGAGTCGTACCGCGAGTGCATGCGCGATGTGTTTGACATGCCCGCGTTTCTTGAAACGCTACGCGCTGTTGAAAAGCGGCAGATTCGCGTGCATGTTGCGGATACGCGCACACCGTCACCGTTCGCGGCGTCGCTGCTGTTCTCGTATGTGGCCAACTATATCTATGACGGCGATGCGCCGCTGGCCGAGCGGCGTGCGCAGGCGTTGTCAATCGACCAGGAGCAGTTGCGCGAGTTGATGGGCGATGCCGACTTGCGCGAGTTGCTGGACCCGGAAGCGATTGCGGAGGTTGAGGAGCAGCTGCAATCGCTTGGCGAGATCAGCGCGGCCCGGTCCATGGACGCGATGCACGATATGCTGCTGCGGCTTGGCGATCTGTCGCGCGAGGAGTTGCGGCGGCGTACTGTTTCGGCTGAAGTGTTTGAAGCGCTTGAAAGATTAATGCGGGCGCGCCGTGTGCTTGAAGTAAAGATCGCGGGCGAGAAGCGGCTGCTTGCCGTTGAAGATGCGGCGCGCTACCGCGATGCGCTTGGAGTGCCGCTGCCGCCGGGTTTGCCGACGGTGCTGCTAGCCACTGTAATAACGCCGGTGCTCGAACTGGTACGCCGCTACGCACGCACGCATGGGCCGTTCACGCTGGGCGAGGCACAGGCACGTTTTGGCCTGGATGCGGAGCTGGTGGATGCCGCGTTGCGGCAGCTGTTGCTCGATGGGCGCGTGATTGAGGGCGGTTTCAGGCCAGGCGGCGTGCACCGCGAGTGGTGTGATGCGGAGGTGCTGCGGCTGATCCGGCGCAAGTCGTTGGCGCGGCTGCGCAAGGAAGTGGAGCCGGTGGAGCAGCACATGCTGGCCCGGCTGGGCACGCACTGGCAGGGTGTGTTGCAAAAGCGGCGCGGGCTGGATGCGTTGCTCGATACTATTGAGCAATTGCAGGGTGCGCCGCTGATCGCGTCGCTGCTTGAGAGCTCGATTTTGCCGGCACGTATGGTCCGCTACATCCCCGGCGATCTCGACACGTTGATCGCAGCGGGTGAAGTGACGTGGTGCGGGCTCGATGCGCTGGGCGAGCATGACGGGCGTGTCGCGCTGTACCTCTCGGACATGCTGCCGTCACTGCGTGGGCCGATTGCAGCAGATGCCGAGCCGCTGTCGGAGCGTGAAGGGCAGCTAGTAGCACAGCTTAGCCGAGGCGGCGCGGTGTTTTTCGCGCAACTGCATGACGCAGTCGGCGGCGGCTATCCGGGCGAGACGCTGGATGCGCTGTGGTCGCTGGTGTGGCGCGGCATCGTGACCAATGACACCTTCCATGCGCTGCGGGCCTACGTGCAGAAACCCGCGAGCGCGGCGCGCAATGCCAAGCGCACGCACAATGCTCCGACCAAGTTCCGCTCGCGCCGTACGACACCGCCAAGCGCGCAGGGGCGTTGGACGTTGCTGCCCGCAGGCGAGGCGCTGGCAAGTCAGACCGAGTGGAGCCACGCGATTACGCAGCAATTGTTGAACCGTTATGGTGTGCTGACGCGCGAGTCGGTGGGCAGCGAGAACGTA
>CAXSFX010000058.1:0-20006 GCA_964236655.1 uncultured Acidobacteriaceae bacterium | reverse complement strand
TTCTCGTTAGAAGTTCGATCTGAAACCACTTCGCACACTCTCTGAACGTCGCTGATAATCAGCCCCGGTTTTCGATGTCATGGCGCGTCACCCTCACGTAGAGTACCTCCATGACTCTACGGTGCAATTCCATGGTGCGCTCCTGTTTCGCTGCTTTTCTTTGTCTTGGGACACTCCCCGCTCTCAGCCAAAACGCAACTCGCACTGCCGCTGATCCTACCAAGCAAGCTGAGGCGGTTCAGCAGGCTGAGCACTTTGCTGGAACCTGGGTAATGCGGCTGGGTGAGCGCACCCTATTTGTTTTGACTCTTACTTCAAAGAACGAGGACGTTCTCGGCAGCTTTGATCGACCTGCCGAGTTCTCGTCCGAGGGCAATACCATTTTTTCCAATATGCATGGCGGTTTGCGGCATGATCCGGTAGTTGAAGGTCGTGTGTTGAATGGTAGTTTGCACCTAACGGTTCAGAGTGCTGAAAATCCCAAAGACAAAAGCCGTTACATCATGTCAGTTCACGAGAATTTAGCCACATTGTCGCCGGACGATGATCCTGCTCCAAATACTCCATATCAGTTTCAAAGAACTGCAGGAATCCCCAAGGTAAGCACAAATTGGGAGCCGAACCGTGCTTACTCCATCAGCGATTTAGATAATCCAAATGCAGAGATGAAAGCTATTTACGACGAAGACCAGCGTGTGCGCGAGAAGGAACCGATCGACTGGGATGCCGTGAATAAGTCCGATGCACAAAGGCGTGAACAGACCAGGAAGCTACTGGACGCAGGCGTGTTGCATACAGGAAGTGATTACGAAGAGGCTGCATTTATTTTTCAGCACGCCCAAACTACGGACGATTTTCTCCTGGCACATACGCTCGCGATGGTGGCTATTTCAAAAGGAGATGCCGGTGCAATCTGGATTGCGACGGCTACGCTGGATCGATATTTACAACGCATCGGGCAGAAGCAAATCTACGGTACGCAATATTTGAGTGATGCAAACAATCACTTTACGCAGGAACCGTACGCTCGAGACCTGGTTCCCGATGCGCTTCGGGAACAGCTGGGAGCTCAGCCGCTTGCGGTGGATAAAGAGCGCCTCGATTGGCTTCAGTCACAGCACCCGGTACCTGGAAAGAAATAGGATGATAGAAAATCTGTAACAGGGAGCGAAGTAAACCGCTTGCCTCTTTAAATCCAGCTTTTGGAGGATAGCCTTCTTACAGCTGATTCCTGCAACCCTGCTGATTTTAAGGTATGCATTTAGTTCGGACTGATTGTTAATACATATAAGCAAAAGGGCAGCCCGAAGGCTGCCCTTTTGGAATCTAGCCTGCAAATTTACAGGCGGGTTGGACTACACAGCCTGGACGTTCTCCGCCTGGAAGCCCTTGGGGCCGCGCACGACGTTGAACTGGACGCGCTGGCCTTCCTGAAGCGAGCGGAATCCGTTCGCGCTGATTGCTGTGAAATGCACGAAAACGTCTTCATTGTTGCTCTCGCGTGTGATGAAGCCGAAACCCTTTGCGTCGTTAAACCACTTGACTGTGCCTTGTTCCATGTGACTGGTATTCCTTTAGATCGAATTTCGCTGTATATCGGAGCAAGGCGCAACGCATGGCAACTTCATAGAACCGTGCAGAACGAACCCACTCAGTAACGAGCTTGATTCCAAATTACTCCAAGTAGTCTCTTAGCACAACACTCTTTTGTAACCAAAGCAGTGCGGCACCGTTCAAGCACGCGAGCCGAAGGTGGAGGTCTCTGCATCTACAACCCCATGGCCGATCAACTTTTCCTAAGCCTCTGGTATCCGAACTTTCGTACGGAGGCACTTGGACCGGCAATTTTAGGCGTTCTGCGACAGTTTGCCGTTATCGGTGCCGCGCCCGGCGACTCGCCCCTGATACAGGCTGCCACTGTGTACCCCATCGGCTGGTCGGAGTCGCCTGTGTATACCCGTATTTACGATGAAGACGAGGCGGACCTGGCGGTACCTGCGCTGGCCGTGCCCGAAGCCATGGAGCATCTGCACGAGGATTTTGCCTATGAGTTCGAGCTTGACTGGGAGCTGTGGCAGCCGGAGGCAGCAAGCGCTTTGGACCCGATATGGCGGCTCCAGCCCGCACCGGTGCGTGTAGCTGGCTTTGGACCTGCGTTTGACGAGCAATCCTACGAAACAAACGGGCAGGTACGCGTCGCATTTGGGCTCGATACACCTTTTTTGCAGGAAGAAGTAGAGCTGGACCGCCTGGCTGCCGATAAGGTTCGTGAGAACATTGCGCGGCTGGTTGCGCTGGTGCGAGCGATTGAAAAGAATTGCGGCATCTCCTCGCGCCTGCTCTGGTCCGAGTCCGGCGAGAGCCTGGCAGAAAAGCTGATCGCACGTTTGCAGCAGGTACATTAGGCGCATGGCAGCAATCCGCATTGAAGGCACCCGCACCCAGACCATTCGCACTGTCTTGATCGCGGCATTTGCAGCGTTGACGGTGGTGCTGTTGGGTGCCTTCGGTTTACAGAAGTTGAAAAGCCATGGTTTGCACTTGGACCTGCCGGGTCGGCTTGGAGCCGACATTTCGCAGACCGCCAATGGTTTCACATACTCGCAGTCGCAGCGCGGCCATACTATCTTTACGATCCATGCTTCCAAAATTGTCCAGTTCAAGCATGACCAGGCTGAGCTGCATGATGTTTCGATTACCCTCTACGGCCCGGAAGGCTCGCATCGGCAAGACCGTATTTCAGGCAGCGACTTTCTATACAACAAGCAAAGCGGGATGGTGACAGCAAAAGGCCGGGTCCAGATCGACATGGCTTCACCGGCGGCAGGTACGCCAGGCAATAATGCACCGCCCGATACGATCCATGTGCAGACCAGCAACCTGCGTTTTGACCAGAAAACAGGGGAAGCGCAAACCGATCAGCCGCTTACCTTCAGCCTGCCGCGCGCCAGCGGCACTTCTATCGGCGGCGACTACAACTCAAAAACCGGTGTCCTGATCCTGCAAGATGAGGTCGAGCTGCATGCAGATCAAAACGGAGACCCTGCCGTGCTTCATGCATCGCATGCGCAACTGCTGCGTGACTCGCATGTTGCTTACCTGCTACGAGCGCAGGGGCAGTTCGGGGGCGGGCGTGAGTCGGCGGATCAGGTTGTGCTCACCTTTCGTCCTGACGGCACCATGGATCACCTGGACGCGCAGGATCATGTCCGCATGAGGACAGCCGAGGGTGCGGAGCTGTACTCCACCACGGCGACGGTATATTTTGATTCGCACAGTGAGCCCACCACAGCACGCGCGGGAGGCGGGGCGAACTTTGTTTTAGATTCGCCGGATTCGAACCTGCACGGCAATGCTGTTGAGGGCACCGTGGTATTCACCCCGGATACTGACGGCAAGGCCACGCTAAGCCATGCCCAGTTTCGCAATGCTGTGAGCTTTGTGATTCAACAAAAGTTTATTGACGGAGACCCTCGCGGCTCCGCGACACGCGAGATGACGGCAAGCAAGCTCGATATCGAGTTCGGTCCGGGACCGGACGGAAAAAGCCTTGCGCAAAAAGCAACCGCGCAAGGTGGGGCCACGGTGAACCTGCACGACCTGCCTTATGGCTCGCCGCCTCGGAACTCAACCGTCTATGGTGAGCAACTGGTTGCCACCCTGGTAAACGGGCGCGGACTGCGGCAGCTGGACGGCTCAGGCGGCACCAAGATCATCGACTATGCGCCCGACGGGGCGACGGACACCACTACCGGCGATGTTCTGCACGCGACGTTTGAAACTGTGGCGGAAGCTGAGGAAAAAGAGGGCAAAGTACGGCATCTGTTGCCTACGCGACCCAGTGTGCACGAGAGTGCCACAGTCAGCACGGCGACCCAGCAGGGGCGCGTCACGCTGGCGGTGCAACCGGCTCGATATACCAGAACAAGCGACGGTACGCCGCAGCAAGCACTCTATGCCGAGGGGGAATCGAGCAGCTTTAACGCCGCGGACCAGACGCTGCGGCTGATCGGTACTACGGCTCACCCACCGCGCGTACATAACAACATGCTTGCACTGACCGCCACGGAGATCGACTATGGCCGCAATTCCGGCGATGCGCAGGCACACGGCGACGTGCGTTCCACCTACATGCAGAACGCAGGTGTGCAGAATGCAGGCAAGGCACCTTCAAAGCCTGGAGTCCAGGCCGGCAACACGGCAAGCCTGGGAGGTGCTGGAGCTGTTCATATTGTTGCTCCGGCAGCACTGATGAGTCGTAACACCAACGTGATTCTATTCACCGGCACCGCGCAGCAACCTGCGCGCATGTGGCAGGGTGCAAATTCTGTACTAGCCCCTGTGCTAGAGCTTGGCAGGGGGCAAAGCTCGCTTGCAGCGCATGGGCTTGGAAACGCGCGCGATCAGGTGCATGCTGTATTTGCGGCAAACGCGGCCTCAAGCCCGCGCGTGACAGCGGACACGCTGTTCTACTCGGATTCAACCCGCGCTGCGGACTTCCGCGGTGCGGTAGTCCTGGAGCAGCCGAACGGCACTGTCCATGCAGACGACGCACAAGTATTTCTAACCGAGGCACCGCAGGGCGAGCCTTCGCAGCTGGACCGCATGGTGGCGACCGGCCACGTTTCACTTCAGCAGCCGGGGCGAAACGGTACCGGGGAAAAGCTGGTGTACACCGCCGCCGATGGTAACTACGTGCTGACTGGTACTGCCGGTGTGCCGCCGCGCGCCGCCGATGCGCAAAAAGGCGCTACATCGGGCGCGGCACTGTTGTTTCGCAGCGGCGATGATAGCGTGGAAGTACAAAACCATGATGCCGAAGGAAACAGCCGCCGTACTGTGACGGACATCCGGTCTCCAAAGTAAACGAGTCCATGCAGAAGCTTTCCACGGATGAAATCGGCAAAACCTATAAGGGTCGGCAGGTAGTACGGGGCGTTTCCATCTCCGTGAGCCAGGGTGAGGTAGTAGGCCTGCTCGGGCCGAACGGCGCGGGTAAAACCACAAGTTTTTACATGATGGTGGGCCTGGTGGTGCCGGATACAGGGCGCATCCTTGCTGATGGCGTCGAGATCACCCGCGTACCCATGTACCTCCGCGCACGCACGTACGGCATTTCCTACCTGCCGCAGGAGCCTTCTGTTTTCCGCAAGCTGTCGGTTGAAGACAATATCCTGGCTGTGCTTGAGGCGCAATCCATCACAGCCGCCGAGCGCCGCTCGCGTACCGAGAAGCTCATCGAGCAGCTCAACATCGGCCACATCCGTAAAACGCAGGGTTATGCGCTCTCAGGGGGCGAGCGGCGGCGTGTTGAAATCGCCCGCTGCCTCTGCATCCGGCCCTCGTTCATCCTGCTCGATGAGCCGTTCTCAGGTATTGACCCGCTGGCTGTAGACGATCTCCAAAAAATCATCTTCGGGCTCAAGGAGAGCGGCATCGGGGTGCTCATCACCGACCACAAGGTGCGTGAGACGCTTTCCGTAACAGACCGCGCATACATCATCAATGAAGGCCGCATTCTTGCTGAAGGGACGCCGCGCTCGCTCGGCATGAACCCGGAAGTACGCCGCATCTACCTGGGCGAAAACTTTCTGTTGGACTGAGGGAAGCCGTACGTCCAGGTTACGAGAGTGACGAAAAGCAGGAGAGGGTGTCTACTTTGGGTAGCGGACCCGGATAGACTGCATCCACGACTCCTATTTCATTTTCATGAAGTGTTCGAGGTTACGCCGAGCAGTATGGTTTCTCTTCAGCCCAAACTGAATTTACGGATCTCCCAGCGCCAGGTATTGACGCCGGGCCTGATGCAGATGGTCAGCGTCCTGGCGTTAAACAAGATCGAGCTCAAGGACATGATCGAGGCAGAAATCACGGAAAACCCGGTTTTAGAGGAACTGGAAAACACCGTACCCATGCTGGACCATGTAGCCGGTCGTGAGGCCGATCGTGAGCTTGCCTCAGCCCCGGCGGAGGCACCGGACCCGGAGAGAACCGATCCCAAAGCGGACCCGTTTGAGGAGATCGACTTCGGCTCCTACTTTCAGGAGTATCTGGACCCCGGCTTCCGTTCGCCGCAAAGTTTTGAGTTGAACGAGAAGCCCTCGATTGAAAACTTTCTTACCGTGCCCGGCTCACTGGTGGACCATCTTCAGTGGCAGATCGGCGCACTGCCGCTTTCGCCGTTGTTGCGCGAGGCGGTGGAATACGTACTGGGCAACCTGGATGAGGATGGTTACTGCGCCACAGCAAGCGGCGAGCTGCATACGGGCTGGCTGCGGGAACTGCGATGCTCCCCGGCGCTGCTGAAAGTAAGCGGCGAGCCTCAGCTGGATGCCGAAGCACTGCTGAAGGAGGCGCTTTCAGTAGTGCATTTGCTGGACCCGGTTGGAGTCGGGGCGGCAGATCTGCGCGAGTGCCTGCTGCTACAAATCGAAGCCTGCAAGCGTGCGCTTGGCGCATCGGTGCTTCGCAACGGGATTGGCCATAGCGAAGCGGTACAGCGCACGGCCGGCTGGGCCCTGGCGCATCGCATTGTGGACAGCCACCTACCCCTGCTACAGAAGCGCGACCTACGCGAATTGGGCAAGGCGGCACAGGCAACCCCTGAAGAGGTAAGCGCGGCTTTCAGTTGTATTCGGACGCTCGACCCGCGTCCAGGCCAGCGCTTCAACCACTCGAACGCGCGGCTCATTGAACCCGATGTTTCCTTTCTCCGGCGCGATGATGAGTGGATTGCGGTGATGGACGATGAAAATCTGCCGACGCTGCGCCTGAACCGCGATTACCGCAAGCTGCTGCAAAAAGGCGAAGCCGGCAAGGAAGTGAAGGATTACGTCAAGGAGCGGTACCGCTCGGCGCTGCAGCTGATGCGCAATATCGAGCAGCGCAAAAACACGATCCTGCGCACCTGCGAGGCCATTGTGCGACGCCAAGGGGACTTCCTTGAGAACGGGGTTGAGCGGCTGAAGCCCATGATGATCAAGGACGTTGCCGAGGAGATCGGCGTACATCCATCGACTGTAAGCCGGGCCGTGTCCAATAAATACGTTCATACACCGCAAGGCGTCTTTGAGCTTCGTTTCTTTTTCTCAGAAGGTGTAAGCGGGCCGGAAGGCTCCGGCACGCCCCTGCTGCTGCTCAAGCGCAGGGTGAAAAAGCTGATTGAAGAGGAAGACGCGCATAAACCTTTGACAGACGATCACATCACCCTGCTGCTTCAAAAAGACGGCATCGATGTGACTCGCAGAACAGTGGCAAAGTATCGGGAGGATATGCGCATCCCAAGTACGCATCAGCGGCGCATTCGCTAACAGCTTGGCGCTGCCATAGAAGGAGCCATGATGGATGTTGAATACACAGGCAGGCAAACAACTGTTACCGATGATCTGCGTGCCTTGGCTGAACCGGTTCTGAGTCGTATGGAAAAGATGCTGGGCTACGAGACAAGTGCCCACGTTGTTATTACATCGGAGAAGCATCGGCAAATTGCTGAAGTCACCGTAAAAACCCATACGCACGATCTGGTCGGCCTGTCGGAATCGACAGTAAGCCCTGAGGCTGCGCTGCGATTGGCGCTGGATAAAGCGGAGGTGCAGGCCGTCCGCTTCAAGGAAAAACGCGCGACCCAGCACCGGCAGCCCAAAGACGAAAAAACGCTTGTGGAGCCCGCGCTTGAACGCGGCGGCAAGGGGAAGCGTACAGCGCTGATGCCCACCCTGGACTCGCCGATGGATGAGGTACTTGGGATTCCGCCCGACCGTGTGCCTGAGAAGACCGGGGGAAAGCCTGTTGCTTCCGGAAGTGTGGACGCAGGTACTTTCTCCGTCGAACCGCATGTGAGGCGCACCATCGATGCCATGGCACTGCGACCCATGAGCCTGGAAGAGGCGGTTAAAGAGCTGGAGACACGCAACCGGGAAATTTTTGTCTTTCGAGATAAGGCCGGGCTGATCCAGATTCTGCACTGCAAGCGGGATAGCACGCTTGAAGTAATTGAGCTGCCGTAGTGTTTAGGCGTGCGAGCATAGTACCCGCACGCGTTTCATTGTAGGTTGGAAATGGGGAGGAAGTATGGCTGCCATAGCAACAACCGTAAGTCTCGCGGAGTACCTTCGCACTTCGTACCACCCGGATGTTGAATATGTTTGCGGTGAGCTCAAGGAGAAACCGATGCCGACCTTATCACATGGTATGGTGCAAGCGCTCCTGGCAGGTTGGTTCCTTAGCCATCGTAAGGAATGGGGTATCGTCGTTGCCTCCGAGGTCAGGACGCAGGTCGATGTGGATCATGTTCGTCTACCAGACGTCGTTCTTGTGCGAACAGGCGGCGGCAGGCCAAGGACTTTGGTACAAGCTCCACTTGTAGCAATTGAAATCCTCTCTCCTGATGACAGCTATGCCGACCTGCGGGAGCGCGCGGGTGACCTGCGTGCGATGGGAGTGGAAAACGTATGGCTGCTAGACCCGGAGCGCCGTACTGCTGAAGTGTGGACGGGGACGCATTGGCAGCCTGCTGACGGTAATCGGTTGACTGCGGTGAATGCGCCGGTTTTCCTGGACCTTGATTGGCTTTGGGCAGAGATGGATGATGAGTAGGGTCGGACGAAATCAGTAGAGTTTGCGCTTTCCGGCTGCTGCGTCCATGAGATAGTGAACACGTTGAGCGAGACAGGCCCAATCCGTGAGCTGGTGGTGCTGACAGGCCTGTCCGGCTCCGGCAAGGGTTCAGCGCTCAAGGCATTTGAGGATTTGGGCTATTACTGCGTTGACAATCTGCCTATTGAGCTGCTGCCGCAGTTTGCTGCTCTGATTGCAGGTGCGGCAGCAACACGTAAAGCTGCCATCGTGGTTGATGTGCGCGAGGGTGATGCGCTGGAGCAGCTGCCTGCGACCCTGCTCGACATGCGCAGAACGCTGCCCGTCACCATCGTGTTCATGGAAGCGGCTCCTGCGGCGCTGCTGCGGCGCTACTCGGAAACACGCCGGCCGCATCCGCTTGGGGCGGCTGAAACTGTCGAGGCCTCACTCGATGCTGAGCGGGCGTTGCTGGAACCGGTGCGCAACGTGGCCGATGTGGTGCTCGATACCAGCAGCTTCAACGTGCACGAACTGCGAGCCTACATCCACACACGCTTCGGCGCGGAAGCAGGCAAGAGCCTGCTGATCTCCGTCACCAGTTTCGGCTACAAGAATGGTGTACCGCTGGGGGCTGACCTGGTGCTCGATGTTCGATTTTTGCCGAACCCGCACTTTGTGCCGGAGTTCCGCCCGCTTACCGGTCAAGATTGCAAGGTTATCGACTACATCCACGGCTTCCCGCAAACTGCGGAATTTTTAGGCAAGACGCTGGACATGCTGCTGTTCCTGCTGCCGCACTACATCCATGAAGGCAAAAGCTATCTCACGGTTTCGTTCGGCTGCACCGGCGGCCAGCATCGGTCTGTGATGATTGCCGAGGAAGTCAGTCGAAGGCTTGCGGATGAGGGCTACCGCATCAAGATCACGCACCGCGACATGCCGCGATGAAGTCTTGCGAACCACCGGCCTGCTTGCAGACAAAGCGCTTCTCGCGCAATCCTCTTCGCTCGCTACACTGTAGGGAAGCGGAGCGGCGGTGAGCGAAGGTTACGGAACAAACGTAGTAGCAAAGCAGGCACACCGGTGAAGCGTATTCTGCGGCTGCTGGCCTACCTGCGCCGCTATACAGTGCAAGCCTCTGCGGCGGTGCTGCTTATGGCGGCGGTCGGGCTGCTGGAGGCGTTTCGCATCCTGCTGATCCAGCCCATCTTCGACAATGTGCTGCATCCCGGCATGCCAACGCGCACTGCACCGCTGCTGAGCGGGTTCAATACGCGCTTCCACACCCACCTTAATCTTGAGCTGCACTGGTTTGTCCCCCACTGGTTCCACAATGAATGGACGATTGTCGGCTTTGTGCTGGTCGCCTCCACGCTGCTTAAAAGCGTCTGCGACTACTCGGGCACCTACCTGGTCAACTATGCCGGTTTCGGCATGATCACCGACTTGCGCGATGACCTGTATGAAGCCATGCTGCACCGGTCAGTTTCATTTTTTCAAAAACATGCTACAGGCACGCTGCTCTCGACACTCATCAACGACATTGAGCGCGTGCAGTATGCAATGTCATCGGTGCTGTCTGATTTTCTACAGCAGTTTTTCACGCTCATCTTCACGCTGATGCTGGTGATTGCGCTCGGCGGCAAGCTGGCCTGGCTGCTGCTGCTATTTGTGCCGCTGGTCATTACATCTGTGCGCAGGATCGGCCGCAGTGTGCGCAAAACTACGCGCGGCGGACAGGACAAGCTGGCTGAAATCCAGAACATTCTGCATGAAACCATCACCGGCAACCGCATCGTCAAGGCCTTCAACATGGAGGCATGGGAGCTGGCGCGTTTCCGTGGTGCGGCGCACCGACTGTTCCGCGCCAACCTGCGCTCGGTGCGGGCACAGGCGGCTTCCTCGCCTGTGATGGATGCGATCGGTGCCATTGCGATTGCGCTGCTGCTCCTGGTGGGTCGCGGCCAAATTCACAGCATGCACATGACGGAGGGGCAGTTTTTCGCCTTCCTGGTTGCATTGTTCAAGCTGTATGACCCGGTCCGCAAGTTCGCGCTGTACTACAACAATTTCCAGCAGGCGCTGGGTGCATCGAGCGAGATTTTTCGCTTCATGGACGACCGGGAAACATTGATTGAGAAGCCGGGCGCGCTTGTGCTTAAAACCTTCAGTGAGGCTATTCGCATTGAAGATGCAGGGTTCAGCTACTCGCCGGGTGAGGGGGAACAGGTGCTCTCCGGCATCAACCTGACGATTTACGAGGGCGAAGTTGTCGCGCTGGTGGGTCCGAGCGGCGCGGGCAAATCAACGCTGGCTAACCTGATTCCGCGTTTTTTCGACGTGAGTTCCGGACGCATCCAGATTGATGGTCATGACCTGCGCGATGTTTCCATGCAGTCGCTGCGCGAGCTTATCGGGACTGTAACGCAGGAGACAATTCTGTTCAACGATACGATTCGCAACAACATCGCGTATGGGCTACCGGGCGTGTCGCAGGGGCGGGTAGAGGCGGCAGCCCGCGCCGCGCTGGCACATGACTTCATCACAGGGCTGCCTGACGGGTACGACACACCCATCGGCGAAAAGGGTTTTCGGCTTTCAGGCGGCGAGCGGCAGCGGATTGCCATTGCGAGGGCGCTGCTGAAAAACGCGCCGATCTTGATCCTTGATGAGGCTACTTCGTCGCTTGATGTGGAAAGCGAGTCGCTGGTGCAGCCCGCGCTGGGCAATCTGATGGCCGGACGAACGGTCGTAGTGATCGCGCACCGGCTTTCAACAGTACGGCGGGCCACGCGCATCGGGGTGATGGAGCGGGGCAAACTGACCGCGATCGGTACCCATGAAGAGCTGCTGCTTCGCTCGTTGACCTACCGCAGGCTGTACGACTTACAGTTCACCGACATGGTGGAACAGGAGGCGAGCGCGTGAACGCTCCCGAAGGGCAGGTTGTGCCATCCACTCCGTCTACACCTTCTATCGCATCGATGACGGGTTACGCGCGCGTCTCCGGGCGGTCAGCTGACGCGCCGGGGTTGACGCTGACGCTTAAAAGCATCAACCATCGCTTTCTTGACCTGCAACTGCGGCTGCCCACAGGTGCCGAGCAGCTTGAAAGCACAATCCGCGCGGATCTGAAACAGGCATTGGCGCGGGGCCATGTGGAGTGCACCCTCACGCTGGATAGGGCACCGCGCGCCGCTGCTGGAACGGAGCGGCGCGCGGTTGCAACATGCTTTGACATGGCTGCGTTGCGCACCTATGCCGCAAACTTTCAGGCTGCTGCTACAGAACTTGGCGTGTCTTCAGAGCTGGACCTGAACATGGCCGCGCGCCTGCCCGGCATGCTTCTGGTCGGTCAGGATACGCGCGAGAGTGGGGAAGCCGAGGAGCAGGAGAGCCAGGAAAGTGTTTGGGAAGCTGTGCTTGCGCGGGAAGTTCCTCCGCTGCTGGCCGAAGCGATTGCCGCGCTCAAGGTTATGCGCAACCGCGAAGGTGCCTCCCTGGCAGCCGTGCTGCATGAAGGGCTGGGAAGGCTGCGGCTGCTGGTCAATGAAGTAGGAGCACTACGGGCGGGCGTGCAGCAGGCGCACTTCAACCGTATTGCGGAGCGGCTCGATACGCTGATCGGCAAAACCTTTGACCGCGATCGTGTGCTGGCTGAAGCCGCGCTTCTAGCCGAACGGGGCGATGTGGAGGAAGAGGTTGCGCGTATGCACACGCACATTGCCCACTTTGCGGCGCTGCTCGATGGGGGCGGTGAGGCAGGCAAAAAGCTCGACTTTCTGCTACAAGAGATGAACCGCGAAGCCAATACGCTGCTTTCAAAGACAGCCGGGATGACCGGCGGCAGCGCGCGCATTACAGAATGCGGGCTGGCGATGAAAGCGGAAATCGAGAAATTGCGCGAGCAGGTGCAAAACCTGGAGTAGATAGCAAGGCAAGAGTATTTCGCAAGTAACAGATAAAGGGGGCAAGTGGCAGGGATTTTATTCATCATTTCGGCACCGTCGGGTTCAGGCAAATCCACGTTGGTGGCTCAGATACGCTCACTGGTAGGAGATCTGGAGTTCTCAGTCTCTTACACGACGCGCGCCGCACGCGGCTCTGAGGAGGATGGGCGCGAATACCACTTTATTTCTGTCGCTGCGTTTGAAGCGATGATTGAGGCTAATGCCTTTCTTGAATATGCCGATGTATTCGGAAACTACTATGGAACGGCCCGGCAATCGCTGGGGGATGCCACAGCCAATGGGAAAGATCTGCTGCTCGACATTGATGTGCAGGGCGCGGAGCAGGTGCGGGGGAACATGCCGGAGGCGGTGAGCATCTTTGTGCTGCCGCCCACGCCGGAGATTCTGGAAGCGCGACTGCGCAACCGCAGCCGTGCCGAGGGGAATCTGGATGCGGAAGTCATCGAACGCCGTCTCCGGAAGGCACGTGCGGAAATCGGAAACTACTCCAGGTACGGCTATGTGCTGCTGAATGATGTTTTGGATATCGCTGTAGGGGAGCTTTCAGCTATTGTTGCCGTAGAACGGTTCCGGCGAAGCGATTTATTGGCTGGGTCTCCGTCGGAGATGCAGTATCTGGAAACTTTGGCGCAAGGCTGCCGTCAGGATGGCATTCGGACGCGATTGGCACCGGTGCTGGGCGCCTTTGGCCTGGAAACATAGAGTGTTGTGCAAAGTCAGGAGCAAGGCAGCGCCAGGAGGTAGTGCATGAAACTTGAGCACGAGTTTGACAGCAATTTCCGGTATGTCATCGTCGCGGCACGGCGCGCGCGCCAGCTGCAAAACGGGTCTGCACCGTTGGTACCGACTGCATCTTCCAAGGCTTCTAAAATCGCGCAGCACGAAATTATGGCCGGCGTGGTACAGCATGTGCGCCATGAGACCCCGGTGATCAAACCGGGCTTCGACGCGCCTGAAATCCCGCGATTCGCTTAAAGCTTTGCTTTGAGACCCTGTTCTCCACATCGCTGTATCAGCGGCAGCGCAGCTACAATCAGGTGTACCGGCGCGGAGCGATAACGGGGGAGAAGGCATGAAGGTTACTCTTGGAGTCACCGGCGGTATCGCCGCCTATAAGGCTGCGGAACTGGTACGAGCCTTGCAAGCCAAGGCACTTGACGTTCAGGTGGTGATGACTGAGGGCGCACAGCGTTTTGTGCAGCCGCTGACATTTGCCGCACTTTCCGGCCATCGTGTCATTACAAGTTTGTGGAGCGACCAGGCCGCTGACGAAGCTGCCGGCCGTAGCCCTGCGATGGAGCATATTGATCTTGCGCAGGCGACCGATGCGCTGGTGGTCGCGCCTGCCTCGGCTGATAGCCTGGCCCGCCTGGCGGGAGGCCGCGCAGACGACTTTCTAGGCAGCCTGTACCTGGCCACGCCGGCCCCAGTAGTACTGGCCCCGGCCATGAACGTGCATATGTGGCAGCACCCGGCGACGCAAGCCAACGTGGCGCTTTTGCGTGAACGCGGTGCGACGATTGTGACGCCTGAAAGCGGTGCGCTGGCCTGCGGCATGCAGGGTCCAGGTCGGCTGGCTGAAACCGGCGTGATTGTGGAAGCAGTTCTGAGCGTGCTGCAGCATAGTGAAGATTTGACTGGGGAAACAGTGCTGATTACAGCCGGGGGAACGCGCGAAGCTGTTGATCCGGTCCGGTTTCTCGGCAATCGCTCAAGCGGCAAGATGGGCTACGCGCTGGCAGAGGCGGCGGTGCGTCGCGGCGCGCGTGTCATCCTCATCAGCGCGCCCACCGCTTTGCGAGCGCCTGTCGGTTGCGAGCTGATCCCTGTTACTACAGCGGAGCAAATGCGCTCCGCTATCTTCGCGCAGCTTGAGGATGCAACGGTAATAGTAATGGCGGCAGCGGTGGCAGATTACCGTCCGCGTGTGGTTGCGGGGCAAAAGCTGCGCCGCTCCGGCCCCCTGACGCTGGAGCTGGAGCCGACAGAAGATATTCTGCGGGAGATTGTGCTGCATCGTCGGCCCGGTATGCTGGTTATCGGCTTTGCCGCTGAAACTGAAGATGCCCTGGCAAGCGGGCGTGCCAAGCTGATGCGGAAGGGTGCTGACGCGATCGTACTGAACGATGTTTCGCGCGAAGGCATCGGCTTTGACTCCGACAATAACGCGGTTACTTTCCTGACGCCGAGTACGGCTATCGATTTGCCGGAGATGCCCAAGCGCATGCTTGCCGACCGCATTCTGAGCGAGGCTCTAGGGCTTCGCAGACCGCAGACGCTGATGGCGGAGGGCGGTATCCTCGTCCCGCACAGGAGTTAGCGTGTCACGCACCATTCCACCGGAAGCAGCTGCGGCACTTCGCGCGCGCCTCGGCTTTTTGCGGGATATGGGAGTTTATGATCTGTACCGCCGTGAGCCGACTGTTGCGGTGGAAGATCAACCTGTTACCCAGCTACCGGTAGAAGTTCTAACGGTTCCAGCCGACCTGGAACCTTCTGCAAGCACACAAAATCCAACAGTCAGCAGCCTCTTCCCTGACTCTTCAGAGGACCTCCCGATCGCTGCCCGCAAAAAAGTTTTGCCTGTTCCTCCTCAGCAGCTTCCCGGTTTGAGCCTGCCCGCCGAAGCACGGGCCGCTGCGCTCACCGCCATCCGCACCGAAATCGGCGACTGTACTCGATGCCCGCTTGCGTTTGAAGGCCGCCATACCATCGTCTTCGGCGATGGCGACCCGAATGCACGACTACTGTTTGTCGGCGAGGGTCCGGGAGCCGATGAGGACGCGCAAGGCATTCCCTTCATCGGCAAAGCCGGGCAGTTGTTGAACAATATGATCCAGGCCATGGGGCTCAAGCGTGAGTCGGTCTATATCGCCAACATCGTCAAGTGCCGCCCGCCTAAAAACCGAACGCCGGAGCCGGTTGAAGCCAATACCTGCACACCCTTTCTGCTACAGCAGATTGGGGTAGTGCGGCCGGAGGTCATTGTGGCTCTCGGCTCAACCGCGGCCACGTACCTGCTGGGCGGCAAATCGCCACTGGGCGAGCTGCGCGGGCGCATCCATCCTGCATACGGGGCCAAGCTGATTGTGACCTATCATCCGGCTTACCTGCTTCGTGATCCACGCCAGAAAAAGGAAGCCTGGGCCGACCTGCAGATCGCCATGCGAGAGCTTGCCGGGGCGGCATTCTGAAGCTATCCGACTAGGAATGATGCTCTACAATTTCGCTATGCACACCTTTCTCTGCATTGGCGCGGCCTGGTCTCCGCGCAGCCTGGTCCTCAATCCGCCGATGACCGATGCAGAGCTGTTCGAATTTTGCGCCTTGAACGATATCTCCCGTATTGAGCGAACTAAAGAGGGAGTGATCCACATGAACGCTCCGGCAGGAGGCGACAGCAGTAGCGGCAACTCGGAAATTACAACTCAGCTTCGATCCTGGTGGAAGACTCATAAACGCGGACGGGTGTATGACTCGAATGCGGGTTTTCACCTTCCGGACGGCTCGATGTTAAGCCCGGATGCGGCTTATCTTACCGCTGAAAAGCTCGCGCTGCTCACCAGGGAAGACCGCAAAGGTTTTCCCCACGTCTGTCCCGACTTTGTGATCGAGCTGCTTTCAGAAACGGACCGGTTTACCGTTGCCAAGAAAAAGATGGAGCAGTGGATTGGAAACGGTGTACAAGTCGGCTGGCTTGTAGTGCCGAAGAAGCGGCAAGTTCTTGTATATAGCAGCGGGAGTGAAGGCTTTATACCTGCCAAGGGCAGCTTTGTGGATGGTTCAGGGCCGGTGGCAGGCTTTCGGCTTGATTTAGCAGAAGTTTGGGAATGCTACGACATTTGATTCTGAACTCGGCACTACGTGATTGCTAGACGCCTTCGCCCTCTTCCACATGGACCAGCAAACGTTCAATGT
Organism: uncultured Acidobacteriaceae bacterium; assembly: GCA_964236655.1. Classification (GTDB taxonomy): domain Bacteria; phylum Acidobacteriota; class Terriglobia; order Terriglobales; family Acidobacteriaceae; genus EB88. The sequence goes on along the minus strand of CAXSFX010000058.1, from coordinate 3,540 downwards.
GTCCTACGCCTGCCTCTGAGTGGGCTACTTGCAGCGGAGAACGCTTGTCCAGGCGTTCGTTACTTTCGCGAAGCCAGATATAAGCCTTCTCTCGGCTCCCGAACACCCCAGTCGCACGAAGAACAACATACGCCGCGCGCAAAGCACCTTTGCTGTCTTCAGAGCTTAGTACATCAGCTTTTGGAGCTGCGACATACAGCGCGATCTCGGGATCCTGCAAGCCCAGCGTGCTTAGACCGTCAACAGCTTCGTGTGAAAAACCCTGGATAAGAAGTTTTTCCAGTTCGCGCTCGGTATCGGCTGTTTGATGGATCTGGTGCGCCGCGGGTAGGTATGCTGCCATTTCAATTGCCATACTCGGAGCATACGCCGGTTCCAGTCTGTAGCAGGCAGGGAAAGGCTTCCGAGCGATCACAACTTCCCGATACACTTCTGCCTCTAACCGGGTATGACAATCCCAGCCGATCCTACCGATCCTGCAATCCGTTCCGGAGCCGCGCACATTGAAGAAACAGATCACCTGGCTGCCGGTCTTACCGTGCCTAGAGACTCTTCAACAGGAGATTTGGCTTTGGAAGATCGAGTCGATGAGCCGATGCTTAAAACCGAGCTTGCGGATTTGACTCTCAGCATGTTTACCCAGGGCGCTTCGACGCGCGTGCGCGTCGGCAATCCCCATAATTCTTCCGAGCTTTACGAGTACGCCTTTGACTCGGCAGATGAAGCTAACAACGCGATGCTGGATGGCGGCATTCTTACTCGTGACCAAGTCCCCGACCTATCGCAACCGTCCGGAACAGGTATTCCCCTGACAGGTATCACTGGGGAGCAACTGGAAGCAGCAGGCTTGAAACGTCATGGAACCTCCACCATTTAAGCGCAATAACTTCAAAGTTACATACGGCTACCGGGCGGGATAGAAACGCACCTTTATTTCGCCTGAATGTACAGGCTTCAGTCACGACATCGAGTACGTGGAATCAGCAGATGGGGGAGTGCAGGCGAGTCTCACTCGATTGCTTTGGGAGCTTTCAACATTGCAGGCAGGCTTCGTGTGTTACTTAGCCTATCTCCCTGTCTTAACGCGCACATAGCGGTCTAGACCTTCTCCCGCTTGTCAGTCCGCAGTCTTGGACATGGCATTTGCATCTTGCGCAACGAGCATCGGTAGCATTACGCAACCGTATTTATAAAGTGCTATGCATGGTTACCGCTTTGTGCTATATCTCATGCCACAAAGAACAGGATGCCGCGCTGCGTACGTCCTGCACCTATTGCGCTCGTTTTGTACCCCTGACTCTTCTGCAACCTGCCATAGCTGTCCCTCAGCACGTTCTCCCCCAACCTATCGCTGTCAGTTCATTCAGGAGTTCGCCCGCATGTTCGTTTCGTCCGCCCGTTCCGGGATTCGCCCCGCAGCTCTTGCTGCCCTGTTGTCCACCTTTGTTGCGCCTCTAGCCTTCGGGCAGGTTGCGCCTGCCCTGCAGCGCACCGCCGCAAACCTCGGTCAGCAGCAGCCCACCGCCCCTATCAGCGGTACAGTCTGGCTTCAGCTGCACAACAAGGCGGCGCTCGATGCGGCCGTTAAGGCGATGTATACACCCGGCTCCCCTACCTATCAAAAGTTTGCCGATGCCTCAGCCCTGAAGCAGTTTGCGCCTACCGAGGCGGAGATGGCGAGCGTGAAGAAGGAGCTTGCCGCCCACAAGCTGGCCGTGGTCAGCACAGACCCAAATAACCTATCCATCCAGATCAAGGGCTTGACCTCCGACTTTGAAGCAGCTTTCAACACCACGGTGAGCCAATACCGCATGAAGAGCGGCGAAACGGTGAGCGCAGTGACCGCTACACCCGCGCTCGGCAACGGCGCGGCAGGGCTGGTGCGGGCGGTGAGCGGTATCTCGGGCTCAGTGATGCACCCTTATAACGTGCACCCTGTAAATCCCGATACCGGCAAGTCGTCCGGCTACACGCCGCTGAAGGCTTCAGCCGCACCGGATGGCGCGTTTGTTTCGTCGCAGTGCCTGTATGCACCGAACACGGTGACGATCACCACCAATGGAGGCTTGCCCGCGGCCAGCTATCAGGGCCTCATCTACGGCGCAAACCCCAAGAACACCACACTCGGCACTCGGCCTACCTGCGGCTACTCGCCCCAGGATGTATACCGGCTTTACGGGTTGAACTCGATTTACGGCCAAGGCTATACAGGCAAAGGCCAAACAGTTGCCATTGTCGATGCGTATGGTTCGCCGACCATTCAGGCCGACCTGGCAGCTTTCAATAGTATTTACCACCTGCCGCCCGCCACAGCCGCAAACTTCCAGACGTATAATCCAACACCGCTAACCAAGACAGATGCGGGCTTTGCCGAGGAAACCACGCTTGACGTCGAGTGGACCCACGCCATTGCGCCGGACGCCAACATCGCGCTGGTAGTGGCAGCCACCAACAGCGACAGTGATTTGCAGGGAGCAGTTCTCTACGTGATTGAGAACCACCTTGCCAACATCATCTCCAACAGTTACGGCCAGTCGGAGTACTTCTCCGATGTGCAGAGCATCACCTCGTGGGATGAGATTTGTGAACTGGGGGCTTTTGAAGGTGTTTCGGTCAACTTCTCAAGCGGCGACAGCGGCGACCTGTTCGCGGCGGAAGGCGTGACGGATGTGAGTCTGCCGGCCAGCTCGCCCTATGCCACAGCAGTGGGCGGCACCAGCGTTGCATTTTCGCCGGCTGACGGCTCCACCGTGCAGATCGGTTGGGGCACCAACATCACCCGGCTCAGCACACCTACGGCGGTCAGCGATCCACCAGTTGCACTAGGTTTCCTGTTCGGCGCAGGCGGTGGCGTCAGCCAGGCATTTAAGCTGCCCAGCTACCAGGCATCGCTCCATCAGAGCGGCCGCGTACTGCCGGATGTATCGGCAATTGCCGATCCTTACACCGGTGTGGAAATCATCTTCACCGGCACAACGGGGCAGGGTTACGGCGTGATCGGTGGGACAAGCCTGGCGTCACCTGTGTTCTCAGCGGAATGGGCCCTGCTTCAGCAGCGATTCGGCTTCGCGCTGGGCCAGGCGGCTCCGCTGGTAGCCCAGTATGCCAACACGCCGGCTATTACTGATATCGTGCCCCCGACGCCGCAATTCAACGTGCAGGGTGCGGTGCTCGACAGCAAGGGCCTCACCAATTACTCCGCAGACGCGCTGGGGGCACCGGAAAACAGCAACACCTACCTGGGTGCGCTGTACCACGGAACCAGCGGCAGCTACTATGATTTGACCTTCGGTACGGACTCGGCGCTCGCGGTAACACAGGGCTATGACCAGGTAACCGGGTGGGGGTCGCTGAACATGGGAGCGATCTTCAGCGAGCTGGGTAACCAGTAACTCGGCTAGTCTGATGTGTACAAGGGCAGGTCCTCCGGGACTTGCCCTTGTTGTTTGTGTGGGAAAGGCTATGAGGCGAACTGGTACCCTCGCCAGAGATGGCCTTGTTTTGTGATGTCGCGCTGCCTGTGCCGCTGGATCGTGTGTG
>CAXSFX010000057.1:0-20149 GCA_964236655.1 uncultured Acidobacteriaceae bacterium | reverse complement strand
GGGACGATCCGGGTGGAAAGCGAGCTTGGTTCCGGGTCAACGTTTTTGTTTACTTTGCAGAAGGCTGCGCCTTTGCTTGTGCATGACAGAGAGGCGGGCCAGGTGGCTCATCAGGTTGGAGCGGATTGAGAGGGTGGGTACGGAGGTGCTTATTGCGGGTTCACGCTCGGAGGCGGGTTATTGTGAGGAGCGAAGAGGCGAAGGCCTGATTTTCTGCTGATTGGGAGTAAAGCAGATCCTTCGCTGCGCTCAGGATGACCCCTTTTTAACGGGTGCCAACTTTAACGGGTGCCAACTTTAACGGGTGCCAACTTTTTTGGCGGCTACTGAAAGCACTCTGGGGGACACACATGCCGAAGCAGACTGAGGCTGATTTCGACGCGCAAATTGATGCCTGGTATGCCAAGTACGGCAACGAGCCCGAGGATGACAATGAGCCTCGTGCCGATTTCGTGGATTTTGACCATGAGAAACGCCTGATGATCATTCGTCTTGTAAATGGTCGCAGGGTTGTGATTCCGGTGGAGGACATCCAAGGTCTATCCCATGCCACACCGGAACAGCTGGACCAGTGGGGTATGCACGGTGAAGGCTTCGGTATGGAGTGGCCCGGGCTTGGCGTAGCCTATCGCATCGGCGGGTTGCTTGAAGGCTTGTATGGCAATCAACTATGGATGGAAGAGCTGCGGCGCAGGGGTGGGGCTTCGAAGTCTGAGGCAAAACAGGCCGCTGCGCGGGTCAACGGGGCCAAGGGCGGCAGGCCGCGCAAGGAGAAGGTACCGGCATAGTGAGTGATGGATGGAGGAGGATGGTGCATCTCAGGAGCCAGGTGCGGGTAGCCGGTTTTGTCTAATTTGCGCAGTGCTGTACCGAATCGGGTCATATTTGTGCTTTTTTCTAGCAATGTTAAGCGACTGTAACAGTGAGCCTTCACAATGCAGGAGAGAAGAAAGAGAGATTCCTTGAGACAGACATCACTTCCGGCGGCAGTTCTGCTTTGCGCCACAGCGTTTCTTACGGCTTCAACTGGCTTTGGGCAGAAACTGAATGGGGCCGGTGCGACTTTCCCGAACCCGATTTACTCCAAGTGGTTCTCCGAGTACAGCGCGCAGCACCAGGGTGTGGAGATCAACTACCAGGCGGTCGGCTCCGGCGCGGGGATTCGCCAGGTGACCGCGGGCACGGTTGATTTCGGGGCGACGGACGGCCCCATGTCGGACGAGCAGATCGGCAGTTCCAAGATCAAGGTGCAGCATATCCCGACCGTGCTGGGCGCGGTGGTGCCTATCTATAACCTGCCCGGTGTGTCGGGGGAGCTGAAGTTCGGCCAGGATGCGCTGGCAGGCATTTACCTGGGAAAAATCACCAAGTGGAATGACCCGTACATTGCCAAGGACAACCCCGGCGTCAAGCTGCCGGATACCGACATCGTAGTCACGCACCGGTCGGACGGCAGCGGTACCACGTACATCTTTACCGACTATCTTTCGAAGATCAGCCCGGAGTGGAAGTCGAATGTCGGCACCAATACTTCGATTTCCTGGCCCAAGGGTTTGGGCGGCAAGGGCAATGAGGCCGTTGCCGGACTGGTGCGGCAGCTGCCGGGCTCTATCGGCTACGTGGAGCTGATCTATGCTCTGCAAAACAAGATTCCATACGGGCAGGTCAAGAGTGCTTCCGGCCAGTGGATCAAGGCCAGTATTGAAGGTGTGGCGAACGCGGCGGCTGCGGCCAAGCAGATGCCTGCGGACTACCGTGTGTCGATCACCAATGAGCCGGGGCCGGATGTGTACCCGATTTCAAGCTTTACATGGCTGCTGATTCCCACGCAGTCCCAGGATGCCGCCAAGGCCAAGGTGCTGAAGGATTTTCTGGGCTGGATGCTGGATCATGGCGAGGGTGAGGCGGCTTCGCTGTACTATGCCCCGCTACCGGCTCCTGTAGCAGCCAAGGTACGTGCGACCATTGCACAGCTGAAATGAGCTGGTTCATGAACTGTTCCGTGAGCTGTTTTAGGATGGGTTCGATTTTGACGGCGAGTACGATGTGTGTGATCAACGAACGTGCAATCGGGGCAGGCAGGTAGAAGCTGGTGGATAGTAAAACAAAACAAGTTCGCATCCCCGGCTTTTCCGATTCGTTGCCCCGAGCTGCTACAGCTCATCCCGTTGCAGCACCGGTCGGTCCATCCGCGGTCCGTCGGTTTCTAAGCAGCCGCGGCAGCTCTGCGTTGGCCGACAAGGCGTTTCGCCTGGTGGTTATCGTCTGCGCGCTCAGTATTTTTGCTATCGTGGCGCTGATTGCCACAGAGCTGGTGCTGCGCTCGCAGCCCTCGCTGCACAAGTTTGGATGGCACTTCTTTTTCCGTTCCGGCTGGGACCCGGTCAGCGGCAATTACGGTGCGTGGCCGTTTGTCTATGGGACGCTGGTGTCGTCTGCCATCGCGCTTGTAATCGCCATTCCGCTGGCAGTGGGGCTCGCTGTATTCCTCACGGAAATGTGTCCGCGTTGGCTGCGGTCGCCGCTCGCGTTTCTCACAGAGCTGCTGGCTGCCATCCCGAGCGTTGTGTACGGATTGTGGGCAGTATTTGTGCTGGTGCCGCTGCTGCGCGAGCATGTGAATCCGACACTGGCGAAAGCTCTGGGCTGGACAACGCTGTTTACCGGCCCTAATTACGGTATCGGCATGCTGGCCGCAGGGGTGATTTTGGCCATCATGATTTTGCCGATTATTTCGTCGCTCACGCGCGAGATCATGACGGCTGTTCCCTATACGCAGCGCGAAGCGGTGCTGGCGTTGGGCGCGACGCGGTGGGAGATGATTCGCGTGGGTGTACTGCGCAATGCGCGTATCGGCATTGTGGGTGCCATCATCCTGGGCCTGGGCCGTGCGCTGGGGGAGACCATGGCGGTCACCATGGTGATCGGCAATAGGCCGGAGATTACGCGGTCGCTGTTTGCACCGGGATACAGCATGGCTTCGGTGATTGCAAATGAGTTCAGTGAAGCCTCGGATGACATGTACCTGAGTGCGCTGATCGAGATCGGCCTGGCACTGTTCCTGGTCACCATCGTGGTGAACGCACTGGCGCGCGGGCTGGTATGGGCCGTGACCCGCGGCGCACCGGCGCGGGTGGTGTAGCCATGGAGCAGGTTATGCAAAAGCGCCTTGAAATCAGCCGGGGCAACCGCGTTGGGCGTGACCTTGCCAACCACCTGGCTACCGGTATCGCCGTGCTCAGCACGATCCTGGTGGTGGCCCCGCTGGTGGCTATTTTCGGGTACCTGCTTTATAAGGGTGCCAGCTCGCTGAACTGGGCGTTTTTCACACAAATTCCCAAGCCGGTGGGTGAGCTTGGCGGCGGCATGGCGAATGCTATCGCGGGCTCAGCCTACATCCTGGCTATCGGCAGCGTACTCGGCATCCCGGTAGGCATTGCCAGCGGGATCTTTTTAGCGGAGTTCGGGCGCGGCAGCCGTTTCGCCGGGCTGGTTCGGTTTACGGCAGATGTGTTGAACGGGGTGCCGTCGATTGTGATGGGCATTGCGGTGTACTCGCTGATTGTGCTGCCGCAGAAGCATTTTTCCGCACTCTCAGGCGGGGTTGCGCTGGGTATCATGATGATCCCGACCGTGACGCGCACTACTGAAGAAATGTTGCTGCTGGTTCCCAATTCGGTGCGCGAAGCGGCGCTGGGGCTGGGTGTTCCAAATTGGCGTTCGGTGTTGTCGATCACGCTGAAAACGGCTTCCCCCGGCGTCATTACCGGGTGTATGCTCGCGTTTGCACGGGTAGCCGGGGAGACTGCGCCGCTGCTGTTTACCGCATTCGGCAACAACTTTTGGAGCTCAAACCTGAACCAGCCGATTGCTGCGCTTCCGTTACAGATTTACACATATGCGATCTCGCCCTACGATGACTGGCACCGGCTGGCATGGGCGGGCTCGCTGGTATTGATCCTGCTGATCGTGGTTGCGGTTGCGCTGGTGCGTTTTGTTACTTCGCGCGGCATTTTGAAAGGGGCAAGTTAAGTGGCGGTCGGCATTGAGGTTACCGAGCTGGATGCGTGGTACGGAACGCACCAGACCCTGTTCAAAATCAACCTGAGCGTACCTGCGAGCCAGGCTACGGCGCTGATCGGGCCTTCAGGCTGCGGCAAGTCTACGTTTGTGCGCTGCCTAAACCGGATGCACGAGACCAATGCAGGGGGCCGGGTCGAAGGCAAGGTGAGTATAGGCGATGTCGATATTTACAGGGATGCTTCACCGGTTGAGATTCGCCGCCGGGTAGGCATGGTGTTTCAGCGTGCCAACCCGTTTCCTACCATGTCGATTTATGACAACGTGGCGTCCGGGCTCAAGCTGAACGGATTTCGCAACCGGCATATTCTGGATGAAGTTGTGGAGCGCTCGCTGAAGCATGCGGCGTTGTGGGACGAGGTGAAGGATGACCTGCGCAGGAAGTCGGGCGCGAGTCTTTCCGGCGGGCAGCAGCAGCGGCTATGCATAGCGCGGGCGCTGGCCGTGGACCCGGAGGTACTGCTGATGGATGAACCCGCGTCGGCGCTTGACCCGGTTTCAACGGCGAAGATTGAGGACTTGATTTTTGAGCTGAAGTCGCAGTACACCATTGTGATCGTGACGCACAACATGCAGCAGGCGGCGCGCGTGGCAGAGCGTACCGGCTTCTTTTTATCGGGCAAGCTGGTCGAGATCGACGCGACGCACAAGATTTTTACCAATCCGCGCGACAAGCGTACCGAGGACTACATTACCGGCAGGTTCGGCTGATATGCGCGTTCGCTTCCATCAAAGTCTCGGCGAGCTCAAGGAGAAAATCCTGATCATGGCCGGCATGGCCGAGCAGTCCATTGAGCGCGCCGTTGAGGCGTTCCGGACGCGCGACCTTGCGCTGTGCGAGCTGGTCGAACAGGCGGAAGTTGCGATTGATCACTACGAGCGCGAGATCGACCAGCGTGCGCTGGACCTGCTGGCCATGCAGCAACCGATGGCTATCGATCTTCGTTTTATTTTGGCGGTGATCAAGATCAATGCGGATGTGGAGCGTGTGGGAGACGCCGCTGTGAATATCGTGGAGCGTGTGCGTGAGATGCATGGCTTTTCGGAGGTTGATTTACCGGTTGATATTCCGCACATGGCCGAGCTTGCCATCGGCATGATGCGACGTGCGCTCCAGGCGTTTATCGAGGGCGACGCGGATGGGGCGCAGAAGGTGCTGGCGCTTGATGATGCTGTGGACAAGTTGAATGACAGTGCCTACTTTGCGCTGTTGAACGTGATGCGGCAGCAGCCGCACTACACGGCGCAGGCGCTGAATGCGCTGGTGATTGCGCGATCGCTGGAGCGGGTGGCTGACCATGCGACGAATGTTGCCGAGGACGTTATCTTCTGGATTCGCGGGGCGGATGTGCGGCACTATGTGCCGTCGGCTGCGGCGTCGTCGTCGATGGATGGATTTGCGACGGAAGCGGAAGATGGGCCTATCACCAGCTAGGGGCGGTTTTTACATATGCTCACGGGTGGGGCGAGGTCTTCGGCAGGGTTTTATGGGGACAGGGCAAAAGCAGATCCTTCGCTACGCTCAGGATGACCCCTTTTTGGGGGACTTGTTTAGGGTGGCCCTTTTTGAAAAATTTGTTCAGGATGACCTTTTTTGAGGGGTTTGCTCAGGATGGCCCTTTGAGGGATTTGCTCAGGATGGCCCTTTGAGGGATTTGCTCAGGATGGCCCTTTGAGGGATTGCTCAGGATGACCTTTTTTGAGGGGTTTGCTTAGGATGGTAGCGATCCTGTTTTGGCTTCAGTTCATAGAACCGGCGACCACCAGCGCAGGAGCAGCAGTTCCGGGAAGAACAGGCCGTAGCGTAGGAGTTTCGGCTCAGGCAGGGCGGCGAGCAGGGCGTTGCCGTAGGCTTCAAGCTGGGGCTGCCATTGCGCTTGCTGGGAGGCAAGCCAATGTTCGCGCTGGGTGTCGTCCTGGAATGATTCTGCGTGGGAGCCGGTTTTGTAGTCGATGATCCATAGATGATTTTCGCCTTCTGTGCGGGGCTGCTCGCCTGCAAGAAAGCTGCGGTCTACTCGCAGGCTGCGCAGGGTGCCTGCATCATCCCAGTGCCATGCGCGTTCGGTTTGTGCTTCAGAGTGGGGTTGCAGCAGCCATTGTCCTGTGGCATCGGCGTTGACGGCGAGCGCCTGTTCTACCATGCCGGGTGTTGCGGCAGAGACTTGCGCGGCGGTGAGGCCGGCCTCGCGGAGGGTGCGGGCTGCTGTACGTTCGAGGCTGATGCGCCAGGTGTCCGGGTTGGAGGGACGGGTGTGAAGGATTGCCAGCTGCTCCAGCATGGTGTGCATGGCGGTGCCGCGCGCACGGGCTGCGAGTGAGCCTTCGCTGCGGGTGAAGAGCGGCGCGGCGGGGGCGGGTTGCTCCATGTGAAATGTGACGTCGGGCGCGCAGGGGGGTGGCAGCCAGCCGGTGGGCAGGCGCTCTATGGTTTGCTCGGTTTCTACCGTTTGCACGGTTTGCATGGTTTCTATGGTTTGCGCGGTTTGTATGGTTTGTATGGTTTGCATGGTTTGTATGGTTTGCATGGTTTGTATGGTTTGCATGGCTTGCTCGGTTTGCATGGTTTCTATGGTTTGCGTTACTTCCATTGTTTCCGGGTTTGCGTTGGGGGAATCGGCTGCGGCTGCCAAAGTCAGCCCGTCTGGGCCCACTCCTGTTTGCAGGCAGCTTTCAAGTTCGGGGCCAAGGGCGGGCCAGGCGGCTGCCAGTAGAGAGCCTTCCGCCGGTGCTCGGAGTTTTCCGTCTGTAACCGCCACGGTTGCGAACAGGTGCAGGCGCGTTCGTGCGCGGGTGCAGGCTACATAGAACAGCCGCTTGCGCTCGTCGCGTTCGCGCGTACTGCGCTGCCGCTTTACCCAGTCGTAGGCGGCGTTGCTATCCGTGTCGGCGTCAGCATCATCCTTGCTGCTGACGGGGGCCAGCAGGATTTCATCTTCGAGGGTGCCGCCGATTCCTGAAGTTTCATGCAGCCGGGGGCGTTGCAGAAGGGCCAGAAGCTCGGCGCGGTCGCGGCCGGTTTTGCGCTCAAGCCCGGGCAGCAGGACTACTTCAAAGCCCAGTCCCTTGGCCTTGTGCACCGTCATCAGCTGCACGCCGAAGCGCTCGCTTACGCGGGTGTCGGGGGCGGCGCACAGGCGCTCCAACCGCTGCGCGAAGTCACCGCGAAAGATGTCGGTACCGTCCGGGGCAACGTCATCGAGCAGGCGGAAGAAGGCCGCTGTATTTTCCTGCGCGGTCCGGTCCACGCAGGCGGGGCCGCCCAGGGCGGTCCAGGTACGCTCAAGCCAGCGGGATAGCGACAGCACATTGCTATCGTTGTAGCGGGTGCGCAGCGCCTCGTCGAGAACCGTGAGAGTCCGCGAAAGCCGCGCCTGCCCATCAGGAGAGAGCAGGTGCAGCCGCGTGCGGGCAAGCTCGGGCAGGGGGCGTGCAAGCAGCGCGGGATCGTCGTCACCGGCCAGTATGTGCAGGTCGCGGAGCAGCAGGCCGCACCAGGGTGCGCGCAGCACGGTGAACCAGCTGTTGCGCTCATCGGCATGCAGCAGGGCGCGCAGCAGCTGCCACAGATCATGCACTTCAGGCTGGTTGGCCAGCGGCTCCAGATCGACTGCGCGGTAGGGGATACCGGCTGCGCGCAGTGCGGGCAGGATTGCGCCGAGGTGTGAGCGCGAGCGGACGAGCACGGCCACGCGGTACTCGTCGTCGCCGCGCGCCTCGGCTGCGGCGATGCGCGGCTGCTCCCCTTGCAGCACCTGCACGACTTCTTTTGCTTCGCGCAGACGGGCTTGGGCTGCGTCGTCTTCTGCGTCTGCGTCGATAAAGAAGGGGTGCAGGGAGTAGGGGTGCTGCGCGTCGGCTTGCGGCCAGGCGGCGGCGGGGACGAAGGTGTCCTGGCTGCTGCCTGCAAACATGGCGGCAAAGCGCGTGTTCAGCTCGTCAACCAGGCCGCGATGCGAGCGGAAGTTATGCCGCAGCTGCAGAGGGTGGCAGGCGTGGCGGCGGTCCGGGTCAACGTCGTTAGCGCAAGGCAGGCCGTGCGCGCGGGTTTCATGGAAGAGCGCGACCTCAGCCTGGCGGAAGCCGTAGATGGATTGCAGAGGGTCGCCGACCAGGAAGACCGTGCGCCCGTCGCCCTCGCTCCACTCGCGCAGCAGGTGTGCGATGAGCCGGTATTGAGCGCGGGAGGTGTCTTGAAACTCGTCGATGAGCAGGTGGCGCTTGCCTTCGCTTTCAAGCAGGCCGCGCGCGCTACCCTCGTCGCGCAGGACCTGCTCGGCTGCCTGCGCGATTTCGACGAAATCAACTGCGTTCGATTCGGCGAAGACCAGGCGCAGCTCGACGGCGGCGCGGCGCAGTACGCGGAAGACAGCCAGCAGCGTTTGCCATTGGTCGTCTGTGTAGCCCAGGGGGGGCAGGTCCCGGAGCCGGCATAAACCTTGTTGCAGTTGCGCGCCTCCGCCTGGGTGGGTTTGCAGGTCAGCGCAGCAGGCCACTATACGCTGCTTGTACTGGAGCAGCCGCTCTTTTTCGCTGCCTTTCGCGTCTGTCGGGAAGCCTTCAGCCACGGTCCAGCGACCGCGCCAGCCGTTGTCCTGCTTTAGAAGCAGCGAGGCCAGGGCGAGCCAGGTTTCGCGGTCTTCAGGCAGTTCTTCAAGGTGCTGTAGAAGCTCTAAACGCAGGCCTTTTTTGTCGGAGTCGGCACGGTTCGAGGCCGCATACTGCGCGAGCTCCAGCAGCTCTGCGGTGAGCTCCGGCATCCCTTCAAACGCGGTCTCCAGGCTGCCCAGTACCCGGGCGTGCTCGTCCGCGAAGGGCTGCTCCAGCTCGCCGCGCACGGTATCCCAATCCACTTCATCGCCGCCGAGCGGCAGAACACCGAGCCAGGCATCGCGGCGGGCCAGCATGCCGGCCAGCAGGGCTTCCACTTCCGGGAGGTTGTTGTCACGCAGCAGCAGCAGGGTGCGGAGGGCGTCATCTAATTTGTCCAGCCCAGGCGAGGTGCCGCCCAGTAGCGCCGTGGTGCGCCGGGCGGCTGCCGCGTAGAGTGCGGCGGCGTCTTCTGTCGGCTGCATCGCGCCGCCCAGCCGTGCCAGCAGGGGCTGGCCGTGGGCCAGACGCAGGCATAGTGAGTCGATGGTTTGCACATCGAGCCGGTGCGGCTGCTCAAGCAGGCGCCAGCCGCGTAGCCGGGCGTGGCGCATGGCGGTTTGTGCCAGTCTCGGCGTGTCGCTTTCGGCGTCGGCAGATTCGGTTTCATGCTCGGCTGCTTCGGGTGCTGCTGCGGCAGCGGCGGCGGCTGCGGCAGATTCCAGGGCCTTTAGAATGCGGTGGCGCATTTCTGCCGTGGCTGCGCGTGTAAAGGTGATGGCCAGGATCTGCTCAGGCTCTTCGACCTCCGCCAGCAAGGCGAGGTAGCGCTGTGTCAGAAGATCGGTTTTGCCTGCGCCCGCCGGTGCCTGCACCAGGATGGAGCGCGTGGTGTCAAGCGCGGCTTGCCGTGCGTCCATGTCTCCAGGTGTGCGCTTCGGGGGCGCGGGCCTTGAGGGAGCGGGCTTTTGCAGCGGGAGTTCTTCAGCCGTTGCAAATCCGTTGTCCGCGGCAAACCCGTTACCCATGGCAAACAGCAGCCCTTGCTCGTCAGGCATCACTGTCTTCCTCCATCGGCAGCGCGGTGACTCCCCCGGCTTGCGAGCGTACCCGGCACAGGCCGTACAGACCGCACAGGCGGCAGGTTTCCGCGCCGTGCTTCGGGTTTACCGGGGCTTCGCCGCGCGCGAATGCTTCGGCAAGAGCCAACAGTGCCTCAGCCCATTCATCGCGTACTTCCGGTGTCAGCAGGCGCTTGTCCGGTGTGCCTTCCTTGCGCCCCTCGCGGCCCAGCAGTTCTTCCGGGTCTTCGGCAAGCGCGTGGAGCCTGGTCTTGCCGTCGCCCGCCCGAATCTGCGCGAAAGCAATGCCTGCTACGTGAGCCAGACCGCCGAACGGCGCGCCGAACAAGGCATAGATGGGGAGTTGCGGCTCATCGGGCCGTGCGCCGCTCCACAGCTTGGTGTTGACCGTACCGGCGGTTTTATAGTCCAGCAACAGCGTGCGGCCATTGCCGACTTCATCGGCGCGGTCAAGGCGCAGGTTGAGCCGCAGGGGTCCTACCGCGACGCCTTCCAGCTTCCTTTCAATGGCGACCACACGGAAGTCTGCGCGGTCCCGTTCCACATCAAGCCAGCGGCGCAGGCGCGTGAACAAGCGCCGCTGCTCCAGTTGCAGGTACTCCGTGCGCCAGTTGTCGCCTTCCGCCTGGCGCATGATCCCGGTAAAGCTGCGAGCGATCGCGGCCCCAAGCATGCCATCGATCGCGCCGGAGCCGATGGCGCGCACGAGGTCGCTGTGTGTGTGCAGGCGTGCTTCGTTTTTCTCGTCTGCTTCGTCTTTCTCGTCTTCTTCGTCTTCCTTATTCAGAGCTACCGGTTTGTCGGACCAAAGCTGTTCGAGGGCGCGATGCAGCAGCGTGGCGCGCTCGCCCGCGTCCAGGCCCCAGGCTTCGTCGTCGAGCGCGACGGCACGCAACCGTTTGGCCGCGAAACTTTGGAAGCCGCATGCTGCCTGACGTTTGAGGACTTCGCTGCCGCCCGCGATGCGCTCCCCGGGCCATGGTGCAACGATCACCGGGTCAGGATCGCGCACGGTTCCGCGCCCAATATCGCGCCCAGGTGCAGGCAGCCTGGAGGGTGATTCCGAGGTAGCCGGGCTAGTCGGGCTAGCCGGGTCAGAGCCGGTAAGGGTGCTCAGAAGGGGTGAGGGGCGCGCGTCTACTCCGCCGCTTTGGCTTGCATAGCTTGCCATTACCAGTGGAGCGCTTGCGACCACGCGGCGCATTTGCAGCTCCGCCAGTGCCAGGTCACCTTCTGCAGTTGTATGCGGCATGCCTGCGTCACGTTGCAGGGCCGCGGGCAGCAGAGGGTGCATGCGCCCGCCGCGCGGCCAGCGGTCTTCGGTCATTTGCAGAAGCCACACGGCGTCAAAGCTCTGCCCGGCGGCCTCGGCAATGCCCATTATCTGCACGGGCGCATCGCGCGACTCCGCCGCGAACAGCCTGCCGTGAGCAAAGCCCGCGAGCTCGCGCACAAACTCAGCCCAGGTCACCGTATCCCCTGCAAAGCCGAGCAGCGCGGTGTCGCCGAGCAGGCGCTCCCAGCTTGCGCGCGCCTGGTAGTGCGTGGAGCCCAGGGGTTGGAAGCCGGGCCAGCCCAGGCCTTCAAGCAGCGTGGGCACGGCCTCAGCCCAGACGGCAAAGGAGCGCCTGCGCCCGCGTCCACCGGGGACTTCGCGCGCCACCCACTGCTCCGCGCTCACCAATCGCTGGGTAAAGGCCTGCGGCAGCAGCGCAGGGTGACGGCGCACGTGCCGCAGCAGCGTCCCGAGCCTGATTTCAGTCGTCAATAGACCTGACCTGCGCAAGGCGGCATCGCTTTGTGCCAGGGCCAGATGCTCGGCGGCATTTACAGCGAGGAAGCCGCCTAGAAGCAACCCTGTCAGCTCTGCCGCAGGGAGGGGACGCGCGAGCCATCGCAGCAGCAGCAGGGCAGCGTGTACCAGGGGGACTGTCGCCAGCGGTACACCGAGTGAAAACTCGTAGGGTGAAGGGGAGTCGGCTGCCATGCGTGCGGACTGCGGCAGCAGCACCTTGCTGAAGGCGCGATCTACCGCGGCACGTGCCCCGGCAAGCTCCGGCAGCAGCACGCCGATGCGCGGTGCTGTGCCTCCTGCGGAAGCGGCTTCAAGCTGCGCGCGCACCCACAGGGCGCAGGTTTCGAGTTCGGTTTGGGCGTCCAGTTTGTCCAGTTTGTCGAGCTCGTCTAGCTCGTTTATGGCGCAGACCGGCTGTTGCTTTGCTGCCGGGTCCGCGACAGCTACCTGCGATATGCGGCAGCCCCCGGCCTCAAGCGTTTGCGTAAGCGCAAGTTGGGCGGGGGTCAGGCGGTCAAAGCCGACTAGCAACAGCTCCGCATGGTTGGGCAGGGCAGCGGTGTGCCGTTGCAGCTCCGGGGCATGCTGTTGGAGCTCCGCTTCCACGCGCGAGCAGCTGATGACGTCAAGCTGCGCACATACGCGGTCGAAGGCTTCAGCCCAGCCCAGAAAGCGGTCTGCATCCTCATGTGCGTCGGTCCACAGGCCTGCCGCGCCCCCGGTACGTCGGCTGCCCTGCGCGTTGTAGGCGCTCAACAAGGCATAGGCGCTGCATGCAAGCTGCGCCAGGCGTTCAGGGGAGACAACCGCAGCCGCGTCGCGGGCCTGCACGCGCTTCCACAGTAGTTCTTCCTGTAGACCGGTCAGTACCAGGGGCAGGCTGAGGCCTTCGCGGGCTAGGCAGGTATACAGCTGCCCGGTCCAGGTGGACCAATCGAGGATTGCGGGCCGTTGCCAGCTGCGCTGCCCGGAGGCGCGGGCATCCCCGGCGTAGGCCTGCCCCAGCCACCGTGCTGCGCGCGCGTTGGCAGTCAGCACGGTAGCGCCGCGCAGCAGAGCTTGAGCGATCTCCGGGGGGAGGCGAACAGGGGCCATGGTAGCCAACAGTGTACCGGGTAGGCCAGGCCAAAACGGGCCATATAAACTAAGTGCGTGGTTACTCTTTTACGCCCTGCCCGTGCTGCTACCCTCATGTGCGCCGCGCTGCTTGCCGTCGGCTGCCGGCAAGCGCCCGCGCCGGTTGCAAATGCCGGTCCGGTGCGCCACTACCCTATCAGCGGCAAGGTGGTGGGCACCAATGCCGAGAGCGGCGAGGTGGAGCTGGCTGCTGGGGCGATCCCCGGTTTTATGGACGCGATGACCATGCCCTACCAGCTCAAAACGCCGCATGATCTATCAAAACTGCGGCGCGGCGATGTGATTGCAGGCGTGCTTGACGTGGGCGGCAGCGGGACCGTGATCGACAAGATCGAGGTAAGCGACCGCAGCAAGGAGCTGAACGAGCCTGTTTCGCAAAGCCAGCTGAAGCCGATTGTGCCGGGCGAGGCGGTGCCGAACTTTGCGTTTCTTGACCAGGATAAAAAGCTCATTCACCTGGCGGACTTTCATGGCAAGGTGCTGCTGGTGACGTTTATCTACACGCACTGCCCGCTGTCGGACTTTTGCCCGCGCATGAGCCATAACTTTGCGGATGTGGACCAGGCACTGGCTGCTGCGCCCGACCTTTACGGCAAGACACACTTGTTGAGCGTTTCATTTGATCCGGCGCGTGACACCCCTGCCGTGCTGCGCTCCTACGGCGGCGCGTACACAGGCAAGTACACGACGGAAACTTTCAAACACTGGAGCTTTGCCGCGCCCCGGCAAACGGAGCTTGCGCCGATGCTCGACTTTTTCGACCTGGGTTCCATCCCTGCACCAAATGGGACGCTGACTCATACACTGTCTACCGTGGTGATTGGGCCGGACGGCAAGATTGTGAAGTGGTACCCCGGCAACCAGTGGACCGCTGCCGAGATGATGGCCGATGTGCAGAAAAGCCTGGAGCAGAACCGAACCGCGAACTCAGGAGCGCATGCTTGATCGCCATTTTGATGGGTGTGACCGGAACCGGTAAAAGTACCGTGGCCAAGGCGCTTGCCAAACGCACCGGCTGGGAGTTTGTGGAGGGTGACGATTACCACTCCGAGGCAAACGTGGCCAAGATGCGGGCCGGTGTGCCGCTGACCGATACGGATCGCGTGCCATGGCTGGCGACGCTGCACGACATCCTAGCCGGGTGGGCGGCTGCGGGCAAGAACGGCGTGATGACCTGCTCGGCACTGAAGCAGAGCTACCGGGACGAGCTGGAGGCCGGTTTGCCGCAAGGCCTGGTGTACTTTGTGCTGATGGAGGCACCGAAAAAGGTGCTGGAGAACCGGCTGGACAATCGCAAGGGTCACTTTATGAACCCGGCGCTGCTGAACAGCCAGTTGGCGACGCTTGAGATTCCTGAACATGCGATTCATATCCAGGCGACGGAGACGCCCGATGCGGCGGCGGCGGAGATCGTGGAGCAGATGGAAGCTATCGACAAACCTGACGCGCCGGAGACAGCCTGAGCATGCGCCAACCCGGTAGAATGGGGTTGACGCGAAAGGACATACCCCCTTGCCACGGCTTACGATTCTGTTCGGTATCATCCTTATGCTGCTGGGCGTGTTCTGCTACATGAACACGGGCCATGAGCACCCCACCTCGCTAATTCCATCGGCTATCGGCCTTATCCTGGCGATTTGCGGGGCGCTGGCTCGCACCACAGACTTGAAGCGCCGCGGGTTGGCGATGCATATTGCCGCGACTGTCGGGGTGCTCGGCTTCCTTGGGACCGCAAAGGAGATTGTTACTTACATCCGCATGCAGAACGGGTTGCAGGTCAAATCCGTGATTGCGACTGAAGAAAAAGCGGCAACGGCCATGCTGCTGCTGGTGTTCACCATTGCGTGCGTGCGGAACTTTATCCAGGCTGCTCAGGCGCGCCGGTTGCGGGCGTAACCGTTGGCCATGCGCACTGGTACTGCGATGCCGCAGCTGAATGCTGAGCGCGGGGGTACGCGCGGAGCTGCGCGGTTAGCCGCTACGGGAGACCAGCCCAAGCGCAAGCCTGACCTGAAGAAAGTGCTGCCGGAAGTGTGGAAGCTGGTGCGACCGCGCCGCTTCCTGCTGCTGTTTGGGCTGCTGCTGGTGTTGATCAAGAGCGCGGCCAGCCTGGTGCTGCCGTACACGACCAAGTCGCTGCTGGACAAGGTGTTTTTGCCGCACAGGCCGCAGTTGCTGCTGCCGCTGGTGCTGCTGGTGTTTGGAGCGACGGCGATCCAGGCGATTACGTCGTACTCGTTGACGCAGCTGTTGTCAAAGGCTGCGCAGCGCATGATTACTGAACTGCGCGAGCAGGTGCAGGGGCACATTGGGCGGCTGCCGGTTTCGTTTTACGACAGCAACCGGACAGGGGTGCTTGTTTCTCGCATCATGACGGATGTTGAGGGCGTGCGAAACCTGATCGGCACCGGGCTGATTGAGTTTGTCGGCGGTATTGCTACTGCTATCTTCGCGGTTTCGTTTCTGTTCAAGGCCAGCCCGCGCATGACGACGGTGCTGCTGCTGGTGCTGTTCAGCTTTATCTTTGTATTGCAGCGCGGGTTTAAGAAGATTCGGCCTATCTTCCGTGAGCGGGGCAAGATCAATGCCGAAGTTACCGGGCGCTTGACGGAGTCGCTCGGCGGCGTGCGGGTGATCAAGGGGTACTACGCAGAGAAGCGCGAGGCAGGGGTCTTTTCAGCAGGGGTACACCGGCTGCTTGATAACGTCATTTCATCGCTTACGGCTACCAGCTTGCTGGCACTTTCGGCCACTGCGATCCTGGGTGTTGTCGGCGGGTTGGTGATGTTTTTCGGCGGGCGCGAGGTGCTGGCGAACCAGGGTGCGGCGCATGCGGTCGGATTGCATACTACGGGGCTTAACTCGCCGGGCAGCTACTTTCAATATGTGGGTTTTCTGGCGTTTATGATTGCGCCGATTTTTCAAGTAGTCAACGTCGGGACGCAGCTTACCGAGGCTTTGGCTGGTCTCGACCGCACCATGGAGGTGCTGGGCGAGCGGCAGGAGTTTGATGATCCTGATCGCAAACTGGAGCTGCCGCCGATTGCGGGGCAGGTCGAGTTTCGCAATGTCCGCTTTGCGTATGAAGCGGATAAGACCGTGCTTCACGATATTTCGTTCACGGCAAAATCCGGCACGGCTACCGCGCTGGTCGGGTCATCCGGCTCGGGCAAGAGCACGATTATTTCGCTGATCTGCGGGTTCCACTCGCCGACCGCAGGGCAGATTCTGGTGGATGGATACGACTTGTCTACTGTGGACCTGGGGAGCTACCGGTCGCAGTTAGGTGTGGTGCTGCAGGAGTCGTTTTTGTTCGACGGGTCGATCCGCGACAACATTGTATTTTCGTCACCCCAGGCTGATGAGGCGGATTTCTTAAATGCCTGCCGCATCGCGCGTGTGGATGAGTTTGCGGAGCGCTTTGATGAAGGGTACGACACGGTGGTGGGGGAGCGCGGGGTGAAGCTGTCGGGCGGGCAGCGGCAGAGGCTTTCGATTGCGCGCGCGTTGCTGGCGAACCCGCGGCTGTTGATTCTGGACGAGGCTACGTCGTCGCTCGATTCGGAGAGCGAGGCGATGATTCAGCAGGGGCTTAACACGCTGGTGCAAGGGCGAACGACGTTTGTGATCGCGCACCGGTTGTCTACGATTCGTAAGGCGGATCAGATATTGGTGGTTGAGGGTGGGGAGATTATCGAGCGCGGGACGCATGGGTCGTTATATGCGCTGGGTGGGCGGTATTACGAGTTGTACACGCGGCAGCATGGGATTGAGGAGAATTTGTTTCTTGCGCCGGGGGAAGGGGATGTGGTGGTGGCGTAAGGCTGGTGTTGAGTGTTTTTCTTAGAACGAGATAACTGATAAACCCGGAATTTTTGTAAAATGCATAACATTGCCGGTTGCCAAGCTATAGCTGAGTTCCAAGGCTGTTACGCCGATAAGAAGATCAGCAAGGGCTATAGTTATGCCGTTCGCGGTGTTCTCACCGTCGATTTGACCAGCCTGTAAAGCGATTTCGGTTGTTACAGGATATATGGTGAGTGTGGCTATTACCTCGCTTAAAAACTCCCAACGAGAGGCTTTTCGCAGAGATGAGTTTGCACGGTATGTCCCATGATTGAGTTCCAACACAGTTACAACAGAAAGAGCAAGTTCCTCATTGGGAAATCGCTCCCGCACTTCAGCAAGGGCCTGTCGTGCGTTTCTTCCTTTCCGCTCCGCGGCAATTAAAACGCTGGAGTCGAGAATCAATCCCATAGGGAAGTACGCGGCTGGTTACGATAATGAGCCTTTACCTCCTCCATATCTCGAATGAAATCTTCATCGATAACCGCAAGTGAGTTTTTCGGCAGCAATGCAATCCGCTCATCGAGGGAAAGCGCCGGTGGCTCGGGAGCACGCACAATCGCAATCGGCTTAGAACCATGTTCGATGATAATTTCACTTCCGGCGCGCACTTTGGCGAGCAGCCCGGCAAAATCGCTCACTGCCTCTATGTCGGAAATATGAATGGTTTGCATACGTGGATTGTACCCCTCATGCCTGATTTAGCAGGCTGCGCCGCGACAGGGGAAAGCAGATCCTTCGCTTGCGCTCAGGATAACCCGGCGTTTTCTACTGCTCCCATTCGCTGCCGACACACACGATTCAGGATGACCCGGTGTTTTCTACTGCTCACATTCGCTGCTGACACACATGATTTCAGGGTGACTCGGGTTTGTGAAAGCTTTGTTTAGAAGTGCCGGTTGCTAGACTTGAATTATGTACTTCGACCCAGCTGCGGGCTCGGACCAGGCGTTGCTCATTACGGAGCAGTTGCTGGTGTTTGCCACGGTGGTGGGGTCGGTGGGGGCGCTGCCTTCGTTTATTGAGTTCATGACGGAACGGCGCAAGCGCAGGGAACGCATTGATCTTTCGCTTGAGGATGAGACAGTCGAAAGCCTGCGGCCACGGCTGGCCGGTATGGATGACTTGCTGCGTTCTATTGAAGACCTGGTGGACCGGGCGAGGCACCCGGAGATTTATCAGGATTTGAAGATCGGCAATGAGGTGCTGATTATCGGTCCGCACCAGAGCGGCAAGAAGTCGCTGGCGCAGACGCTGGCCAAGCTGACCGGCATGGAGCGGCTGGTTACGGTGTATAACCCGCGCGACTCGGATGCGCTGGCACAGGCCAAGAGCTGGGTTCGCGGGTACAAGCGGCAAAAGATCATGCTGCTGCTGCCTCGCATCGACCGGGCTTATAAGGAAAGCGATCCGGAGGTGTTGGCGGAGCTGGATGCGTTGATTGAAAGCACGTCGGAGCGGGCCAATGTGCTGGTGGTGGCAACCGCGACGACGTTTGTGCCGGACTCGGACCTTGACAATACGTTCGGTATCAAGCTGGTGCTGCCGGGGGCCGAGGTGCTGGAGACGGACCGCCGCGAGATTCCTGAAGACTCGCAGCGCATGTTTGCCGAGGTGGCCCGTTTTTACCTTGGGGAGGCGCGACGGCGCGGCTCTGCTTTACAAGGCTTGACCGATGAAGCGTTTTGCAGGCGCGTGCTGGAAGGCGCGATGAACCCTGCCGAGATTGAAGACATCGTGGTGCTGTGCGAGACCACGGCGCTGTACCGGCGGCGTACCCGGCGTGTGGACCGGCTGGTGATCACGCCGGAGATCCTGGAAACTGCGATTGCGCGGGTAATTGTGGGTTAAGGCTTGCCGTCGCGCCACAATTTTGCAAAGAGCGCGGCGGTATCGAGATAGATTTCTGTGCCGGCGACTTCGAGACGGGATTTTTCAAACCAGGCCTGGTTCTCACAAACTCGGGCGGTACGGGTGGCGGGGTCTAGAAGCCAGATGTTGGGGATACCCATGGTGAGGTAGTCCTGGGCTAAACGTTGCGTTTCCGTGTAGGAGTCATTTGGGGAGAGGATTTCGATGACTAATAGAGGTGGATCGACGAGTATTTCCGGTCGCTCCCCAATCCAATCCACCACAACATCCGGCAAGCGTACTTTGGTTGCAGAAACGCGCGTGCGCACCTCCACTGCAACTTCAACATTCCAAAGATCCTCGTGCTCTCCAAACCACATAGAAAGTAAGGATTGAAGCCGTCCGTGCGCTCTTTTTACCACGGGGCGCTCCTTGATTTCGCCGTCGATGTACTCGACATCGGGCTTATAGCTGGTGTCATTCAGATACTCGTCGATGCTGATTGCAGTCGTCGCCATGGGAACCTCGCTTGAGCCAAGTATAAGTGCTTATTTTGCTGCATTTTCAAGCGTTGCGGCACAGCGGTTGACTGCGCTTGTAACCGCAGCCAGTTGCGTTTGCGCGGCGTTTGCGTCCTTTGCATCGAGCGCTTCATTGACGCCGGGGATCACCACCGCGGCGTAGCCGGTGTATGTGCCGGGCGCGTAGATGGTGTGCTTGAACCAGTTGCGGTTCGGCAGGCCGGGCTCGGAGAGCAGGTCGCCTTCCGCTTTGCGCAGGGAATCATTCAGTGCGGCGGCGCTACCGGTCGGCGCGTTTGCTTGCCGGGTGTGTACGGCCTGGGCTGCGGCCAGCATTTTCTGCGCTGCGGCATCGGCGGCGGTGGTATCGAGTTTGAGACCGGCGTCCTGGGCCTTGGTTTTCGCGGCTTGCAGGTACTCCGCGATCTCCTGGGCGTAGGTTACGTAGTCGTAGGGCAGCACGTCGGTGTCGGCCATGTGCAGCACTTCAAGGCCGAAGACGCGCGCCTGCTGCTGCTCATACACAAAGGTTGGATCGGCGAACTTTGTAAACCAGGCGTAGTTGTCGAATACAGAGTGGTACACGCCGTACGGTCCGTCAGAGCCGATGTCGGTCGAAGGTACGCCGAGGTGCTGGATGAAAGGCGTGTAGTCGGAGCCCGAGCCAAGGTCGCCCATGTGGACTGCGTCGGTGCTTTTCCCTGCGCCGGGGCGCTGTTCGTTAAAGCCATTATTGACGCGTCGCGTGCTTTGAGTTTTCTGGTCTTCGCGCCAGGCGTCGTACACGCTGTTGCCCTTCGGGCTGGGCACTTCGCGGGTGACGGTGCGGATGAAGTCCTTGAGCGAGGGCACGGCAGAGGCGTTGAACTCCGGCCCGGAGACGCCCACGTCCATGTTGAAGTACGCGACTGCATGGGTCAGGAGGTTGGCTTTATCTTCAGCCCATTCCGTGGAGCCGATCAGTCCTTCTTCCTCTGCGTCCCAGCTTGCAAAGATGATGCGGCGCTTCGGCTTCCAGCCTTCTTTGAGGAGCGTGCCCATGCCATGTACTGCTTCAAGCATCGCGGCGGTGCCGGAGTTGGGGTCTACCGCGCCATAGGTCCAAGCGTCGCGGTGGTTGCCGGCGATGACCCAGGCATTCGGGTCGGTGCCGGCAGCGGGGTCGGGGTCGATGGTGCCGGTTACGTCCCAGATGGTGCGGTAGGCGTAGTTTTCCTTCAATTGCAGGTGGACGCGCACGTCGCCCG
>CAXSFX010000056.1:0-20155 GCA_964236655.1 uncultured Acidobacteriaceae bacterium | reverse complement strand
CATCGCCGTCAGAGACCGGCCTCCTGCCGATAGGCTGATTTTCAAGAAGGTCGATTTCGCCGGCTCTGGTGTATTAACTTTTCAAGCCTCAATACATTGAGGATTACAAAACCCAGACCACTAGATCGTGTGTGTCGAAGAGGCGATTTCAAGTTAATGCAACAGAGCCGCTTTTCATAGGATGCGATAACAGAAACGGCTTTTTCCATGACACACTTACGGCGAAACGGTGTACTGAATTGCACAGTTTTCCCGGTTCGGCAAGAGGAGAATCAATGAAGGGGTTTTATGTGCCAGCCATTTATGTCTTCTGTGTCACAGCCCATCCAGCAGTCCTCTTGCCCGCGGCGGGCTTCAGGATACGCCCAGAGAACGGCTTAACTTGAGCGATCACATCACTATGTCATAGGGCTCGACAACCTACGGGGTCAACGAAAGAGAAGGAATATGAGTGAGTTCAGCCTTGACGCAAACACTACCGCGTTGGTAGTCATCGATCTACAGCACGGTATTGCAGCGATGCCCGTAGCGCCTCGCAGTTTCGACGAAGTGGTCAAGCGGACAGCACAGCTAGCCCAGGTTTTCCGTCGAAAAGGATCGACCGTCATTTGGGTGCGGGTCGACCTGCACAACTTTCGTCGCCTCATCGTAGACCAACCCATGATGGACCCCGATGGTCCCCCGCTGCCGCCCGAATCCGTGGAACTGGTGCCAGAAGTCGGTAAGATGCCTGACGAACTACTTATTACAAAGCGCTTCTGGGGCGCTTTTGACACCACTCCCCTTGAGGCTGAGCTGCACAAGCTTGGAATTGAAACGATTGTTCTGTGCGGCATTTCCACCGACATCGGTGTGGAGTCTACCGCTCGCTCAGCCGCTACTCTTGGATTCAATGTCGTAGTGGTTGAAGACGCGACATCTGCCCGCACCATGGAAGCTCATCTAAATGCGATCGAGCGAGTGTTTCCATTCCTCGGTCGGGTTCGCTCAGCCGCAGAAATCGAAGCGGCCCTGGTATAACTCCATCGAATCTACTTACTAGCCGGCGTCCACAGAATGCGCCGAGATCGAGCACTTTCCACTGTTGGCACTGTGCGCCCGGTCATCGTTGTTGGCCAAGTGATACGAACAGGGTGTGTGGATATAAGTCAGCCTCGCAGCTATATTCGCTTATTTTCTTTTCAGATCTTTGCTGAGGCATCCATTCGGTTTAATGACCGGGTTGCACCGCTCCATTGCGCCTCCCGGAAACTCCACCACAAACCCGCTTTTCGCCGCTGCCCCCTTCGGATAATCCGTTGAGAGAATTTGCGCCCCGCTGCGCATTACCTCATCCCGTCGCGCCGTATCGTTTGTCCGCGCCTGCACCGTGTCCGCATCCGTCCGCGTCCGGATCAGATATCCCTGCCGTGCCAGTGCATCAATCTCTTCAACCGTCCCGTTATTTTCCTCGGTGAATGCCGCATCCGCAGCTCCCGGAACGGCATTGGTAAACAGCACCCGCCCTTCCAGGTTAGGGTGGCCTTGTGTGTATGCGGGTTCCGCCGACCGCTGATCCATCAGGAACACCACCTTGCCGCGTGCTTCCTTGAGCGTGGGCCAGTGCCCCGCGCGCACGGCAGCATTGAGCGTCGGCATGCCCCCACGCACCATGTCGGGAGTAATCATCTCGCCGGGCGCAAATACAGAACGTATTTCCCTATCCAGCGCATTGAAAACTTCGGGGGTAAAGGGCTCGGGCGTCACCGTCGGGAAGTCCACCTTTTTTAAACGCCCTTCCTTGGTTTCAATCAGCAAAAACACCGGCAGGCTCTCCGGATGCTTCTTTAGCCATGCCCGCACCTCTCCCAGGCATGCCGTGAACGGTTCGCACACGCTCCGCTGATCCACATCCTGCACGTGCATCACCTTGAACCCCGGCTTGTCCATCACCCCACCCGGGTTTGCCTCGGCTTCTGTCCCCGCCAGCTTCTCAAGGTACGGGTGCGCGTACAGCCCTCCCTCGGCATCTGCGAATACATCAATTTCCAGCTGCCGTACCCCTCCGTCCAACTGTTCCGTCAGGGAAGGATGCGTATAGTCGAGTGCGGCAAATGTTTTCGGGTCCTTGGCCTGCAACAGCTTCGCAACCCCCGGTGCAAGCCCCGCATGGTAGCTGTTATGCGTCCCGATCACCTGGATCTGGTTGATCCGAACACCCTCGTCGATCCCCTGACCCGCCGCCAGTAATGCCGCCAAACTCACGAAAACAAACCTGAGCATATTCAACTCCTATGAAAACAGCGGCCCGTGTGACCGGGCCGCTGTCCAACCCTTTTTGCTAAAAGAACAGCTTCCCCGCCACCTGCAATTGCCTCGGCGGAAAGTAGTTGGTAATCGTCCCAAAGCTTCCGTTGCTCCGGTTTGAATCAGGCGGCCCATAGTTCACCTGGTTCAGCACGTTGAACGCCTCCAGCCGGAAGTCCAGCAGTGACGCCTCGCTCCACAGGTGGAAACCTTTATGCAGCGCCGTATCCAGCTGGTAGAACGGATAACTGCGCAGCGAGTTTCGTCCCGCATTTCCGTACGTTTGGCTCTGGTTCGTCGGCACGCTAACGGCTGCTGGACTCAGATAATTCATCACCGAGGTGGCGGTTTTCACCCGCTGCCCGTTTTGCGTAACCGGATTGCCAGTCACGTTCGGCCGGTAGTTCAGCAGTGAGCTCACCGTGGCGGCCGAGCTCACGTTGTAGATCAGGTTCACGGGCTGCCCGCTTGTCGCCGTGTTGATGGCTGAAAACTGCCACCCTCCCAGCGCCCCCTGCACCAGCTTGGGCGCGCTCGCCCCGAAGTGCTGCCCGCGTCCGTACGGCAGATCGTAAATCACTGTCAACGTATCGTTTACAGGCTGGTTGTACGCCGACTGGCCCCGCTCCCCGCGCAAGTTCGCAAGATTTACGCGCGAGTTGTCATTGTTCGGCGTATCCAGATGCCCCGATGCATTGTCGATTGCATGCGACCAGGTGAACGAGTTCAGCACGTACAGCCCCTGCCCGTATCGGTGCTCCAGCTTGGCTTGAAGCGCGTTGTAGCTCAACGTGCCATACGGCACCGATTCCTCGATCCCTGTAAAGCCCTGGATCGGCCGCCGCGCCAGCAGGCTCGCGCACGTCCCCGTCACCGGGCATGGTGCCGCCTGGTTCAGGTCCGCCAGCACCTGGATATGTACGCCATGCTCGCCCACATACGAAACCGTCAACACCGTGCGCGGCGCGATCTCCGTCTGCACATCCAGGTGGTACGACTGCACGTAGCCGGTCGGCGTGTTGAAGGGGATGTACCGCGTCTGTGAGAGCGCCGTGCTGAAGTTCGCCGGCGAGGTAAATCCCTGCGGATACCCTTGCGCCTCGGGTCGGAAGCACATTGTGGGAGCTTGGGTGGCCGTGCACAACGCTTGTTTGGTCGCCTGCGTTGAGAACGGCGCATACTGCTGCACGCTCGCGTTCACAATCGCAGGCCCGTTGTAGGCCAGCAGGTTCTCTCCGCCTTCCCGATTGAACTGGTCATAGCTGATCCCGTAGGCAGACCGAATCACCGTTTTCGCGTCCGCCTGGTAGGCAAAACCTACCCGGGGTGCAAAGTCCAGCTTCGGCGTGTTTACCAGCGCCCGCTGCGTAATGGAACCACCTGTCGCCTGCTGAAGCGTGTTGGTCGCCGGGTTGAAATTGGCAAGGGTATTACCGTCTACAAACTGCGGCGTCACCAGCTCATAGCGCAGCCCCAGGTTCGCCGTGAACTTAGGCGATACCTTCAAATCATCCTGCGCGTAAAAGAAATCCATGTACTGGTGATAATTCACGATTGCAACATTGTTCAGGTTGTACGCATTGCGTGCACCGACTAGAAAATCTGCGAGAAATGAAGCCTCTGTAGCTCCTACGTCCGTGGACGCCGCTGTCCTGCTGAACCCGCCCGCATAATTATCCTGCCCATATACAGGGTTAAAGTCATCGATTTCTGTGTTGATCGACAAAAACTCCCAGCCGAACTTCAAGCTGTTACGACCCTTCAGCAATGTGTAGTTCACCTTCGGGTCGATCACGAACGGGTTCTGGAACTGTGGACTGCTGGACTGCGCACCGAACTGCGTAAACCCGTTCACTGCCTGCGCGTTCAGGCTGCGTGAGATCGTAGGATCGGTCGGCAGCCCTGTGATGCCGGCCGCTGCCAGCAGGCTCGGCTGTCCGACTCCATAAGGTGTCTTGCCGCCGTGGGTCCAGTTAAACCCGAGCCGCGCGTCCAGGATATTGCTCTGGTTGAAGCTGTGAGTAACCCCGGCCGCCACCTGTCGATTGTTGATATAGATATTCCCGTTGCTGTTGCCGCCTGCCGGGCCCGGGATGCCGCCGTTCGTATCCTGGATGTTGCCGCTGTGCTCGGAGTATCGCCCAAACGCCGTGGTGCGTTCTGACGCGAGAAAATCCACCCGCCCATCGCCCTTGTCATCGAGCAGATAGGCCTTGGGCACAGAAACATAGTTGTTCGAGAATGCGTTTGCATTGGGCACGTTCGGTGCAGGTAGCGCCGCGATTACCTCCTGCGCCAAGGGTGTCCAATCTGCTGCGGGCACCACGCCGTTGGGATACCGGGTACCTGTGATCGGGTTGCGCAGCGGAACGGCCACGCCTGCCGTAGTCTGGAAGATCCCCTGCCGCTGGTTTGCATTGGGGATTGTCACAGCCTGGTACTGCCCCTGCGCCTGGCGGTTGCCCTCATAATCAACGAAGAAAAACAGCTTGTCCCTGCGAATGGGGCCGCCGAAGGTTCCCCCAAACTGGTTCCTGATCAGTACCGGCTTCACCGGCTTGCCCGTAGCCGCGTTCACCGGCGGCGTAAAGGGTCCAATCGCGTTCAAGCTTGTGTTGCGGTTGTACTCATAGGCATCGCCGTGGAACTTGTTGGTTCCGCTGTTGATGCTGACATTGATCACCGCGCCTGAAGCCCGCCCATACTCCGCGGTGTAGTTATTCGTTTCAACCTTGAACTCATTAATTGCATCAGGCGAGGGCGGAATATTCTGGTTTGAAAAACCCTGGTTAGACGTCCCGTATGCATTGTTATCCAATCCATCCAACAGGAAGTTATTAAATTCACTCCGCTGCCCGTTCACGTTATAACTGGCATCCCGGCTGGTCACCGATTGATTTTCAAGGTTGCTTCGCTTCACTCCCGGAGCCAGCAATGTCAGGTCCGCATATGCCCGTCCATTCAGCGGCAGGTTGTGTACTTCCGTCGGCGAAATGACCGTGGCCGTCTCGCTGCTCTCGGACTCCAGCAGGCTCGCGGCCCCTGAAACCATTACGGTTTCAGTTTGCTTGCCCGGCTGCAACGCCACGTCGACTCTCTGCCGCGCCGCCACTGCCACCGCAAACGGGTCCGTCAGTGTCTCGCTGAAACCATTCGCATTCGCATCAAGCTGGTACTGCCCTACGGGGACGCTGGTAAACGTGAACTGCCCCTGCGCGTCTGCCTGCACTACGTTCTTCTGCCCGGTTTTGGTATTCACCAGGCTCACCGTGCTCCCCGGCACCGCCGCTCCTGAGCCATCCCGCACAAACCCCAGTACCGAAGCCGTATCGAACTGACCATAGGCACTGCCCACCGCGCCCAATCCCATAAAACTACATAGTGCCATGTATCTCAGGTACACAAACTTCGACCTATGACGACCAACCATAATACAGATACTCTCCTAACGGCTATCATTTCATCGCCGCTCCGCCACCTAACATATCGGGTGCTGATGAAGGTCTGAACATATCTAGAGATTTTCACCGCATTTTCATAGTTATGCATTTTGAATCGGTCCCAAGGGAACACACTTGCTTGCCTTGTTGAGAATTCATGACTGCTCTCCGCTACCGGCTCTTCTCGACCAGGCTATATCGACGCCTATGAACGCTTCACACTTAGAAATCAATGCGAGCCGCCACCTGCCCGGTGCGGCTTCCACCGAAGTCAGACCCGCGCGCCGCTGTAATCTGTCCGAAGTTGGCATTGGGAATATCGAGTGATGGATCGTTCAGATTGGTGTAGTTCAGGATGTTGGTAAAGGTGCCCTCGACCCGGAGATGGATCTGCTCGTTAACAGGGAAACTCTTCCGCAAGCCCGATGAAAGGTTTACGGTACCAGGCCCGGTGATGGACCCGATCTGCGCATTGCCGAAGCGCCCGATGGGGGGCAGGTAGCCTGCCGCCAGCGCTTGCGCGGGGGTATCTCGGTTGCAGTGGGGTCAGCCGCGCCCATGTGGCAGGCTGTGCCCCGTCAACCAGCCGGGGTTCCCAGGGCAGCCGAATGATGCTGTGTTGATCCAGTCGGTACGGCTTTGATTCGCGGGCCGTGCTGCGCCGGTGCGGTCAGGCTTCTGGTTGCGATGACCGAGATCGCCGAACAGTCCGCTGTTCAGCCCGGAGCCAGTGCCCGACGGATCTGCCTGACCTGCGGGAATGTATGCCGACAGGAACGGGCCGGACTGCCACAGGAAGATATTGCTGGTCTGCCAGCCGCCGACGGCGAGATCAAGGATACGGTTCATATGTCCGCCGAACGCTCGACCGCGGCTCGTTCAGCAACGGTTCCAGTTTGTTCCACCGCTCCTCTATCAAATCGCTCGGGTACATCCTTCCACCCTAAGCAACACAGCCACTTATGCCTATGACTTTCATGATTCCAGCTTCAGTTTCTGGACAAACTTTAAGAACTCCAACCTTAAAGTAACAATTTCTATATCACTCAATCCCCTGTATGACGGCAAATTAAACGCCTGTAGATCGCAGTATCTTATAGGATCATTGGGACAAACTTCCTATGCGTCTACACGATGTCGATATGCCGCAATTGATCATTGATGCACACAAGCAGGGCAAGCTGGTTCTCTTCGCAGGCGCAGGGGTGTCCGTAGATGCACCCTCGAACTACCCAGGTTTTCGCAAGCTGGCCGAGGAGATTGGGAGTGCCGCATCTCCAAAGCTCGACAACGAGCCAGTCGATCGATATCTTGGGCGCTTGGAACAGGAAGGATTGGCCGTACACGAGCTAGTAAAACAGCGTCTTTCGCTCTCTGATTCACTTCCCAACTACTTCCACCAATCGATGATTCGCCTCTTCGGCCAAACAGACGCCATCCGAATCGTTACCACAAACTTCGACGACCACTTTCGGGGTGCGGCTACGGAAGTCTTTGGCAACGCACCGGTGATGTATCACGCACCCGCTTTGCCATTAGGAGATGACTTTAAGGGAATCGTGCATCTCCATGGTTCTGTTTGCGACGCTGCCCGAGCGCTCGTCCTTATGCCCAACATCCTCGTTGGTTGAAGTGGATCTCTGATGTGCCAGAATTTGAAGGTATCTTCACTCCTGAAGGGACTTTAAGCGAGTGCTCCCATGAGCTTGCCCGGTGGTATGCGCAGACTTTTGCCGTCGACCATTTTGGTACTGCTATCGACCTTGTTCGACTCAAGGGACAAACGCTATCTCAGTATCTTTGGCACATCATCGCTCAAACTTTCCATGCACGAAGTACTGCCGGCGACCCACTGCGGTTCTGGGTACCAATTTTGCTGGTAACAATGCCCGCCAAAGCAAACTCCGACTTCCTTGCGTACATGATCAGCCATTGTGCTTTTCTGGATGACCGGCACACAATGCTTCAGTTATTTAGAAAATTAACTGCGCCTGTCCTTCAACTGCGCCGCCGATTCTCTCCTAAAGACGATGAGAAGTCCACTGTACCTGATGCACCGACCGTATCTTGATACAGGTATTGCTGGAAGCCGGAGAACATGGCTCTGATTTCAGGCGGTGCCCCCAGGTCAAGAACAGCATCTGAAATCGCGTTATACCTAAGGGTCAAAAGCGGAGAGAGCTTCTCCTGATCCAGTTCCTCGACACCTTCCGTGATGTAGTGAGATAAGACAAACTCAAGGAAAGCTCTTTGCTTTTCCGGGAATGCCGCGTGGATGGAAGGCCTTGCACGATCGGCGCGCTCCAGTCGCGTAATGCGTGGAAGGGCAAACGCGATGTACGCGAGTACGTCATAGAGGTCGGATTGCTCGGCGGTAAGCGCCCTTTGAATTTCTGACAGTTGGCTTCTGTCGAATCCCTTATCTTCAAGATTCCGCAGAAGGGTGCGACGGGTTTCGGGTCGGCTCCAGATCGACCGGAGCTCGTCCTCGTTCTTGAAGAACTCGGGCAGCGCGCCGAACAAGGATTCCAGGAACTGATTGGCGGAAATTGGCCTGCCATCCGCACCCCAGAAGCTTGTTGCTGTCATGTGCTGGATTTCCCGCGCTTTGCCGTCGGCAAGGCGGATCACCAAACGCCGGCGCTGCGGGGCATCCTCGTCATTCCCCTCTTCATCATCCGGAGGGAGTGCCGATGGCCCCAATGGCGGTTCCGGTAGAGGCTCCGGGGAAGGTTCGGGGTTCAGGGGTTCTCCATCCCACTCAGGATCATTGAAAAGCTGGTGAGCCCGAACGTAGTCGTAGATCGTGAAGAAGTCCTTGCCGTCGAAAAGCCGGGTGCCGCGCCCGATGATCTGTTTGAACTCAATCATGGAGTTTAGGGGGCGCAGGAGCACGATATTGCGAACATTGCGAGCGTCTACGCCTGTGGAGAGCTTTTGTGAGGTGGTGAGGATCGTCGGAACGCTCTTCTCATTGTCCTGGAACTCGCGCAGGTATTGGTCGCCCAGGGCACCATCATTCGCCGTGACGCGGCAGCAGTACAGCAGATCTCTGCTCTTTGTCTGCTGATTGATCAGGTCTCGAATCGCCGCGGCATGCAGCTGAGTCGCACAAAAGACAATGGACTTCTCGCGCTGATCGATCCGCTCCATCAGAACGGAGACACGCTTTTCCTCGCGCTCTTGGATCTCGATGGTCCGGTTGAAGTCGGACTCGGTGTAGCGGCGGCCTGCCTCGACTTCACCTTCAACAACCGTATCGTCAGGCGTGTACACATAATCGTCAAGGGTGGTCGAAACCTGGACGACCTTGAACGGCGTGAGAAAGCCGTCGTTGATGCCTTCTCTGAGGGAGTAGATGTAGACGGGATTGCCGAAGTAAGCGTACGTGTCCACGTTATCCCGGCGCTTCGGCGTGGCCGTCAGGCCGAGCTGGACTGCCGGGGAGAAGTAGTCGAGGATGCCGCGCCAGGTGGACTCATCGTTCGCTCCGCCGCGGTGGCACTCGTCAATGATGATGAAGTCGAAGAAGTCGGGCGGGTACTGACCGAAGTACGGAGTGGGCTGCCCGTCCGGGCCTGTGCCGGAGAGGAACGTTTGAAAGATCGTAAAGAAGATGCTCGCATTTGTCGGCACCTTCCCGGCTTTCCGAATCGCATCGGGCTCCATGCGGATGCGGGCATCGTCCGCGAATGAAGAAAACGAGTTGTAGGCCTGGTCGGCGAGATTGTTGCGGTCGGCGAGAAACAGGATGCGCGGGCGGCGTGTAGGCTGCCGCGAGAGGTTCCACCTGGCGTGAAAGAGCTTCCATGCGATCTGGAAGGCAATGGCGGTTTTGCCGGTGCCGGTGGCAAGTGTAAGCAGGATGCGCTGCTGCTCGTCCGCGACCGCCTCAAGGACGCGCTGGATGGCGGTGTCCTGGTAGTAGCGAACCTCCCAGGAGCCGGAGCGATCCTCGAACGGCACCTGGGCAAAGCGTTCCCGCCAGGCGTTCGGTACGGCAAAGGTCGCGGCCCACAATTCGTCGGGCGTCGGGAAGCGGTCTGCCAAACCTTCAGAGGAAGTCACGGCAACGGGATCACCGGGTTCCTCCTGTCCCTCGGGGTTCAGGCCAGCCGGCTCCTGAACGGGTGTCGCACCCAGGTCCATGCGGTAGATCTTGTGGCCGTTTGTGGCATAGGCGAAGCGGACGGCCATTTTGGCGGCGTAGTGCCTGGCCTGGGCGACGCCTTCGGACTCGTGCAAGTCTTCACGCTTGGCTTCGATGACGGCGAGCTTGCGGTTCCGGTAGATGAGCACGTAATCGGCTATGTCGGGATGGGTGCGTCGTCCGGCTCCAAGCAGGCGGCCTTGCGTGATCTTGAACTCGCGGAGGACGCGCGAACCTGCGACCGTGCCCCATCCGGCGGCGCGGAGGGCAGGGTCGATCAGTTCGGCTCGGGTCTCGGACTCGTTGCGCATTGGTGGCTAAAGATTACCGGAGAAGGCTTGGTAGAGGAGGGATTGTTTTAGTTCATCGAGTAGGACAAGTTTCTGTTCAAAAAAGTTTGTTAGCGAAGCCAGAAGCGAGGCCACAGAATCTAAACGCTCGACCAACGCTTCTTGAATTGAAAGCGGGGGAAATAGAAAAGTATGCCCTTCAAAGGTTCCTAAATTGATATTGTCCTGAGCACTCCCCTTTCCCTTCGCTTGAAGTTTAGATTTTGCGGCACGTAACCGATAATCGATGAACCGGGTGTTTGCTTTGGACGGGTTTGCTACTATGCCAATGACGCTATCCGGAAAGCATGCATCGAAGTCCAGGATCGCAGTTTCTGCGATATTTGCAGCAATAGTGACACATAGCGTTCCTCTGGGCCAAAGTTTACTTTGTTTTAGACCAACGTCGTTGTAAGTCTGGGAATAAGTATTGACAAATTGCTTCGCATTTCGTACATCTCCTGTTTGGATGAAGGGGTAGGATCCCCCATACAATTTTGGATCGTTTCTTGGCCTATGCTTAGATTTGCCTCGGCCAAAATCAGAAGCTATTTCGGCTAATGTCAATGAATTCCAGCCATCCTCTTGAGGCGTAATCAGCAACTGCAGCTCGCCATCGAAGAACTCAATAGTTTTTACCAGATTCATTTCTGCGTTGGTTTTGGCTGTGGCAATTGCTTGGAAGGCTTGATCGAGGATGGCTACGATGCGCTCCTGCTCTTCTATGCGCGTCGGAAACATTACTGGGACGCGACATATGTCTTGCTGATTCACGCTCGCCTGATTTACTGACTGCTTACAAACTCCCTTCCAATAGCCTCGAAAGTACAGAAAATTAAGATAGTGACGAAGATACTCTGAGATTAGAGTGGACACGGGCCTCATTAATAGCAAGTTAACTCCGTGATATACCTCTTCATTCAGATCGAAGATCGCTGTTTTCCCCACATGGACTGGACTATTAATATGACTGAATAGAATATCGCCGAGCTGGAGCTTAAATTTTTCTTTATCTTGGTCGGGGATAGAAGTGAAACCAACTTTACTGAGGTCAAACACGCCCGATGATATAGATTCAATCCTAGATACTCGGTCTCCAAACCCATTCTTATCTTGTTTGCAGTTGAAGCCATTCTTTAGAGTAAGCAAAACATCGCTGAGGGTTGCCGTTTGCCAGCCCACCTTCATCTCAGAGGTCGTACTTCGTTCAGAACTCTTGCTCTTAGACATCGCGGTCTCCAATCCACTCTTCCAGCTTCCCCTGCAACTCCTCTTTGCTGGGCAGGTAAAGCTGGTACTCGCGGGTGTGAATGTTAGCGTCCTTCGGAAGGGTAATCTCGACTAGCGCTGAGTGCTTCTTCTTGCAAAGGACGATGCCGATGGTGTGGTTTTCCGCCTCCGTTTTGACGAAGCGGTCAAAGTAGTTGACGTACATCTGCATTTGGCCAAGGTCCTGATGCGTGAGCTTGCCGATTTTGAGGTCGATGAGCACGTAGCAGCGCAGGAGCCGATTGTAGAGCACGAGATCCACAAAAAAGTGTTCTTCATCAAAGGTGAAACGCTTCTGCCGCGCCTCGAACAGGAAGCCTTTGCCGAGTTCGAGCAGGAAGTTTTCAATGTGGGTGACGATGGCTGATTCCAGATCGGACTCGGAGTAGCCGGCTTTCTCCTGCAACCCGAGGAACTCCAGTACGTAGGGCTCCTTGAATAGGTCTTGCGGCTTGGCGATGTGCTGTCCCGTGCGGGCAAGCTCCCGTATGGATTCCTTGTCCCGGCTCAGGGCTAAACGCTCGTAAAGACCGGCATTGAACTGGCGCTTCAACTCCCGAAGCGTCCAGCCCTGCTGGGTTGCCTCAATCTCATAGAAGCCGCGTTCGGCCTCTCTAAGGGTGATAAGGAAAACATAATGCGACCAGCTAAGGGAGAATGGTGGCTGGGTTTCACGCGTCATGGCGAATTCGTCAGACACTGTCTGGCGAATCTGAGAGAGCCGCCCTGGATAGGCCAAATAGAACCCGCGCATGTACTTTAGATTGGTACTGGAGAAGCCGCTCCCAAATTCCTTAGTAAGTTGAACTGAAAGATAGCTGAGGAGGTCTGTGCCGTATTCAGCCCGATTCTTTCCCTCTTGTTCCTATTCGACGATGCGGCGACCAATCTCGTAGTTAGTGTGGACCTGTAGCAAATTGACGCTGCGGGCGACGGTCTGACGCGCCGACAAGACCAGAGCCCGGAAATCTTCATAAAGCGGTACCGGTTTGGTGAGCTTGCTCATAGCAAACTCCTGATGCCCTGAAGGATTTCGGCGCTTTCCAAGTCCAAGGCAGCGATCTCATCCAGTATTTCCTGCGGCGACCGATGAACAATCTCGTCGTTACCGTTCGGGTTCTTGACGGAGAGATCAAAGGTTTTCTTGTCGATAGTGCTCGCATCGATGGACCAAGCCTGCGGGGAGTCGGCGAAGGTGGTCTGCTGCTCGACAAAGCCGGCAAGGTCTGCATCGTTTAGCGGGTTGGTTTTGCCCAGGTTGCGGCCCGGCTTCAGCTGATAGAACCACACCTTGCGCGTGGCTGAGCCCTTGGTGAAGAACAGCACAACCGTCTTCACGCCCGCGCCTTGAAACGTACCGCCGGGGCAGTCGAGGATCGTGTGCAGGTCGCAGGATTCGAGCAGCAGCTTGCGGAGCGAGACGCTGGCGTTGTCAGTGTTTGAAAGAAACGTGTTCTTGATGACGATACCCGCGCGACCGCCGGCACGCAGCTTGCGGATGAAGTGCTGGAGAAAGAGAAAGGCCGTTTCCGAAGTTTTGATGGAGAAGTTTTGCTGCACCTCGGTACGCTCGCGCCCACCAAAGGGAGGGTTGGCAAGGATGATGTCGTGGCGATCCTTCTCCTGGATGTCGTTGTTGTTCAGCTCCAGCGTGTTGGTGTGAATGATGTCCGGGGCCTCGATGCCGTGGAGGATCATGTTCATCAAGCCGATCACATAGGCAAGCGGCTTCTTCTCCTGGCCGAAGAAAGTGCCGGTTTGCAGCTTCTTGCGGGTAGCAACAGTTTTTGCCTCACGGTTCAGCTGCTCGAACGATTCACAAAGAAAGCCGGCTGAGCCCAGGGCCCCGTCATAGATCGTTTCGCCGATCCGCGGCTGAATGACTGCGAGCATGGCGCGGATGAGCGGGCGAGGCGTGTAGTACTCACCGCCGTTGCGTCCGGCGTTGCCCATATTGCGAATTCTTGCTTCGTACAGGTCGGACAATTCGTGCTTTTCTGTTTGAGAGTTGAACCGAAGTGTATCGATCAGCTCGGCAGCTTCGCGCAGGTTGTAGCCGGACTGGAACTTGTTCTTGAGTTCGCCGAAGATCTCGCCGATTTTGTACTCGATCGTATCGGGCCGGTCAGCCCGCTGTTTGAAGCCCCTGAGATATGGAAAGAGCCTCTGGTCAACGAAGTCACGAAGGTCATCACCTATCAGGGCTCGGTCGTGGTCAAGAGTGCCGCCGACGGTAAGCGGCATAGCCCAGGTATGCCAACGGTATGCATCTTCAAGCAGGAAGGCATGGAGCTGGCCGTGCAACTCAGCGATTTGGGCGCGATCCTGCTCCAGGGCATCAAGGTACTTGAGGAAGAGCAGCCAGGAGGTTTGCTCAACATAATCGAGCTCCGTGGAGGTACCGGAGTCCAGGCGAAGGATGACATCGAGCTTCTTGAATGCTTGTTCGAACATGCTGGAGCGGCGATCTCTTTCAAAGGAAGCTGTATACAGAGTAACGGCGTACTGCCTTCTTCAAGGAGCAGGTTACTTCCATGACAGGGGAACGGCGGACATCTGAAGTTCAAACCTTTCGTTAGAGGCTTAGAGGCGCACATTAAAAGTTACGGCAACAGCCTGGCTTGGCATCGTTTGCTTCGGATACTGACAGTAGCCCTCTCGTAGCCTCTAGTAACCTATCGGCTGGACGCGACTCAACAGTAGATAAGCCGGTCGTGCCGGTTCCAGTGTCGAGTGTTCCAGGGCGGGAAGCACAGGTAGCCGTCGAGAAGAGGGTTCCATTTCTTTTCTGCTGATGCAAGGCAGACTGACGTTGCTCTCTCCCGACCTTACTCACTGCACGAGACTAAGCTTTCCGGAGGATTAAGCCATGTTCCCTGCAAAGTCGTAGAACGGCTCTCGATTGCGCGCGATGCTTGCATTGAAAGCAAGTCCTCACAAACCTTGCGAACCATACCAATGTGATAACCGTGGGGACGGTTCTTGGATCGACAACCTTCGATCACGGTGTAAACGCGGAAGCACCGCGTAGAGTGGAATTAGGCGCACACCTGAGCTTCTAGGAGGCAGCGATGGCTCGGCAAAATGTCTTGGAGCGGGAAGACTGGATCAGGCTCCGAAAGCGAGGCCTTCCTCTTGTCCTTGTGATCGGCGTTGCCCTGATCGCCAGAACGGCGAGTGAGTGCCATACCGTGCTGTGGTTTGTTGGCGTCCATTCCACCTGGCTACCCACTATCCTTTGGGCCAGCCTGGTATGGTTCTGGTGGCTTGCTGTTGTGGTGGGGCTTTGGTTTCTTGCAGCACGGCATGGGAGCATCTTTCAGCTTTCCTGGCCTGCTATGGCCTCTCACGGAGCCGTTGCTGTCGTGATCGCTTATGTCCACATGTCTCTGCTCGGTAGCTTTGTTGAACATAGCGGAGCCCTTTGGCATGTTTGGAGCCAGGCGCATTTAGCACGCGGCTGCATCACCGGGGAGAGCTTTAGCCAGGATATGTTGATCTACGGCGTTCTTCTGCTGATCTCATCCTTGATCTATCACCAGCTCGTCTCACGGCGTATGCAGCTCCAAAAGCTAGCACTGGAACGCCAACTGACGAGCGCGCAACTACAGGCGTTGCAAAGCCAGGTTCAGCCGCACTTTCTCTTCAACGCCCATAATGCCGTGATTTCGCTGATTGACCTTGGACGAAATGCAGAGGCCGCTGAAGCGCTCTCGCATCTGAACACCATTCTAAGGTCCTCTCTGCTCCGTGAAACACCAGAGAAAGTTTCTCTCGCAGAAGAGTTGAAGACGGTGCGAAGCTATCTTGCACTCCAGCAGATTCGGTTCTCCGATCGTCTCCAGGTTCGCTTCAACACAAGCCCGGAGGTCATGGGAACCTTGGTCCCAAACTTCCTGTTACAGCCTCTTGTCGAAAATGCGGTTCACCATGGCATTGCGCCCATGCGGGAGGGGGGCATCATTGAAACTTCGGTGCATCGGGAGGGTCCTATGCTCTGCGTCCGAGTACACGACAATGGTTCAGGACAGGCTAGCTCCGTCACAGCCGGTCATGGGATTGGTCTTCGCAATCTCCGGGAGCGTTTGGAACACCTCTACCCTGGACGTCATCGTTTTG
The DNA here is from genome assembly GCA_964236655.1 of uncultured Acidobacteriaceae bacterium. Lineage (GTDB taxonomy): Bacteria > Acidobacteriota > Terriglobia > Terriglobales > Acidobacteriaceae > EB88. The sequence continues at coordinate 4,562 of CAXSFX010000056.1, read as the reverse complement.
AGGCTTGCCCGGGGGTCTCCGGTGGCTTTGAAGTCAACATCGTGATTCCTTTCGAGGCTTGTGCGGTATGAGTCTGCGAGCTCTTATCGTCGACGATGAACCTCTAGCCCGGGAAAGACTCAAGCTACTTCTGGTCGATGAGCCCGACATCCTCATAGCAGGTGAGGCGCGAGACGGCATGGAGGCGATTGCTTCGCTACGGGCCAACCCGATTGATCTCTTATTCCTTGATATTCAGATGCCGGGCATGACCGGGCTTGAGGTAGCCATCGAAGTCGGTGCGCAGCACCTCCCCCCAACCATATTCATTACGGCCTATCAGGAGCATGCCGTTGAAGCCTTCCGACTAGCGGCCGTAGATTACCTCACCAAGCCCATCGAGCGTCCTCGCCTAAGGCTTGCTCTCGATCGCGTTCGCGGCAATCGTGCCGCCTTCTCTGCTTTAGCCATGCAGGCACAGTTGAGCAAACTGCTTGAAAGCTTTGAACAGCGTACCCCTTCAACGTCCGAGCCTGCACGGCGTCTCCGTGTCCGCGACGGAGATAAGGACCTCATCATTCCCGCGTGTCAGGTGGAGTGGATAGAGGCGGCAGATTACTACTCCAGCCTGCATGTCGGCAAGCGTACCTACCTGCTGCGCGAGAGCATTGCCGATTTATCGAAGCGGCTTGATCCTGGCGTCTTCATCCGGGTTCATCGCTCTGCCCTGGTCAACCTGAACTTCGTACAAGCGCTCTATCGTGAAGGGTCGGAAGACGGGACCCTGGTACTCACCAGCGGTCAGCGTGTCAAAACGAGTAAAGCTGGACGCGACCGGCTTGTTGCCGAAGGCAAGTTCTAAAACCTTTTCTTGCAATGCTGCGGAGTGGTCGAGGCTGGAATCCAAATGTAGACCTGTGGAACGGAGACCCCGAGATTGCTGGGTACATCCTGGGACGTTATGCCGTCGACTACGTTGAAGCTGTGGACAATCTCGTGAATTTGCTGCGCACACCAAGTGATTTCAGATCGACTCAGCGCCATGCCGGAGGACGCCTGAGTGTACGTCTTCAGCCACGGTAAAGCGGTCTATTTACTGTGGTTGGTTGCAACCTGCGGTGCGGAGACAAAGCTCCTGGCATGCGCAAGCTCGGGCCGCTTTGAATCCTGCCCTCCATTCGTATCTTTCAGCAAGGCTTGGTAGTAAAACCCTGCCTTGTTCTTGTCTCCTGCCATCTCCGCGGCGCGACCTGCGGAGTAGAGCCCGTTCAGCCGGTTTGGGCTCAGTTTCAACGCCACCTCATACTCGCCTAAAGCCTCTTGCGGGTGATTGGTATCGAGCAACAGGTCGGCCAGCATCTCTCGCGCGGGGATATCGACCTCGGCTTGGCCGACCTTATCCTGCAGGTCCGCGGCCGCACGCATTGCTTTGAAAGCCTCTGCGGGTTTGCCCCCGGCGAACGCCGTCCAGGCCACCATCTCGCCCCGTTGGATGATCACATCGGTTCCTTCGACCACGTAAGCACGGTTGCCTTTCCTTACCTCGGCGATGAGTGCGTCATAGCGGGCGAGATCAGCTAATGCTTGCTCTGGCCGACGCAGGTGGCCGTCGGCGATTGCGCGCCCCCAATAGGTCAAGCTCGCTGTCTCCGGCGCCGCGCCTGCTGGCGGCTCCAGCGTCGCGGCAGACTGCCAATCGTGCATCTCCAGCTTATAAAATACAGGTAGCTTGATCTTGTAGTAGTTCACCATCCCGCCCATGCGGTGCGTTGCCATGCCTGGCACCATGTCGAGAGAGGCCAGAGTCGCCCCAATCTGCCCGAGAACTCCTTGAGCGCGAACGTCCTGTCCGCTCTGTAGATAGGCATAGAGCAGAAAATCATAGGAATGCGGCTCATCCATGATGCCAGACTCGCCGTGTGCCTCTGCGGATCGTGCCGCCCTGATCGAGCCTAGTTGAGATTCGATGTCTTTCTGCCAAAGTCCCAGCCGCGCGTAGATATGGCCCGGCATGTGGTAAGCGTGCGGACCCGACTGCGCAATATCGAGATAATGATCCGCTGCGGCCAGCGCATCAGCCGCCATCGCAGGGTTGTCGCAAGCATGGATGATGTAATGCACTACACCCGGATTGTCCGGATACTTGCGGAACAGTGGCGTCAGCACGGCCATCGCCTCGCGGTTTTGAGTGAGGCTGGTGTCGTCCGGCCTGGTTGCCCCCAGCAGGGAAAGCGCATAAAACGCACCCGCATCCACATCGCCTGGGTATGCGGCGTACAGCTTGCCCATCGCCGCCGAATACGCCGAGACGCGCACAGGAAAATCCGCCGGTCCAGGCCGATAAAATTCTGCCAGCGCGGCAATGTAGGCGCGTTCCCGCGCTGTGCTCCCGCCGAGCTCCTGCGCCTTCTGCATCTCCGCCCATCCGAGCTTCATCGTCTCAGCATCCGGCCGGTACCAGATCTCGTGGAACATGCCCATGGCGATCCCCCAGTGCGCCATCGCGCAGCCCGGGTCGCTTTTCACAACACGTTCGAACTGCGAACCAGTCTCCTCGTACCAAAAGTCATGCAGAAGGGCGACACCCCGGTTGAACGGCTTTTGCGATGCCGGCGCACAGGAGACCGGGAACGAAACTGTTCCCAGCCGCTCCTCACCTATTACGTCCGGCTGCTTCGCCGTCTGGGCCGTAAGCGGAAGAGCCATTGAAAGGAGCACGAGAGCAAAAGATGTCTTCATCGTCAGAATGATATTCACCATTAGAATGATATTCACCATTTCGGAAGCTTTGTCGTACGAAAGACGATTGGGAAGTCGTGCGTTTAACGAAGCTGCCGACGTCAAATATATCTAAATTAGGTATCGAGCATCGGGTAAAGAGGACCAGGGTCTAGGCGCGAACGTTTGGAGGGGTGAGAGTTCTGAACTGCATTGGCAATGTCTGGTTGGTCTGCAAAGCCCAGTGATAGATCAGCCGTCTCAATAGCTTTGCCCCTACCTGGTTCGCGGTGCGCTTGCCGGAGGTACGATCCCGTTCATTCGAAGATATTCAACCATCTGCCCATAATGATCGAAAGCATGTGCGAGGGCAAAAGCCGCGACTGTCTCCTTCGTCTTCAAACCTTGGAAATCCATGGGATCTTCCTCGGTCACCGGCGTCAGCGTCACCAATGCCTTGTGACCAAATGCAAAGGAAGCCGCCAGGGCCGAGAGAATATCATCCTTGGCTTTGAGCGACATTATGCCTTCAACATCGTAGGCCGGCGTAAGCCCGCTGATGGCTTGATAGGTAAGGAAGTTTGATTGCGCGACATGCTTAACCTCGGTTGAAAAACTCCTGACACCTTCAAAGTTAGCGTGCGGAATAGCCAGGCTAGCCGGTGTGAAGTTGTATTTGTCAGCGGGCATGGCCTTCGCTGCTATGGTGAATGTCTCTTCGAAGCCGGACAATGCAATGTCATTGGCCTCGGAGAGCGATAGGCGCGTAGGTGCTGCGGCCGGAACAGGGTTGATTGTGGCAGTCTGTGCCTGGACACCACTTATGCTCGATAATGCAAGACCTAACATCAAGGTGATAATTCGCATCGTGATTCTCCTTATTTAATTTTGGCTTTAGAAGCTGCTGCAATTTAGGCACTCTTCCACTGTTCGAGGAACGCCTGAACCGCCTCTGCGCTGCTATGCTCGAATGCTTTATCGCATTCAACGCAAATGAGGTCTCCCTTGGCATCCAGGATGGCTAGTGCAGGAACCCCTCGTCGGATCGGGACGTGGTACTTCTCTGCTATTTCAACGTTGTGATCCATATGGCCGATGTCTATATGAACAACCACATAGTGTTCGGACAAGATCTTCGCGTTTGTCGGCTGTCGGTAGTACATGTCGATCAACTGTGAACGAGAAAATCAATGCCATTCTGTCCGACTACCGCTACTACAGCTATCGAAGCTGCACGGTGGTCTCATTCAGTGATGGGGCCAGGATTACGAGAACATCGCCGCGATGGTGACCGGGCATTCTGCTTGCAGCCACAATGGCAACGCCGGGAGGTGCTTTGACGTCGAGCGTCCGGTGGCTAGGCACTGTGTAGGTTTGTCCGTCAATTGCCACATCCACAAACGTCCAATTCGAATTTTGGAGCCTTACAGTCACTCGTGTATCCAGCACTTTCTCAGGATGCGAGCGGCTCATCCAGGAAAGCAGGTTAGAGGGAGAAAGCACAATCGCGGAGAGCATGAGAAGTGAGATCATCGCCGGTATACCTTTCAAAGTCAGTGGAGCGCGTCGTATAGGCTAATGCCTGTCTGCCCCCGCGCCTGACCTCTTGAAGGTGCCACCTTGCCTTACGAATGAAAAGCCTTTTGCAGTCAAAGCTGTCTTCCCTGCCGCCAACGGCAGACATTTTTCAGTAAGCGTTGGACGCAGCAAACTAAAACGCTTGTACGCATTCAAACGACCTCTTGGAAGGCAAAAGTCCCATTGAGATGTAGCCCCATCGGACAGACAGATAATCCAGTATGGGGTTGACACCAAAACATACCGGCACCGTGATCAGCTTTCAAGCTCGGGATGCTGGCGGAGGG
>CAXSFX010000055.1:0-20249 GCA_964236655.1 uncultured Acidobacteriaceae bacterium | reverse complement strand
CAGCAAGAAGTAAAATTGATTATCTGCAGCGATCACAATTAAAAAGTATTGTCCTGAATCCCAAAACGCTGGCGATTCAATTTAGGTTTACCCAGGTAGAAGGAAAACGAAATCAAGATGTAGAGCTAGAGCTGCTTGGCATCGCTCAAGTGAATCTCGCTAAAGATTTACAAGATGATGAAATGTTTGCTATTGTTGGTGGGGCAAGTCTAACTCCTATTACGGACGGCGGTAGAGCGATTTTTGAGAAGCTACAATACCCGTTTAGGTCTATTGAGCATAATAATGTTCCATTTTCCTACTTAGACACGGAGATGTTTCACTTCCATTTGGAAGGTGATATCTGTGTGGACGTGGTTTGTAAGGAGTATCGCTTGAAAAAGCTAGTAAGCTGATAGCTTTCACCCTAAACAAATAACACGCTATTATGCATGAGATCGCAGAACTCCACTTCCACCTACGTACCGGATCAACCCAACTGGCTTACCTCCTACAGCGATCCGTTCGGTGCGGCCATGTGCGGCTACGATGCATAAGCAATCTAATGAGCCACACGAACATGGCTGGATCGAGTTACACCTACATGCTCGCCATGACAACCAGAACCGATCAGCCAGACTAGCTCTACCAATTCCGCGTTCACCTACGATGCATCGGGCAACGTGCAGGCCGATGGGCTCAACGGTTATAGCTATAGCGTGGAGGGCCGGATCATTGGGGTGCATGGATCGACAACAGTATATTCGGCACCACGAGCACAAACGCAGGAAAGAATGCTATTTACCCCCGTATTCTCGGGTTCACCAGCAGATACAACACATCCGTCAGCAGATTCACCAGCACATACGTCAGCCCCACCGCCAGCAAACACCCCTGTACCAACGCATAATCCCGGTTAGAAATAGCCGAGATCGTCAGCCGCCCAATGCCGGGCCAGGAGAAGATCATCTCCGTCACAATCGCCCCGGCCAGCAGCGCACCGAACTGCAATCCCAGCAGCGTCAGGACGGGAATCAGCGCATTGCGCAGCGCGTGGCGGTACACCACCGTCCGCTCCGGTAAACCCTTGGCGCGCGCAGTCCGGATATAGTCCTGCCCCAGCTCTTCAAGCATGGCGGTACGCACCATACGCGTTAGGATCGCGGCCAAGGCTGCTCCCATGGTGACGGCGGGCAGCACCAGGTAGGCCGGGCCCGCAGCGCCTGAAACCGGCAGCCAGCCCAGCCGGATGGATACCAGCAGGATCAGCACCGGCCCCAGCGCGAACGACGGAAATGACAGCCCGAACAAACTGACCACGCCCAGCACCTGATCCTGCCATCGATTGCGGTGCAGCGCTGCCGTAATACCCGCCGGGAGCGCCAGCACCAGCGCAAATACCAGTGCCGCCACGGTCAGCACCAGCGTGTAGGGGTAACGAAGCAGCAACTGGTGTACAACCGAGTCGTTCAGACGAATGGACTGACCGAGATTGCCATGCAGCACGCCGCGCCAGTAGTCGAGGTACTGCGCGCCCAGCGGCTGGTCCAGGCCGTACTGGTGGCGCAGCGCGGCAATGTCGCCCGAGCGCGCACCCTCGCCCAGCATCTGCTGTACCGGGTCGCCGGGCACCAGGTGAATGAGCAGGAACACGACTGAGACAACCAGCCATACAACCGGGATAGTGTAGAGCATGCGCCGGAATAGAGCGTGGAGGGCGCGGGTCATGGGTGGTAGTGTCGCACGGTAGCCCTGAAAGAAGCATCCTGCTCAATAGGTACGGGCCACCTGGAAAACATACATTTCAGAAGTGAACCTTGGAGGCTCGATAATGCACGTTTGAATCAGTCCGGCTTCTCGCTCATGGTTGTACCTGGCTTGGATGAATAACGCGCACTCTTGAATAGCGGACAAAATCCGGCTGGTTCAGCGTGAGGATGTGCGTTACTTCATAGGCTTCCATGAGGGCTGCTAAACGAGCGTCATGTACCTGAACGCCGCGTACATTATGGGTAGACATTAGCTGCCGCCAAATCGAATACACCAGGTCATTATCGGGCAGCAGCGTCATATTGTGCTCGATGATCCCCACCTGCGAAGCAGTCTCGGCTATGGAAAGGCCATAACCGTTTCGTTCGATAGGCCGAGTTGAGACATTCCAAAACTCGGCGATGTTCTGGAGAGAGAAATAAAGTTCCGCACCTTGCCGATTGAGTATGTTAAGTGCATCCCGAATGAGGGGTTGTTGAGAATCGTTGTACCGGGACAGTCGTAGAAGGACATTGGTATCGATCAAGTAATCAGGCGCGGACGCCACTAATCATGGTCCTGATAGAAGCTTTCCCGAGTAAAGGCTTCTTCAGGAAGCACCGGGATTTCATCCGAGTAGGCTGCCATTCCTTTGAAAAAGGCGTCCATATCTCGCGGAGTTCCGCTGCGGCGTGGGCGAGGCGGGCGAGATGGAGCTTCTCGGACGGCGTTCTCAATTAAGCTTTTGACATAGCTTTCCATTTCAACTCCATGTGCGTGAGCATAAGCTTGCAAACGTAGCTCCACCTCTGGGCTGAGCTCGACTTGAATCATAGGGTGCCTCTCAAGGAAGAGCGTAGCAGAGAGCGACTTGAAAATACCGTATGTCTATTGGTCAGTTAGTAGCTTGCATGTTTTGAAGGCAAACTGCCTCGGCCAATTTGCAGTTATTTCGTCGCTGCGACTTCCAGGACCGGCGTTGTTTCAACGCGAACTTTGCTGATCCTGCGCCCCTGCATCTCCGCCACAGTCAGGCGATGCCCTTCAAAATCCACTCGCTCGCCGGTAATGGGAATATGTCCAAGCCGGCTCAGCAGGAACCCGGCAAGCGTCTCCGCACCGCCGTCGCGCGGCAGCTTCCAGCGCATCTGCGTTTCCAGGTCGCGCAGGCTTACGCTGCCTTCAAGCACCAGCGTTTCGCTTGCTGAGGGCAGCAGCGGCTGCGCGGCTGTAGCCACGTCGAACTCGTCTTCTACCTCGCCGATCACCTGCTCGATGGCGTCCTCAACCGTCACTAGCCCCACGGTCGATCCAAACTCGTCCACCACAATCGCCATGTGCCTCCTGCGCTGCTGAAACTCAACCAGCAGATCGAACACCGGCTTGGTGTCCGGCACCACCAGCACTTCGCGCATGATGGACCGTAGTTGCAGATCGGCAAACGGGGCAGGGCCTCTCCCTTCGCCGACACCGGCCACCGCATGGAAATGCATCAGCCTGGCCACGTCCTTCGCGTATACCACCCCGACTACAGCTTCAGGCCCGCGCAGCGGGTCATACACCGGCAGGCGCGAGTGCATCTCCTCGACAATGCGCGCGCTGGCTTGCTGTACCGGCATGGAGGCAGGCAGTGAAACGATGCGCCGGCGCGGCGTCATGATTTCGCGTGTCGGCGTTTCTCCGCCCTCAAGCGCACGGTGGATCAGCGCTTCCTGAAACGGCGGGAGCGTGCCGCTTTCGCGCGCGGCTGTGGCGATCAGCTTCAGCTCATCGGGTGAGTGGGGCGAAGCATGGTGCGAGGCCGGTGTCCGAAACAGGTGCAGCACCAGTGCGGCTGACCGGTTCATGAGCAGCACGGCAGGCCGCATCAGCTGCATGAAGCCCAGCATGGGTCCGGCCACGGCAATGGCCAGCAGCTCTCCGCGACGCAGCGCCAGCGACTTGGGTACAAGTTCGCCCAGCAGCACATGGAAGTAAGTAATAATAAGAAACGCCAGCGATGCGCTCAGCAGGTGTTCGTACAGGCGCGCATGGGGAAGCCCGCCGAGCAGCGGCCCAAGTGCCCCGGCAATTGTGGGCTCGCCGATCCAGCCCAGCGCAAGCGAGCACAGCGTAACACCCAGCTGCACCGCCGGTAGAAAATCGTCCAGGCTCCCCTGTAGACGCTGCACGGTGCGCGCGCCGGTCACATCGTCAGCGATAAGCTGGTCGAGCCGGCTGCGACGCAGGGAGACCAGGGCGAACTCGGCGGCAACAAAAAAACCGTTTGCCAGGATCAGCGCCGCGATCACAGCAAGCCGGAATACGAGCAGTCCCAGCATGCCTTGAGTGTACGTGAGCGCTGCCCAGCCAAACTTTTGACCAAAATGCCGGGAACTTCCGGCGCACGGTTCGCGTACCCTGTCGCAGTGGGCAGCGCTCACGTGACACACCCGGAGACAATCATGACGAAACTGCCTTGCCTTGCCCTTCTTGCCGCAACAACCTCCTTCCTGCTACCGGCAGCGGCCCTGGCTACTGACGGCACCTTCGAGCGCACCGTCAAGGTGAATGGCCCGGTCGTGCTGGGCATTGACACCGGCTCCGGCAACATCCATGTCTCGGCCGGCAACTCCACCACGGTTCACATCGTGGGCCACGTGCACGCGGGCAGCAGCTGGCTCGGCGGCGGGGGCTCGGCAGATGACCGCGTGAAGCAGGTGGTGAGCAACCCGCCCATCAACCAGGCGGGCAACATCATCAGCCTGGGGCACAACTTTCATGTCAATAACATCAGCATCGACTACGAGATCACCACGCCGCGCGGCACAGACCTGCGGGCCAACTCGGGCTCAGGCGATGTGCGCGCCGAAGACACGGGCGGTCCGGTCGAGCTCAAGACAGGCTCCGGCAATGTGCAGGGCTCGGGTTTAAGCGACCATGTTTCGCTTGAAACAGGCTCCGGCAACATCGACGCGACCATGCTTTCGGCAAGCGATGTGAAGGCCACGACCGGCTCCGGCGACATCACGCTCAAGAACGTGCAGAGCGGTCTATGGGCGCACACCGGCTCCGGCAACCTGCATGTAGGCGGCAAACCGTTTGCGGCATGGAAGCTTGAAACGGGTTCGGGAGACTTGACGGTAGATACAGGTGGAACGCCGCTGTCGCTAAATGCTTCAAGTGGCTCCGGCGACATCAACTACAAGGGCGGCACGCTCAAGCAAGGTAGCGGGGGCAGCAAGCAGCATGTAATCGGGGATGCAAACGGCGGTGGACCGGAACTGCGGGCGGTGACCGGATCAGGCAATATCGAAGTGAAATGAGGAGGCGTGCAGCGAGGAGCTTAATAAAATATAAATGCTAATTTGTCGTATTAAGAAGCTTCGACCCCGACAAAGACACTCCGAGCCTTGGCAAATGAACCTCAGAGCTATGAACCGCTTATTTAAGGCAGCTTATTCTTACTTCTAAAAGCGTCTTGGGTTTTATGGCGGAGAGACAGGGATTCGAACCCTGGGTACCCTTTCGAGTACGCCGCCTTTCCAAGGCGGTACATTCAACCGCTCTGCCATCTCTCCGGCCTGCAAAAACTTTACCACAGCGGCGGTAGAGCCGGATTGCTGCGCATGCTCTCCCGACCGGTGCATCCTATTCATTTAGAACCTTGTTTATAACGCTGGAATTTACCTGTGGTCTACATGAAACGCCGATGCTCAGATAGACCGGCTACGTGGCTTGGAGAGTAACTTATGTCCGCACTCAGTCCTGAACTGCTCGGGAAGATGAACTCGTACTGGCATGCCGCCAACTACCTCACTGTCGGCCAGATTTATCTCCAGGACAATCCCCTGCTGGAGCGCCCGCTGACGTCTGCCGACATCAAGCCGCGGCTGCTGGGGCATTGGGGTACCACTACCGGACTCAACTTCATCTATACGCACCTCAATCGCATCATCTGCGAGCACGAAGTGGACATGATGTTCGTTATGGGCCCGGGGCATGGCGGGCCGGGCTTTGTGGCGCAGACGTACCTTGAGGGCACCTACACCGAGATTTATCCGAACATCGAGCGCAGCAAGGACGGTTTGAAGCGGCTGTTCCGGCAGTTTTCGTGGCCCTACGGCATCCCGTCTCACGCGTCGCCCGAGACTCCCGGCTCGATCCATGAGGGCGGCGAGCTTGGCTACTGCCTGCTGCACGCCTACGGTGCCGCGTTTGACAATCCCGACCTGATTGTTGCCTGCGTGGTCGGCGACGGTGAGGCGGAGACCGGCCCGGCAGCTACCAGCTGGCACTCGAACAAGTTCATCAATGCCAAAACTGACGGCATGGTACTGCCCATTCTGCACCTGAACGGGTACAAGATTGCCAACCCGACCGTGCTGGCACGTATCCCTGAAGAGGAGCTGCTGTCGCTTTTCAAGGGCTACGGTTATGAGCCGATCCTTGTTTCAGGCGACGATCCAATGCCCATGCACGAGGCAATGGCCGAGGCTTTAGACCAGGCATATGCCCGCATTCGCGCGATCCAGAAAGAAGCACGGCAAGAGGGACAGGGAGCCGCGGCCACCCGCCCGCGCTGGCCCATGATTATTCTGCGTTCGCCCAAAGGCTGGACCGGCCCGAAGGTAGTTGACGGCAAGCCGGTAGAAGGCACTTGGCGCGCGCACCAGGTACCGCTCGACGGGGTCAAGACTGACCCTGAGCACCTGAAACAGCTGGAAGCCTGGATGCGGTCGTACCAGCCTGAAAATCTGTTTGACGAGCATGGACAGCTTCGTAAGGAACTGGCCGACATCGCTCCAAAAGGCCGCCTGCGCATGGGCATGAGCCGTCACGCAAACGGCGGCTTGTTGCTGGAGCCGTTGGAGATGCCGTCTTTTGAAGATTACGGCGTAAAAATTGATGCACCGGGTGCGACACAGTCTGAAGCTACGCGAGTGCTGGGCACGTATCTGCGTGACGTGATGCGGCTCAACCTGCATAGCCGCAACTTTCGCGTGTTCGGGCCGGACGAGAATGCTTCAAACCGCCTGGAAGCGATCTATGAAGTCTCACCGAAGCGCTGGGATGCACTGTATAAGGATGTGGACGAGAACCTGGCACTCGATGGGCGCGTGATGGAAGTGCTGAGCGAGCACATGTGTGAGGGCTGGCTTGAGGGCTATCTGCTGACCGGGCGTCACGGCTTTTTCTCCTGCTATGAAGCGTTCATCCACATCATCGATTCCATGTTCAACCAGCATGCCAAGTGGCTCAAGGTGTGCCGCGACCTGCCCTGGCGCAAGCCGATCGCCTCACTCAACTACTTGTTGTCATCGCACGTATGGCGGCAGGATCATAACGGCTTTTCGCACCAGGACCCGGGCTTTATCGACCACGTGGCGAACAAGAAAGCAGAGATTGTGCGCATCTATCTTGCGCCCGATGCAAACTGCCTGCTTTCAGTTGCAAACCACTGCCTGCGCTCACGCAATTATGTCAACCTGATTATTGCCGGCAAGCAGCCTGCGCCGGTCTGGCTCAATATGACCGATGCGGTGCGACATTGCACGGCAGGGCTTGGTGTGTGGGCCTGGGCCAGCAGCGATGGCAGCACGGGACCGGACGGAGCTGGAACGCCGGGTGAAAATTGCGATGTGGTGATGGCCTGCGCGGGCGACGTGCCGACACTTGAAACCCTTGCAGCCGCGTCCATTCTTCGCAAGCACTATCCGCAGTTGCGCGTTCGTGTCATTAACGTGGTGGACCTGTTCACGATGCAGCGGCAAAGCGAGCATCCGCACGGTTTGCCGAATGAGGAGTTCGACCGCCTGTTCACTACCGATAAGCCGGTAATTTTCAACTTTCATGGCTATCCCGCGCTGATCCACTCGCTGATCAATGGGCGCACCAATGAACACAACTTTCATGTCCATGGCTTTCGTGATGAAGGCACGACAACCACGCCGTTTGACATGTGCGTGCTAAACCATATCGACCGCTTTACGCTGGTGCTTGATGTAGTGCAGCGCACGCCTAAACTGGCTGCGCATGTCGCAGAGGCGGAACAGCGCCACTCTGAAAAGATGCAGTCGCACAAGCTGTACGTCTCTGATCATGGTGAAGATCTGCCCGAGGTGCGTAACTGGGCTTGGGGCAATACCCAGAACGCCGATGCAGACAACACCGGCGGCGATAACGCATGAGCCGTTCAGGGCAAGATGCGATTCTGGTGTTGAACTCCGGGTCGTCCTCCCTGAAAGCAGGGCTGTTTGTGATGGACGATACCGGAGAGTCTTCGTGCTTTGCCGGTGAGCAAGCCGTGCTGGTAGCGGAGGCTAGCGGCATCGGGCGTAGCGGCGGGCAGCTCAAGGTACAGGACGGCGACGGCAACACCATTTCCATCGACAGCCATACTCTCGGCTCGCAAGGGGAAAGCCTGGCTCAGGTGGCAAAGGTGTTGCAGCAACACAGTAAAGGTAAGAGTCCGATTGCCGTGGCGCATCGCATCGTGCACGGTGGTCCGCACCTGCGGGAGCACACATTGCTCACCGCCGAGGTGCTGGCTATGCTGCGGCAATCCATACACTTTGCACCCCTGCACCTGCCCGGTTCTCTGGAGTTGGTAGAGCAGGCCGGCAAGCTCTACCCCCAGGCAAAACAGGTAGCCTGCTTCGATACAACGTTTCACAACACTATGCCTACGGTTGCACGGCGCTTGCCGGTGCCGCAGGAGTTTGCCGCGCAAGGGGTGGAGCGTTACGGGTTTCATGGGCTCTCCTATGAGTCGCTGGTGCTGCAGCTCAAGGCGGAGCCATCAGGTTTGCCTGAAAAGATCGTCTGCGCACATCTGGGGGGCGGTTCCAGCCTGTGTGCCGTGCGGGATGGTGCATCGGTGGACACCACGATGGGTCTGACGCCGGCCGGTGGTGTTCCCATGGCCACCCGCACCGGCGACATCGATCCCGGAGTGCTGTTCTTCCTGGCCCGGGAAGGCAAGCTTGATGTAGAGGCGCTGGAACAGCTGGTAAATCATAGTGCGGGCCTCGCCGCTATCTCCGGCGGATCGGGCGATATGCAGCAACTCCAAAAGGTTATGAATGACTCTTCCTGTAGTGCACAGGAGAAAGCTGACGCTGCGCTAGCCTTTGAAATATTTGCCGTTGCTGTTGCCAAGGCAATTGCGTCACTCACTGTTTCCTTGGGAGGGTTGGATTTGCTGGTGTTTGCCGGGGGTATCGGCGAGCACAGTGCGGCGCTACGGGCAGCCGTAGTAGAGCGATTGACACCCTTTGGACTCACACTGGACCCGGCAGCAAACGCCGAGCAGCAAGGCAACATTCAAGCAACCGGCAGCAAGGCACCGATCCGGATACTGCCCGCCAAAGAGGATGCCGTAATTGCTATGCACGCGCGGCGGCTTGTACAAGTCTGAAACACATGCCATTCGGTTAGATCTGGAACAAACAGCTTGATGCAAAGCCGGGTATGCTGATACACGGCTGTTCGTTACCTGGAGAGTGTTACCACGCATGCGTCTGCTGCACGTCATTCACGATTTGTCTCCAGCCGGCGGCGGTCCGCAGGAGAATTTGCTGCAACTTGCCGGAGGCTATAGGCAAGTCGGTATTGCCATGGAAGCCTTGTCGCTCAATGCGCCCGATGCCTCCTTCCTGTCACGCTATACATTTCCTGTTCATGCACTTGGCCCAACTTCTTCAAGTTTTGGGTACAACCATGCAGCACGCGTCTGGCTTGATCAGCATGCCGCCGATTACGATGCAATCCTGATTGACGGGCTTTGGTTCTACCTGGGATTGGCTGTTCGCTCGGCTGCGCTACGCGCTTCAGTTCCCTACTTTGTATTTCCCCACGGCATGCTGGACCCATGGTTTCGCCGTACCTACCCCCTCAAGCATGTGAAAAAACAGTTATTTTGGTGGCTGGCGCAGCTACGCGTTATGCAGGATGCCGCGCGCGTGATCTTTACCACTGAAGCGGAGCAGCAGCTGGCCCCGCAAAGTTTCTGGCCGCACCGCTGGCATGGTGCCGTCGTACCGCTTGGGACAAGCCGGCCGCTGGGCAATAAAGATGAGCAGCGCCAGGCTTTCCTGAGCGCCTTTCCTGCTCTGAAAGGGCGGCGGTTTCTGCTGTTCTTGAGCCGCATCCATAAGAAAAAGGGTTGCGACCTGCTGCTGGAAGCCTTTTGCGAGATTGCTGCCAAGCATCCAGACCTGGACCTGGTACTGGCCGGCCCCGATCAGGAAGGGCTGCGCGCCTCACTCGAACCCATTGCACGAGACAAGGGATTGGGCACGCGGGTGCACTGGCCCGGCATGCTTGAAGGCGATCAAAAGTGGGGTGCCTTCTATGCGGCTGAAGCTTTTGTACTGCCCTCGCACCAGGAAAACTTCGGTATTGCACTGGCTGAGGCAATTGCCTGTGGCCTCCCCGTGCTGATCTCCGACAAAATCAACATCTGGCACTATGTGACGGAAGACGGTACCGGCTTTGTGGAGCCCGACACAGTAGCCGGAACACGGCGGCTTCTGGAACGCTGGCTTGCTCTTACACCGGGAGAGCAAGCTGCCATGGCGGCCCGAACGGATGCATCCTTTGAACGGCGTTTTTCTATGACGAACTGCGCCGCGCGTATCCGTGCCCTGGTGGAGCAAGCCGCAAAGGCTCACTCCGAATCCATGCGCTTAAAAGCTCCCAGCACTGCTCAGAAAGGTTAAGCCGGCCTGCGGCACCTTACCGGGCCAGCATTACCCAGCTTTCATACATAATTAGTGCTGCTACACCCAGCCCGGCATTGAACATCAGTGCCATACGTAAACCGAGGAAGATGCCGGGCCTTGCATCAAGCACAGCTTCAAACGCTGTTTCCGGCAGCGGAGCAGCTTTCTGTGTTGAGGAATTCTTGTCCGGAAATCCCAGACTGATCAAAGCATCCAGATCGTGGGTACGTGGTTTGCCGGGAACTTTCCAGGCTGCGAGCTCCGGCAGTCCACCGAGGACGGTTGCGGGGTGATTCTGAGTACCAGGGGTGCTGTCCGGAGTGAGGTATGTCGGTGTGAGCTGAGCTGTATGCATAGTGATCCTTCCTGTTCTCAGACTCTATCGGCAGTTCCGTCGCAGAACATGAAACGTTTTTTATGTATCTGCAGTTCTGGCTCATTTTGGGACTTGATTTAGCCTGTTTCCCAATTTGGGTCTAGTGCAGCCGGGCTTGTGCTTTCCGTTTAGCACTGTACACAGCACCGTACGTAGTGCATTACGTTCTACTTTGGGTGGGTAAAGTCATTGCTTCATCCTGCCTTGACGCCCTTGGGACAGCCCACTAATCTGACAATAGACCACTGCCATAGGTGACCCATACGTGTCTTCCGCTCCGCATTACTTTTGGAACTACCTGCCGCTGCTGATCCAGGTGCTTATTGCATTGGCCATGGGCTGCGGCATGGTTGTAGGGTCTTTTTTCATCGGTTCGCGCAATGTCAGCAAGGCAAAGCTGGCAGTTTATGAGTCGGGCATCCCGGTAGAAGGCGACGCCCGTGGGCGCTTCTCTGTGCGCTTTTACATGGTTGCCATGATGTTTATCCTCTTCGACGTGGAAGCCGTGTTCATGCTGCCTTGGGCGGTCATTTATCGCCAGCTGCCGGGCATTACCGGCTCGCGCTTATTCGGTTTTTGGGAAATTCTGGTCTACCTCGGCTTTGTTCTGGTGGGCTTTTTCTACATCTGGAAAAAAGGCATTCTCGACTGGTCTTCAGACAAGGCGGATTTGTAATGGCAACCACCCCCAGCATGCAGGAAAACCCCGGCATGAAGCCCTTGACGACGCTGGACCGTGACGGCGTACTTCGTGAAATGGCCACCAACCCTGCTGTAGCCGCGCTTGGACCTGAGCTGATCCATGACGCCAAATTCGACCGCGAGGAGCTGACGATTACTGTCGCTCCCGAGAACATTCGGCAAGCTGCTGAAAAGGCACAGGCTGCAGGCTACAACTTTCTTGAAGATGTCACAGCGGTTGACTGGCTGCCGGCCGAGCCGCGCTACCAGGTGACATACCACATTGTTTCGTACACGCTCAAGCAGCGCTTGCGGCTGCGCATCTTTGTCGACTCCGTTATCGGGGGAGCTGATTCCATTACAACTGTTTGGCCGTCGGCCAATTTCTATGAGCGTGAAGTTTTCGACCTATTCGGCATTCGTTTCCATGGCCACCCCAATCTACGCCGCATCATGATGCCGGATGACTTTGTCGGCCACCCGTTGCGCAAGGACTTCCCTGTGGAGGGATACCGCTAATGAGCCAGTTCACAGAAACATCATCCTTAGTCGCGCCCCGCCCCGAGGACCCTACTAAAGACAAGACAATGATCCTGAACATGGGTCCGCAGCACCCGTCTACCCATGGCGTGTTGCGGCTGGTGGTTGAGATCGACGGCGAAACAGTACTACGCCTGGTGCCGGATATCGGCTACCTGCACACCGGGATCGAGAAAACCTGCGAGGCAAAGTTTTACCAGCAGGTTGTCCCGCTCACCGACCGCATCGACTACCTGTCCCCCATGAGCAACAATCTGTGCTACTGCCTGGCCGTGGAGAAGTTGCTGCAACTTGAAATTCCAGAACGCGCTCAGTGGCTGCGCGTCATGCTGAACGAGTTGACCCGCTTGAACTCGCATCTGGTGTGGTTGGGTACGCATGCGATGGATATCGGCGCGTTGACCGTTTTTCTTTACACATTTCGTGAGCGGGAAGACGTTTTACGTATTTTTGAGCATGTCGCCGGGCAGCGCATGATGACTTCCTACTTCCGCATCGGTGGAGTCTCACTTGAGCCGCCGCTCGACTTTTTCCAGATGGTGCAGACGTTTATCAAGCGCATGCCCTCAAAGATTGACGAGTACCAAAACCTGCTTACCGGCAACCCCATCTGGGTAGACCGGCTGAAAGGCGTCGGTTACCTGAGCGCGGAGGATGCCATTGCCATGGGTGTAACCGGGCCGCCGCTGCGTGCCTCGGGCGTTGACTGGGACCTGCGTCGTGACATGCCGTATAGCAGCTATGAAAAGTTCGACTTCAAGGTGCCGATCAGCCATGGCTGCGACGTATGGGCTCGCTATGTGATTCGCTTGGAAGAGATGCGGGAGTCTGTCAAGATCATCCAGCAGGCGCTCGACGGAATCCCGGAAGGCCGCATTACAGCTGACGCTCCCAAGGTAGTGCTGCCCGACCGTGACAAGATGAAGACGGAAATGGAGTCGCTCATCTACCACTTCAAAATTGTGACTGAAGGTTTCCAGGTGCCCGCGGGTGAGGTATACCAGGCCATCGAGTCGCCGCGCGGCGAAATGGGCTACTACGTAGTCTCGGACGGCACAGCAAAACCCTATCGCGTCCATATGCGCAACCCTTCCTTTGCGACCTTGCAGGCACTTGAAACCATGTGCAAGGGCCGTCTGCTGGCTGATGTTGTGGCAGTAATCGGCTCCATCGACATCGTGCTGGGCGAAATTGACCGCTAACGTGACAGAGGCGACAGATAGTGCCGTGCGGCGGGAGATCTGGATCTCTTTCCGCGGCTTGCTGCAGGCGTACCTGGCAGCGGGCTCTGCCGGCAGCGAAATTCCACAAGCCCTGCTGGCGGAACCTGGACAGGATACTTTACAAATTGTCGGCGCTTCGCGCTCTGTGCAACTAGAGCTGACACCGGCAACCGGGCAGGGCTACTGGGTCATCCATGGCAAGCCTGAAGTTGAGAATGGTTTGCCGCTCAATGAAGGTGCGTTCCGGATGGGACTGGATGCCAGGTTTGAGTGGAGCGGCAAGCCGGGGCACATGGAGATGGATGCTGTAGCTGAGGCCTTAGCCATGCTGGTGCTGGATGAGTAGGAGATCAAATGGGTGCAATCGAAGAAACGCGGAAGCTGGTTCAGGATTTCCTGGCTCCGGAGCTGCGCGAAATCAAAGTTCGCATTGAAGCGTTGGAAGAGACTACGAAGTCACGCTTCGAGGCGATAGCTGCACGCATAGATGCTCTAAAGGAAACAACGAAAGCATGTTTTGACTCAGCGGAGGAAACAACAAAAGCACGCTTCGACTCAGTAGAGCAAACGACAAAAGCACGCTTTGATTTAGTAGAGCAAACAACAAAAGCACGTTTTGACTCAGCGGAGCAAACGATGCGCTCACAACATAATGAGGTAATGGCTGCGCTGAACCACCTCACTCAATATGCCGCTTTGTCAGAGCGATTGACGCGCCTGGAAGCGCAAAAAGAGCAAAAAGCCAGCTAGAAGGACAATCACAGATGAGCATGCAAACCACAATCTTCTCCCCGGAGCTGGCCGCGCGGTTTGACCGCCTGGTGACGCTCTACCCGGTCAAGCGGTCGGCGCTGATCCCCATGCTGCTATACGCGCAGGACGAAATCGGCTATTGTTCAGACGCGGTTGTTAAGGAAGCAGCCCAGAGGGTCGGCATCACCGAGCTTGATGTCCGCAATGTGCTTTCGTATTACTCCATGCTGCGCACGAAACCTCTGGGCAAGTTCCACATCCAGGTATGTACGAACATTTCGTGCATGCTGCGCGGCGGCTACGAAATCCTGGAGCACTGCAACCAAAAACTCGGCATTCATGAAAACAAAGGCGTCACCAAGGATGGTTTGTTTTCAGTTGAGGAAGTTGAGTGTATCGGGGCTTGCTGCTGGGCACCGGCCGTGCAAGTGAACTATGACTATCTTGAAGATGTAACCCCTGCCTCAATGGACGCCGCAATCGCGTCCTATGCGGCGCAAACACGAATTCAGTAACGCGAGTACCAAGCAGCACAGCACTTTGGAGGCATTATGTACCTGGTTTCCCATCCTGATGAAGTCAAGGTCATCTCCTTCCGTTTCGGCAAGGGTGCCGAAAAGATTGACAAGTACATTGAGCTAGGCGGCTATGAGCAGGCACGGCGCGCCATCGGCATGGGCGCTGAGGCGATCATCAATGAGCTGAAAGCATCGAACCTGCGCGGTCGCGGCGGTGCCGGCTTTCCTACCGGTCTCAAATGGTCGTTTGTGCCGAAGACGTCAGAAAAGCCGAAGTACATCCTGGTGAATGGCGATGAAAGCGAGCCGGGCACCTGCAAGGATCGCCCCATCTGCCAGTATGACCCGCACTCTGTCATTGAAGGCACCATCATCGCGGGCCTTGCAACCGGCGCGAAAAACGGCTTCATTTACATGCGCGGCGAGTACCGCTACCTGCTTGAGATCATGGATAAGTGCATTGAAGAGGCTTATGCCAAGGGCTTCCTCGGCAAGAACATCTTTGGCATTGAGGGCCTGGATTTCGACTGCATGTCGCACACCGGTGCGGGCGCGTATGAGGTCGGCGAAGAGTCGGCGTTGATGGAGTCGCTTGAAGGCAAGCGCGGCATCCCGCGCATCCGCCCGCCCTTCCCGGCGGTGGTTGGCTTATACGGCGGCCCGACTGTAATTAACAATGTTGAGACCATTGCCAGTGTGCCGCACGTGCTGCGCCTGGGCGGTGCAGAGTACGCAAAGATCGGCACGGAGCGTAACGGAGGCACACGACTGTTCGGCATCTCGGGCCACGTCAACAAGCCCGGCGTCTACGAGCTGCCCATGGGCTACTCGCTGCGGAAAGCGATCTACGAGGTCGCGGGCGGTATCCCCGGCGGGCGTGCCTTGAAGGCAGTGGTTCCAGGTGGATCGTCCACACCGGTGCTACGCGCTGATGAAATTGACGTCGGCATGGATTTCGAGCAGCTGGCTAAGGCTGGAACCATGCTCGGCTCTGCCGGTGTTGTAGTGCTGGATGAAACGGTGTCGATGGTTGAGTTTGCGCTGCGGACCATCAAGTTCTACCAGCACGAAAGTTGCGGCTGGTGCATCCCTTGCCGCGAGGGCACGGATTGGTTAAAGAAGACCATTACGCGCGTCTATCAAGGCAATGGTGTGTCCAAGGATCTGGATAACATCAAGTACCTGGCGGAAAACATGATGGGCCGGACCTTCTGCCCACTTGGGGATGCAGCCGCCATGCCGACCATCGGGTTCATCACCAAGTTCCGGCATGAATTCGAGGCATTCCTGGCAGAAAACCCGCCGACGCCGGGGCTGATCCTGCAGCAGGCACCGAATCTGGTACAGCTTTCGGCACATTGACAGTGACTTTACTAAACATGACGTTAGAACTCTAATGCTTGATGAAATGGTTGTTAAAGGAGGATGGTCAACTGCATGAAGAGCAACAATAAGGAAGTTGTAAAGGCAGTTAGTTCTGCGATGGCGGGCGGAGTAGTAGGAGCTGGTACTTACAGCGTTATAGGTGGAGTCGGTGTTGCAGCTTTAGGAACTGCAGTCGGTGTAGGGCTAGTTCCATTCGTGGCCCTTGGTGCTGGACTTGGCGCGGTAATCTATGGATCAGTTAAGGTTGGCAAACGGCTCGAGAGAAAAGCTTTTCGGAATTAAGACTAGGCTTTAATTCAACTAGTTTGAAATACACCTTTCTACGAGTAATAGAAATTACAGCAGAGCGAGATTACGCCTACCATGCCTGAAATTAAGGAAGTAAAAATGCTCTCCCTTACCGTTGACGGCAAGCAGCTCACCGCCCCCGCCGGTACCCTTCTCATCGATGCCTGCAAATCGGTCGGCATCAATGTTCCCTCTTTCTGCTACTACCCCGGCCTGTCGCTCCAGGGTGCCTGCCGCATGTGCGTCGTCCGTGTTGACAAGATGCCAAAGCTGCAGACCGCCTGCACCACCCCGGTGGCCGAGGGCATGGTTGTGACAACAGAAAGCCCGGAGATTGCGCAGTCGCGTAAGGGCATCCTGGAGCTGCTGCTCGGCAACCATCCGCTCGACTGCCCGGTCTGCGATGCAGGCGGCCAGTGCGAACTGCAGGATATGACCTTCAAGTACGGCGCTGCCGAATCGAACTACGCCGAAGTCAAAAATCACCGCGAGGAGCAGCAATGGTCGCCGGTCGTTTTCTTTGACCGTCCGCGTTGCATCCTGTGCTACCGCTGTGTGCGCGTGTGCGGCGAAGGCATGGACGTCTGGGCGCTTGGCGTGCAAAACCGTGGTGCCGTGTCAGTGATCGCACCCAATATGGGCGACCACCTGGACTGCGAGGAGTGCGGTGCCTGCATCGACATCTGCCCCGTCGGCGCGCTTACTTCAGGCACCTACCGCTATAAAACCAGGCCATGGGAGATGAACCATACCGCTACCATCTGCACCCATTGCGGTGACGGCTGCAAAACTACCCTTGGGACCCGCTCCGACAATGAAGGTTCAGAAATCATGCGCGGCGACAACCGCGACAAGAGCGGCATCAATGGCGATTTTCTCTGCATCAAGGGCCGCTACTCGTTTGATTTCGCTAGCCGCGAAGACCGTATCACCAAGCCTCTCGTGCGCCAGGCAAACGGCAAGCTTGAGCCTGTGACCTGGGAGTTCGCACTCGACCATGCGGGCAAGCGCCTGCGCGAGGTACGCGACACGCGCGGCGGCCAGGCTATCGGAGTCATCGGCTCCAACCGGACAACCAACGAAGAAAGCTACCTGCTGCAAAAGTTTGCTCGCATGGTGCTCGGTACCAACAACATCGACCATCACCGCACCGCGGATTACCCCTCCCTGATGGCAGCACTCAGCGGCAAGGCAGATGCCACGGCTAGCCTGCGCAGCTTTGAGAAGGCTCCGGCGATGCTCGTGATCGGCAACGACCCAACTGAGCAACACCCCCTACTGGCTAATGCAATCCGCACCAACGTCCGGTTGAACCGTGCTCGGCTGTACCTGATCAATCACACGGAGATCAAGCTGCGGCGGCAGTCAAAAGCCGAGTTGCAGATCCCTTCGCACGGCTACGCGGCCCTGCTTGCGTACCTCAGCGGCAAGCAGTCCGACTTTGTGCCGGATGAGACAGCGGAGAAGTTCCGGGAGTCGCTGCGCAAGGAAGAGTCACTGGTAGTTGCTTTCGGCTCAGAAATCCGCGGCCGTGATGTTGCTGCCTTAGTCGAGTTCGGGAGCGCCCTGCCCGGCGTCAAATTTGCCGCGCTGGGCGACTATGTCAATTCGCGCGGAGCCGCCGACATGGGCATGCTGCCGGACTACCTGCCAGGCTACCTGCCGGTAGCGCAGGGTGGTGCGTTTGCCGAGGAGTATGGGACGGCCATGCCTACTATGCCGGGCCTGAACCTGGTCGAAATGATGGACGCGGCAGGACGCGGCGAACTGGGCGCGCTCTACGTCGTCGGCTCAAACCCCGTCTCGCGCTACGGCATCGATCCCGCAGCACTGCGCAACACCTTCCTCGTGGTACAGGATATGTTTCTAACTGAGACCGCGGCGCTGGCAGATGTTGTATTACCGGCTTCATACCTGTACGAAAAAGCGGGCACAGTCACCAATACCTATGGGGACATCCAGCTGGTGAAGAAAGCATCCGACACCGCCGGCACCCGTCCGGATTTTGAACTCATCGTGCGTATCGCGGATAAGATGGGTGCCAAAGCCAATTCGCTGGTGCCGTTCGGCAAAGGTCTACGTGCCGACATGGGTCAATCGCGCGGCGCGCAATCAGGCGAGGCGGACCGACATGCCGTGTGGCTGGCCGCGAACAACTTCGAGCCGAAGTTGAGTCCCTTCGATCCATTCGCCACCTTTGATGAAATACAACGCCTGGTTCCGTCCTACACCATCTCACGCTTCGAGCTATTCTCAGGTTTGGACAAGCCCATGCGCGCCGACCTGGTGCAGATCGGCGAGTTCCCCAGAGATCGCGCCGACCTAGTGCTTGCTTCAAGTGACACCCTGTTTACTTCAGGTACACTGGGCCGCTACTCCAGCGTGCTGCACCAGGTTCTGGAAAGCCGGGAGACTGCCCCTGTTCAAACTGCGGCTGACTGATGCAAGATGAAGGTAACGATAAAGATAGGAGGCTGAACGCGTGTCGACAATCCTGATCTTTACCCTGCTGAGCCTTGTCAAGATCGCAGTGGTGTTTGTCATTTTTTTGACGGCGGTAGCCTACACGGTGCTGCTGGAGCGCAAGGTTGTCGGTCGCATTCAGAACCGTTGGGGACCTACCCGCGTGGGGCCTTTCGGTTTGCTGCAGCCGCTTGCAGATGGCATCAAGCTCTTTCTCAAGGAAGACCTGATGCCGGCTAACGTGAGCCGGGTGCTCTATGTGGGTGCACCGGTCGTCGCACTGGTCTGTGCATTGACCTCAATTGCCGTCGTTCCCTTTGGAAAGGAAATCAGCTTCCACGGCGTTGACCTGTTTGAAATTGCAGATTTGAATATCGGTCTGCTTGTCATTCTGGGTGTAACTTCTGTTGGCGTGTACGGCATCGCTCTTAGTGGCTGGGCTTCAAACAATAAGTATTCACTGCTCGGTTCCCTTCGGGCCAGCGCACAGCTTGTCTCCTATGAGTTGGCTCTGGGCTTGTCGCTGGTAGGTGTAATCATGCGGGCCGGGTCGTTGCGTCTACGTGACATCGTGAACGTGCAAGCCGCTCACGGCCTGTGGAGCTGGAACTTCTTCGGCGGCATGCAGTTCCTGGCTTTCTTTATCTACCTGATGGCTGCCTACGCTGAAACAAACCGAACTCCATTCGATCTTCCGGAGGCGGAGACCGAGTTGGCAGCCGGCTATCACACGGAATATTCTTCGATGAAGTTCGCAATGTTCTTCATGGCAGAGTATGCCAACATGATCACAGTTGCCTGTGTGGCGACCCTGCTGTTTTTCGGTGGCTGGCTAAGTCCGCTGGGGCACTTGCTGCCTGACAACTTCGGCGGTCCCATCCTCGCAGCATTGCTGCCGGTGTTCTGGTTTGTCTTCAAAGTCCTTCTCTTTCTTTTTCTCTACATCTGGGTTCGTGGCACCCTGCCCCGCTTCCGCTATGACCAGCTCATGAGCTTCGGCTGGAAGTTTCTGATGCCTCTTGCCGTACTCAATATCGTAGCCAGCAGCTTGTGGTTTGTGTTGTAGACTTCGCGCCGGTCCCGTGCAAGGCAGCCGCTTTACACGGGACTGATTTACAATTTGCTACAACAAAGGGCAGCATCCCCCGCGACTCCCTCGCGCAGTGAGTGTGGATCCAGAATGTACGTTTTCCTCTTCTTCGTCTTCGCTTCATTGTGCGTCGCAGGCGCACTCAACCTGCTGCTGCAAAAGCATCCGATCAATAGCGCACTTTCGCTCATCGTGGTCATGATCTCGCTGGCCGTGTTGTACCTGCTGCTTGGGGCGGAGTTTCTGGCTGCCGCGCAAGTCATCGTGTACTCAGGCGCGATCATGGTGCTGTTTACCTTTGTCATCATGCTGCTCAATGCAGGCGAAGAAGACCGCTCCAAGTCCACCAGCATGGTCGCCTCGGCAGCGGGCTTCCCCGGTGTTGCGGCGCTGGTTTGCCTGCTCTCCTATGTTTTTCTTGAGAACCGGCTACAGCTCGGCACCACGCAACTGGGCGATCAGATTGTCACTACAACCGCACTTTCTCGCGTGCTGTCC